>NZ_JQMO01000002.1:1228106-1535132 GCF_000744785.1 Kitasatospora azatica KCTC 9699 | reverse complement strand
CCGGACGCTCTCCGGCGCGGTCCGCCGCCGCTGTACCGAGCTGGCCGAGATCGAGTCCCCGAGCGGCGACGCCGAGCGGCTCAACCGGCTGGCCGAGGAGCTGATGGCCGGGTACCGGGCGACCGGCGCCGAGGCCCGTCGGGTGGCGGGCGCGGCCGGCGACCACCTCCTGCTGCAGTGGCCAGGACAGGACGAGAGCCTTCCGCACCTGCTCTTCGTCGGCCACCACGACACCGTCTGGCCGGCCGGGACCCTGGCCGACTGGCCGGTGACCGAGCACGACGGTGTGCTCAGCGGCCCTGGCGTGCTCGACATGAAGGCCGGTCTGGCCCTTCTCGAAGGCGCCTTCGCCCTCCTCGCCGACCTGGGGTTGCGACCGCACCGCACGGTGCGGGTGGTGGTGACCGCGGACGAGGAGGTCGGCAGCCCGGACGGCCGCCGCGTGGTGGAGCGCCAGCTCCCCGGCGCCGCCGCCGTCCTGGGCCTGGAACCGCCGCACGAGGACGGCCGCCTGAAGACCGCCCGCCGCGGCTCCACCCGGGTGCGGCTGATGGTGACCGGCCATGAGGCGCACGCCGGCAGTCACCCCGAGGACGGCACCTCGGCCGTGGACGAGCTGGTGGACCAGCTGGTCGCGGTCCGGGACCAGCTGGGCCACCAGCCGGGCACCGAGCTCAACACCGGCCGGATCCGTGGCGGGACCCGGGCGAACGTGGTGGCCGGGCAGGCGGAGGCCGAGCTCGGGCTGCGCTTCTCGACGCCGGAGGCGCAGGCCAGCACGTTGGACACGCTGGCCCACCTGACCGCGCTGCGCCCGGGAGCGCTGGTCCGCACCGAGGTGCTGTCCAGCCGGCCGGCCTGGGTCGAGCGGTCCGGCAACAACCTGCTGCTGCGGCACGTCCGCTCGCTGGCCGCCGCGCTCGGGCTGCAGCTGGACGGCGCGCCGGCCGGCGGGGCCGGGGACACCAACCTGGCCGGAGCCCGCGGCCTGCCGACCCTGGACGGCCTCGGCGCGCTCGGCGCGGGGGCGCACGCCAGGGACGAGCGGATCAAGCTGGACCAGCTGGCGCCGCGGATCGCCCTGCTGGCCGGGCTGCTCGCGGTGCCGCTGCCGCGGTTGCGCAGCCGTCCTGGGGCGGCGCCCGAACCGCTGCGCGGTCGTGGCCAGTAGCAGATCGCCGCGGTAGGTCACCGAAAAGGAGCGGGTCCTTCGGGCCCGCTCCTTTTCGGTTCTTGTCATCAGTAGGTCACTGGCTACACAATGGAACCGACCGAACGGTCAGTCGGGAGGAGTGGTGATGGTGCCAGTGCAGACGGCGGAGCCTTCGGATCCGGCGCAGAGCGCCGAACTCGCCGAGCGCTTCGAGGCGGTGATCGCCGCCGAGCAGCGGATCGAGCCGCGGGACTGGATGCCGGAGGCCTACCGGGCCACCCTGATCCGCCAGATCGCCCAGCACGCGCACTCCGAGATCATCGGCATGCAGCCCGAGGGCAACTGGCTCACCCGGGCCCCCTCGCTGCGCCGCAAGGCGATCCTGCTGGCCAAGGCCCAGGACGAGGCCGGCCACGGGCTCTACCTCTACGCCGCGGCCGAGACCCTCGGGGTGGACCGGGCGGAGCTGACCGAGAAGCTGATCAGCGGCCGGCAGAAGTACTCCTCGATCTTCAACTACCCCACCCTGAACTTCGCCGACGTCGGCGTGATCGGCTGGCTGGTGGACGGCGCGGCGATCTGCAACCAGGTCCCGCTCTGCCGCTGCAGCTACGGTCCGTACGCCCGGGCCATGGTGCGGGTCTGCAAGGAGGAGTCCTTCCACCAGCGGCAGGGCTACGAGCTGCTGATGACCCTGATGCGCGGCACCGAGGCGCAGCGGGCGATGGTGCAGGACGCGGTGGACCGCTGGTGGTGGCCGTCGCTGATGATGTTCGGCCCGCCGGACGGCGACTCGCCGAACACCGCCCAGTCGATGGCCTGGCGGATCAAGCGGCACACCAATGACGAGCTGCGGCGGCGATTTGTCGACATGACGGTCCCGCAGGCCGAACACCTCGGCGTCACCCTGCCCGACCCGGAGCTCAGCTGGAACGAGGAGCGCGGCAGCTGGGACTTCGGCGAGCCCGACTGGTCCGAGCTGATGCGGGTGATCAAGGGCGACGGACCCTGCAACACCCAGCGGATCGAGGTCCGCCGGACCGCCCACGAGGAGGGCGCCTGGGTCCGCGAGGCCGCGGTGGCGTACGCGCAGAAGGAGAACGAACGCAATGCCTGACCAGTCCTGGCCGCTCTACGAGGTCTTCGTCCGCCCCCGGCGCGGCCTCAACCACGTGCACGTCGGCTCGCTGCACGCCCCCGACGACCGGATGGCGCTGCTCGCCGCCCGGGACCTGTACACCCGGCGCAACGAGGGCGTCAGCCTCTGGGTGGTCCCGTCCACCGCGATCACCGCCGCCGCCCCCGACGAGCGCGACCCGTTCTTCGAGCCCAGCGGCGACAAGGTCTACCGCCACCCCACCTTCTACGACATTCCCGAGGATGTCCCGCACATCTGACCGGGCCCTCGAGCTGATTGGGCAGCCACCGATGACGGACGATCACGTCTACCTCACCCTCGCCGAGGGTGACCACGAGGCCGAGGCCCGCTGGGCCTACGGCACCGGCTTCGCCGACCCGCTGCTCGGCGTCGACACCGCGCTCGCACCCGGCGTCGACGGGGCCGACCTCTCGCTCTACTGCCAACTGCTCGGCGACGACGCCCTGATCCTGGCCCAGCGCCTGATCGAGTGGTGCACCCGGGCGCCCGAGCTGGAGGAGGAGGTGGCGCTGGCCAACCTCGGCCTCGACCTGCTCGGCCAGGCCCGGCTGCTGCTCACCCGGGCCGGCCAGGCCGACGGCAGCGGCCGCACCGAGGACGACTTCGCCTACTGGCGGGCCGAGCACGAGTTCCACAACGTCCGCCTGGTCGAGACCGAGAACGGCGACTTCGCCTACTCGATCGCCCGGCTGCTGCTCTTCGCCACCGCCCGCCGGGCGCTCTACGAGCTGCTCGCCGACCGGGCCCCGGACGCCGTGGTGCGCTCGGTGGCCGCCCGCGGCGTCAAGGAACTCGCCTACCACCAGGAGTACGCCACCGCCTGGCTGCTGCGCCTGGGCGACGGCACGCCGTACTCGGCGCAGCGGATGCAGGCCGGCCTGGACGCCGTCTGGCCGCTGCTCGACGAGCTGTTCACCGCGCACGAGGTGGAGCTGCGCCTCGGCCTGGACCCGGCCCAGCTGCGCCCCGCCGTGCTGGCCTCGCTGACCGAGGCGATCGAGCGGGCCACCCTGACCGTCCCCGCCGGCCGGGCGCTGGCCCGGGTCGGCGGCCGGGCCGGGCGCGAGGGCGTGCACACCGAGGCGCTCGGCCGGCTGCTCGCCGAACTGCAGTGCGTGGCCCGCGAACACCCGGGGGCGACATGGTGACCACCCCGGCCGGGCCCGCGCGGCCGGCCCGTGCGCACCGGAGGCCGACATGGTGACCACCCTGGCCGCCCGGCACGCCGCCGAGCTCGCCGGCGCCGTCCCCGACCCCGAGCTGCCGATGCTCACGCTCGCCGAGCTCGGCGTGCTGGCCGAGGTCGAGCAGGACGGGCCGACCGTCACGGTCTGGCTCACCCCGACCTACTCCGGCTGTCCGGCCGTCGCCGAGATGGCCGCCGACGTGCGGCACCGGCTGGAGCGGGCCGGCTTCACCGAGGTCGAGGTCCGGCTGCGGTTGGACCCGCCGTGGAGCACCGACCTGATCACCCCGGCGGGCCGCGCCAAGCTGGCCGCCGCCGGCATCGCCCCGCCCGGCCCGGCCGGGCTGCTCCGGCTCGGCCGCACCCGGCTGGCCGTGCACTGCCCGCAGTGCGGCTCCGGCGACACCGAGGAGCTGTCCCGGTTCGGCTCCACCGCCTGCAAGGCGCTCTGGCGCTGCCGGGCCTGCCGGGAGCCGTTCGAACGCATGAAGGAGATCTGATGGCGACCCGCCGCGCGCAGTTCCACCCCCTGCGGATCGCCGCCCTGGACCGGCTCTGCGACGACGCCGTGGCCGTCACCTTCGAGGTCCCGGCCCCACTGGTCGCCGACTTCGAGTTCAAGGCCGGCCAGAGCCTGACGCTGCGTCAGCTCGCGGACGGGGCCGACGAGCGGCGCTCCTACTCGATCTGCTCGCCGGTCGGCGGGCCGCTGCGGATCGCGGTGCGCGAGGTGCCGGGCGGGCTCTTCTCCGGGCAGCTGGTCCGCCGCGCCGCCGTCGGGGACACCGTCGAGGTGCTGCCGCCCGGGGGCGCGTTCACCGCCGACCTGAGCGTCCCGGCCCGGCACGTACTGCTCGCGGCCGGCTCCGGGATCACCCCGATGCTCTCGATCGCGGCCACCGTGCTGGCCGCCCACCCCGAGTCGACCGTGACCCTGCTCTACGGCAACCGGCGCAGCGACACGGTGATGTTCGCCGACGAGCTGGCCGACCTGAAGGACCGCTACCTCGACCGGTTCGAGCTGCTGCACGTGCTCTCCCGGGAGGCCAGGGACGCCGAGCTGCTCAGCGGCCGGCTGGACACCGAGCGGGTGCGCGCGCTGCTCACCGCCCTGGTGGACGTCCCGGCGGTGGGTCACTGGTGGCTCTGCGGGCCGTTCGGCATGGTGGCCGAGGCGCGGGCGCTGCTCGGCTCGCTCGGGGTGGCGCCGGAGCGGGTGCACCAGGAGCTGTTCCACGCCGAGGACGAGCCGATCGCGGACCGCCCGGCGGAGCAGGAGCCCGACGAGGAGGGCTTCGCCGAGGTCACCGTGGTGCTCGACGGGCGGCGCAGCACGCTGCGACTGCCGCGCGAGCGCAGTGTGCTGGACGGCGCCCAGCACTCCCGCCCGGACCTGCCGTTCGCCTGCAAGGGCGGGGTCTGCGGCACCTGCCGGGCGCTGGTGACCGAGGGCGAGGTGGAGATGCGGCGCAACTTCGCGCTGGAGGAGAAGGAGCTGGCGGCGGGTTATGTGCTGACCTGTCAGGCCCGCCCGGTCTCGGACCGGGTGACGGTGGACTACGACGCCTGAGCAAGCGCTTGTTCGCGCTGGCCGAGCGCTTGCTCTGCCTGAGCGAGCGCTTGCTCTGCCTGAGTGAGCGCTTGCTCAGGAGCGCCGATCAGCTTGACGATCCCGTTCACCGCCGCCCGTCCCGCCCGGTTCGCGCCGATGGTGCTCGCCGAGGGCCCGTACCCCACCAGGTGCACCCGTGGGTCGGCGGCCGCCCGGGTGCCGTCCAGCCGGATCCCGCCGCCCGGCTCGCGCAGCCCGAGCGGTGCCAGGTGGCCGACCTCGGACCGGAAGCCGGTCGCCCAGACGATCGCGTCCACCGCCAGCTCGGTGTCGCCCCAGGCGACGCCGTGCTCGGTCAGCCGGTCGAACATCGGGCGCCGGTGCAGCGCGCCGAGCTGTTCGGCCCGGCGCAGCGCCACCGAGGGGCCGAGCCCGGTCACGCTCACCACGCTGCGCACCGGCAGGCCCTCGCGCACCCGCTGCTCGACCAGGGCCACCGCCGCGCGCCCCGCCTCCGGACTGAACGGCCCGTTCCGGAAGACCGGCTCGTGCCGGGTCACCCAGACCGTCTCGGCGACCTCGGCCAGCTCCGAGAGCACCTGGATCGCCGAGGCGCCGCCGCCCACCACCACGACGCGCTGCCCGGCGAAGCCCGCCGGTCCCCGGTAGTCGGCGTAGTGCAGCTGCCGGCCGGCGAACCGGCCGGGGTAGTGGGGGAGGAACGGGCGGGTCCAGGTCCCGGTGGCGTTGATCAGGGCACGGGCCGACCAGTCGCCGGCGGAGGACTCCACCAGCAGCCGCCCACCGGCCTCACGCACCGCGCTCACTCTGGCCGGGCGCACCACCGGCAGCGCGTGCCGGGCCTCGTACGCGGCGAAGTACCCGGGCACCACCTCGCGGGCGGGCGCGTCCGGGTCGGGCGGCGGCAGCTCGAAGTCCGGCAGGTCGTGAAAACCGTGCACCGTGGCCATCCGCAGTGAGGGCGAGCGGTGCGCCCAGGCACCGCCCGGCGCGCGGTCGGCGTCCAGCACCACGAAGTCGCGGTACGGCGCGAAGCCGCGCCGGCGCAGGTGGTAGGCGGCGGAGAGGCCGGCCTGACCCGCGCCGATCACGACCACGTCGACTTTGGTTGCCGCATCAACAGTCACGCCCGTGAAACATCCCGGGCGCGGCTAATCATCCCGCAGTCATCGGGGGGCATCAGGGGGTCATCGGGGGCTCATCCCGCCGGGCTGATCACCACGGCCGTCCCGTACGCGCAGATCTCCGTCCCCAGATCCGCCGCCTCCGTGACGTCGAAGCGCATCGCCAGGACCGCGTTCGCGCCGCGCGCCCTGGCCTGCTCGACCAGCCGTTCCATCGCCTGGTTCCGCGACTCCACCAGGGTCTTCGTCAGACCCTTCAGCTCCCCGCCCAGCATCGACTTGAACGAGGCACCGATCTGCGTGCCCAGGTGCCGACTGCGCACCGTGAGCCCGAAGACCTCCCCGATCACCTTGTCCACCCGGTGTCCCGGCACGTCGTTGGTGGTGACCACCAGCACGTCCGTACCCGGCCCGGGACCGCCACCGTACTCGTCGAGGTTGCTCATCCCCCCATCCTGCGCGCCCGCTCGCCCCGATCCCGGCAGCGCCACTCGATGGCGTCGAGCCCGAAAACCTGGACCAGGGCGGTGAGCACCGCTGCGAAAAGCCGTACCGTTAGCGCATGGGCGAGCGTAGTGATCATCCGCAGGGGCCGGGCGCGACGGACAATCCGGGGGCGCTGGAGATCGAGGCGACCGTGGTCCTCGGGATCCGGGTCACCGACTGGCCCGCGTTGCGCGCCGCCGCCGTCGCCGCTGTCGAGGAGCTCGACTTCTCCGGGATCGACCCCGCCGCGCAACGCATGGAGCTGCTGCGCGAGGTGTCCGAGGACCCGCACGCCGCACTCGGCGCGCTGCTCCACCCGGACCGGCTGATCGGCGCGCTGCCGGGCATCGAGGCGCTCGGCGGCACCCTGGAGATCAGCACCACCGACGACTTCGCCCCCGACTTCGCCGAACTCTTCCCGCTGGACGGCGAGGACGGCGAGGCGGGCGACTGGACCCTCACCCCGCGCACCGCCTGCCTGCTGCACACCCAGCTGCTCGCGCTCGCCGACGCCGCCTACGACGACCTCGAGGAACACGGCGACGAACCGGTGATCGAGGGCGAGGACCAGGAGTGGGCGGTCTTCGCCCGGCTCCCCCGGACCAGCTGGCGGATGCACCGGGCCTGGCGCCGCGCGATGGCCCGCACCTTCGACGACCTGGCCGAGGACCTCGGACTCGGCGAGTGGCCGCTGCCGCGCTGCCCCGGCGAGGAACTGGCGCTGCGCTGCGCGCTCGCCGACGCCCGCTCACTGCTGAACACCCAGCCGCAGGCGGTGGCGGACCTGATGGGCGAGCTGCCCGCCGACCTGTACGACTACGACTGGGAGGGCTGCACCGACGAGCTGCTCGGGGTCTACGACATGGCCGGCCAGGACCCGGAGGAGGACGCCGCCGTCCGGCTGGAGAACCTGCTCGCCGCCACCCACCCCGAGGGCTGGTTCCTCAGCTACGAGGAGGCCGAGGAGCGCGACCCGGGCCGCGGCTACCGCAGGTAGCCTGGGCCGGTGACCTCAGCTACCACGCCCTTCGACGCCCCGAGCCCGGCCGACGACCCCAACGACCGCGATTCCCGGCCGCAGTACGTGCTGCCGCTGGTGGTCCAACTGGAGAAGGCCGACCCACCGGCCCGGACCGACGCACTGGAGACCTCGGCCCGCGCGGTGCTGACCCTGCTCGCCGACCCGCGCGCGACCGGCGAGGGCGAGTGGGCCGAGGCGGTGCTGGCCTGGGAGGACGCCCGGATCCGCAAGGTGGTCCGGCGGGCCCGCGGCGGCGAGTGGCGCAAGACGGGCGAACTGCCCGGCATCACGGTCACCGGCGAGCAGGCCCGGGTGCGGGTCTTCCCGCCGATCCCGCTGGACGGCTGGCCGAAGGAGCTGGCGAAGCTCCAGGTCTCCGGTACCGACCTCAGCGACCCGGACGACCTCGAACTGCCGGTCCCCGACCCGTCCGTCCCGGTGCTCTGGCTCAACCCCGAGCTCGAGATGAGCGCGGGCAAGACCATGGCCCAGACCGGTCACGCCGCCCAGCTCGCCTGGTGGCGGCTGGACGAGACCCAGCGCAAGGAGTGGGCCGGAACGGGCTTCGCGCTCGCCGTCCGCACCGCCGACCCCGCCCGCTGGGCCGCGCTGACGGCCAGTGGGCTCCCGCTGGTGCGCGACGCCGGGTTCACCGAGATCGCCCCCGGCTCCTGCACGGTGGTCGCCGACCACCCGGCGCTGCGCTGACGGCTCCTCGGGTGGCGGGCCCGAATCAGACGCTGGGCCCGAATCAGACGCTGGGCCCGAATCAGGCGGCGGGCCCGAATCAGACGCTGGGCCCGAACCGCCGCATGCCTCCGACGGCTCTTCGGGCCGTCGAGCGCGGCGAGGGCTCCCGTGCGGATGTCGTCACGCGGAGAACCAATACCGGGAATCAGGCCGCGACCAGCTCCTTCTCGCGGGCCGGTGTCTTGCCCTTGGGCTTCTTGTTCGGCAGCGAGAGCCGGAAGACCTTGCGCCACGCGGAGAGCACCTGCTTGGGCAGCGGCCCGGTGACGTACTCCAGCTCGTACTTTTCGAACAGCGCGCGCACCTTCACCGCGACTTCGGCGTACCGGTTGCTCGGCAGGTCCGGGAACAGGTGATGCTCGATCTGGTGAGACAGGTTGCCCGTCATGAAGTGCATGGCCCTGCTGCCGCTGATGTTCGCCGAGCCCATCATCTGGCGCAGGTACCACTGGCCGCGCGTCTCGCCGTTGACCGACTGGCGCTCGAAGACCTGTACGCCCTCGGGGAAGTGCCCGCACATGATCACCGAGTGGGACCAGATGTTGCGGACCAGGTTCGCGGTGAACGTGGCGGCGAGCGTGGTGAGGAACGACGGGCCCGACAGCAGCGGATGGATCACGTAGTCCTTGAGCACCTGCTTGCGGATCTTGCGGCCCACAGCCTTGGCCCGCGCGCGGAACTCCGGGTTCCTGCGGTGGCGCTTCTGCAGGTTCTTGCCGAGTTCGAGGTCGTACGCTGCGATGCCGTACTCGAAGAAGCAGGCGTTGACGAAGTTCCACAGCGGCTGACCGAGGTGGAGCGGGTGCCACTTCTGGTCCTCGTCGACGCGCATGATGCCGTAGCCGAGGTCGTTGTCCTTGCCGATCACGTTGGTGTACGTGTGGTGCAGCTCGTTGTGCGAGTGCTTCCACTGATCGGCCGGCGAGACGTGGTCCCACTCCCAGGTGGTGGAGTGGATCTTCGGGTCCCGCATCCAGTCCCACTGGCCGTGCAGGACGTTGTGGCCGATCTCCATGTTGTCCATGATCTTCGCCACGGACAGGCCGGCGGTGCCGAGCAGCCACGCGGGCGGGAAGATCGAGAACAGCAGCACGCCCCTGCTGGCCAGCTCGAGCTTGCGCTGCGCCGAGATGACCCTGCGGATGTAGGCGGCGTCCTTCTCGCCGCGGTCGGCGATCACCTCGTCGCGGATCACGTCCAGCTCGCGGCCGAGCTCCTCGATCTGCTCCGCAGTCAGGTGGGCGGTGGGGTCGATGGTGGTCAAGGCGCTTCTACCGTTCGATGTCGCAGGGGCCCGCCGCGGCGGACACGCAGGTCTGGATGAGGACGCCCGGCTCGGCCTCGGTGATCTCGCCGGTGCGCAGGTCGCGGACGGCGCCCGCCCTGAGCGGCGTGACGCAGCCGAAGCAGATGCCCATGCGGCACCCGGAGGGCATGAGCACGCCGGCTTCCTCGCCGATGTCCAGCAACGGCGTGGTGCC
This sequence comes from Kitasatospora azatica KCTC 9699, assembly GCF_000744785.1. Lineage (NCBI taxonomy): Bacteria > Bacillati > Actinomycetota > Actinomycetes > Kitasatosporales > Streptomycetaceae > Kitasatospora > Kitasatospora azatica. The sequence continues at coordinate 1,525,199 of NZ_JQMO01000002.1, read as the reverse complement.
GTCCGCGTCGACGGTCTTGCCGGTGGCGCTGAACGTGACCTCGCCGCCGTCGTCGCCGGCGACGACGATGCGGGGGCGGAACCGTTCGGTGTGCAGGCGCTCTTGGACGCCGTGCTCGGTCCAGTGCTCCTCTGCGGCATCGAGCAGGCCCGCGGGCCCGCAGGCCCAGGTCTCGCGCTCGGCCCAGTCGGGCACGAGTTCGCCGAGACGGGCGATGTCGAGCCTGCCGTCCGTGGCGGTGTGCACCTCGGTGAGGCGCAGCTTCTTGTCCGCGACCAGGCCGTGCAGTTCGTCGCGGAAGATCACGTCTTGCGGCTGCGGCGCGCAGTGGACCATGACGACGTCGTCGAACTCGGTGTCGCGCAGCATGCCCATCACGGGCGTGATGCCGCTGCCGGCCGTCAGGTAGAGCACCTTGGCGGGCCGGGCCTGCGGCAGCACGAAGTCACCGGTCGGCTGGTCGAGCTGGATCAGCGTGCCCGGTGTCGCCCTGTGGACGAGGTGGTTGCTGACCTTGCCGTCCGGGATCGCCTTCGCGGTGATCGTGATGCGGCCGTCCTGGCGGTCTGTCGGTGAGGTGATGGAGTAGGCACGCCACAGGCGCCGCCCGTCGACGTCGACCCCGATCCGCACGTACTGACCGGCCGTGTGGCCGCGCCAGCCCCGTCCCGGCCTGATCACGACGGTCGCGGCGTCACCCGTCTCGGGGTGCACGGCCTCGATGCGCCCACGAAGGTCGGCGCCCGCACGCAGCGGGCTGACCAGGTCGAGGTAGTCCGACGGCAGCAGCGGCGTCGTGACCATCTCCAGCAGTTTCCACGCCCTGCTGCGGAGGGCTGCACTCGTCATGACTCCAGCTTGCTGCGCCTCGGGGCGTAAAGTCCTGACCATAGGACGTAAATCTGGTCGGCTGAATTGTTCGCAGGGAACAAGAACGTGAGCTATGCAATCCGGAGGGCCGGCGAGCTGGCCCTGGACGAGACGACGGTCACAGCACTTCGGGCCGCGCTGACGACCACCGCCGACGAGGTCGTCCAGGCGATCATCGACGAGGTTCCTTCCTACGCCAACGCCCTTTCGGGCCGCATGGGCGGCACCATCCGCCGAGCCGTCCGCACCGCCCTGGGGCACTACCTGGACCTCGCGAGCGGGAACGTCACCAGCGGTGACGCCGGCGACGCCGCATACGAGCTGGGCCGCGGCGAGGTGCGTGACGGCCGCTCGATGGACGCCCTGCTCAGCGCCTACCGCGTCGGCGCCCGCGTGGCCTGGCGGTGCCTGGCAGCGGGTGCCGTGCCCGCAGGTCTCCCCGCCGCCGAGGTCGCCAAGTTCGCCGAGCTGACCTTCGCCTACATCGACGAGCTCTCCGCCGCGAGCGCCGCGGGCCATGCCGACGAACTGGCCGCCCGGGGGAGGGCCCGCGAGCGCCACCTGGAACACCTGGCCCGCGACCTCCTCGCCGACGCGGGCCCGGACGTGCTGCTGGCCGCTGCTCAACGAGCCGGGTGGCAGCCTCCGGTTTCGCTGACCGCGGTCCTGCTGCCCGCCGCCCAGGCCCGGCCTGCCTACCGGGTGCTCGACCCGGGCACTCTCGTCCTCGACGATCTGCCGGACGCCACCGGTGTGCTGCTCGTCCCCGATGCCGACCGACCACACCTCTTGCGGCAGCTGACCGACCGCACCGCCGTGGTCGGCCCGGCCCGGCCATGGACTCGTGCGTCCGCCTCCTACGCGCGAGCCGTGCGCGCGCGCTCCCTCTCCTGCGACATTCGCGACACCGAGGACCACCTGCCCGAGCTGGTGCTGAGCGCCGACATGGACGCGTTCGCAGACCTGCGTGCCCGAGCCCTCGCGCCGTTGCGGACCTTGCCTGTCGCGACCGCACGGCGGTTGGAGGAGACGTTGCGGGCGTGGCTGCTGCACCAGGGCAGGCGGGACGAGGTGGCGGCGGCGTTGTTCGTCCATCCTCAGACAGTCCGGTACCGGATGTCGCAGCTGCGGGAGCTGTTTCCGGATCTCGCCTCGCCACACCGGGTCCTCGAACTGACCCTGGCGGTGGGTCTGCGGGGCAGCTGACGCGTACTTCGACCGTCCACGACTGTGTCTGGCCGCCTCGCCCGAGCGGTACGCAAGCACTCTGGTCGCCGACCACCCGGCGCTGCGCTGACGGCTCCTCGGGCGGCGGGCCCGGACCAGACGGTCGGCCCGGATCAGACGCTGGGCCCGAACCGCCGCACGGTGGCCGCGCCCAGCGCGGTGCAGGCGGCCAGCACGCCCCACAGCAGGCCGGGCCCGATCGCCAGCATCGCCGTCAGGGCGGCCGGCGCGGCGGCCCGGCCCAGGCCGTTGGAGAGCTCCCAGCGGGAGAGCGCGTGGCCGAGCCGGTCCGGCGGGGCGGCCGCCACCACCAGGGCGGTGCCGGCGCCGGAGTAGAGGATCTCGCCGGCCGTGTAGAGCACCGCGACGCCGCACAGTGCGCCCGCACCGGCCTGGCCGCCCAGCGAGCCCGCCGCCCAGAAACCCAGGTACGACAGGGCCAGCACCAGGCCACCCGCCGTCAGCACCGAGCGCCGGGAGCGCCGCGCCAGCCAGAGCACCACCGCCAGCTGGGTGGCGATCACCAGCACGGTGTTGCCCACGAAGATCCCCGAGGACCAGGCGGGCGACACGTGCAGCCGGGTGACCAGCAGCGCGGGCAGCGCCACCTCCAGCACGTCGAAGCAGAACGCGAAGGGCAGGTTGGCCACGCTCAGCACGGTGCTCCGACCACCGGCGGAGCCCGGCACCGACCCCGCCCCGCCCCCGACCCCGCGCCCGACCCCGCGCCCGACCCCGAGCGGGTCCGCCGGGCTACCGGCCCCACCACGTGCATCGACCAGACCAGCCCCGCCGCCAGCACGCAGGCCGCCGCGGTGACCACCGCCAGCGCCCGCAGGGTGCCCGCCCCGCCGGCCACCGCCACGGTGGCGATCAAAGCGCCGGCCCCGAGCCCGGCATTGCGCACCGTGCGCCCGGCCGCCAGCGCCGCGTCCCGGGCCCGGCCGTCGGCCAGCGCGGCCACCGTCGCGGCATGCGCCGTCGGCCAGTTCTGACTGCCCAACCCCAGCAGCACCGCGGCCAACGTGAAGCCCACCGGCCCGTGCGCCGCGAGCAGCACCAGCACCCCGGCGGCCCGGGCCAGCAGGGTGGCCGCCACCGGCAGGCTGCGGGCGCCCCGGTCGATCCAACGGCCCGTCAGCGGAATCGCCGCCCATCCGGCCAGCAGCCCCAGCGAGAGCGCCAACCCGGCCCGTCCGGCGCTCAGGCCGAGCACGCTCACCCCGTACAGCAGCAGGAACGGCCGCAGCAGCCCGGCGCCGAGCGCGTCCACCAGCAGCGCCAGCGCGTAGCGTCCGCCACCGACGAGTCCACCACCGACGAGTCGACGACCGAGGAACTTCGGCAGCCTGGCTGCCCGAGGGATCTCCTGAATCAGCGTCATGCCAGCGACGGTGGGGCACCGGGCGGCGCGCGGGCACGCGGATTGACGACTCCCGTCAACCCGTGCCGAGCCGGCCCGACGCCCCTGGCAGGATCGGCCCCGTGAGCCTCACCATCGACGTCACCGGGCTGCCCGACGAGCGGCTGCTCTTCGCCCCGTCCCCACTCGCCGAGCTGGTCGCCGTGCTGCACCTGCTCGCCGAGCCCGGGCACCACCCGACGCGGCACAGCTGGGCCACCGCCACGGCGGGGGCGCTCAAGCCCGAGCTGGCCGACCGGCTGGACGAGGCGGACTTCCTCTGGCGCCACTCCCGCGCCGACTTCCTGCTGCCGGCCCGCCCTGGCGCCACCTTCGCCGAGGAGCTGGACGCCGTCGACCGGCTGGACGACGAGCGGTACGTCGCGGCCGCGCTGATCACCACCTGCGGCTCCGCCCGGCTCAGCTACCGGCCGGCCGCCTCACCGCTGACCGACGGGCCCGCCCGGGAGCGGGCCCGGGAGCTGGCGCTGGCCCGGGGCCCGCGGCAGGCCGCCTTCACCGAACGGCTGCTGGCCGACCCGCCGGCCGTCCGGGCCCTGGTCCGGCGGCTGTTGGAGGACTGCGAGCAGGCGTTCTTCGCCGAGACCTGGCGTCAGATCGTGCCCACGCTGGCCGCCGACGCCCGACAGAAGGCCGACCTGCTGGCCCGGCACGGGGCCGGCCAGGCGCTGGCGGCGATCTCATCGGCCGTCACGCTGGAGCTGGACGGGAGCGGCGGCCGCCGGATCGTGGTGGACAAGCTGCAGGACAACGCGGTGAGCGCCACCCGCGCCGGCGGCGCCACTTTCATCCCCACCGTCTTCGGCCGCCCGCACCTGGTGGTGGTGCACGCCCGTGGCTGGCGTCCGGTGGTGCAGTACCCCGTCGCCGAGGCCGGACTGGCCGAGCCGGTCTCGCTGGCGCTGATCCAGCAACGGCTGGAGGCACTGGCCCATCCCGTTCGACTGCGGCTGGCCCGCACCATCGCCCGCGGCCCGTCCACCACCGGTGAGCTGGCCGCCGCCTGGAACCTCACCGCCCCCGAGGTCTCCCGCCACCTGGCCGTGCTGCGCAAGGCCGGCCTGCTGACCACCCGCCGGCGCGGCCGCTACGTGCTCTACGCGCTCGACCTGTCCACCAGCGCCCGGCTGGGGGCCGACCTGGTGGAGGCGGTGCTGCGCTGAGCGGGGGTGGGGTAAACCGAACCCGCGACTCTCGTGCTGGCACGATCGTTTCGCTGACGCGACGTCAGCACACTGGTGCCATGACGATCCGTAAGCGCATCCTTCCCACGGCCGCCGCGGTGCTGGCAGCCGCACTGCTCGGCAGCGCCGCCACCCCGGCCTTCGCCGCGCCCGCCGGTCCGGTGACGGCCCAGCGGGCGCACCTCACACTCCCGGACCCCACCGGCCGGTACCCGCTCGGCACGGTCTCGCTGCACCTGGTCGACGGCTCCCGTGCCGACCCCTGGGTGAGTACCGTGCCGCACCGCGAGTTGATGGTCAGTGTGGTCTACCCCGCCGTGCACACCCAGCGGTATCCGCTCGCCCCGCAGTTCACCCCGGGGGAGGCCGCCGCCTTCGACGCGTACACCGGGTTGCGGAACTACTCGGTCCCGGTCGGCACGGTCGACTGGGCCGCCACCCGCACCCACGCCCACCAGGGCGCCCCGGCCGACACCCGGCGCGGCCCGTTCCCGGTGCTGCTCTACTCGCCGGGCGGCGGTGATCCGCGCAACTGGGACACCACCCTGGTGGAGGACTTGGCGAGTCGGGGCTATGTGGTGGTGACCATCGACCACACCTACGAGTCGCCCGGCGTCCAGTTCCCCGACGGCTCGGTGCGCACCGGGGTGCTGACCGACGAGGTGATCGGGCAGGCCGTCCAGAACGGCACCCTGAAGGAGCTGCTGCAGAAGGTGTTGGACACCCGGGTCGCCGACACCCGCTTCGTGCTGGACCAGCTCCGCACACCGGGGACGCTGCCGTCGGGGCTGGCCCAGGCGGCCGACACCGGCACCATCGGCATGTTCGGCCACTCCGCAGGTGGCTTCACCGCCGCCGAGGCGATGCACGACGACGACCGGATCAAGGCCGGCGTCAACATGGACGGCCCGCTCGGCAACAACCAGTTGGAGAGCGGTACCGACCTCGCCCCGGTCGCCGCGGACGGGCTGGACCGCCCACTGCTGCTGATCGGCAGCCAGACCAACACCCACCACACCGTGGCCGCGTGGAGCGCCTTCTGGGACCGCACCCAGGGGTGGACGCGGGACCTCAACCTGCCCACCGCCAAGCACGGCGCACTGACCGACGCCGAGAGCCTCCTGCCGCAGATCGCCCGTCAGACCCCGCTGCCGGACGGCTTCCTCGCCGAGCACCTGGGCACCGCTGAGCCGTGCGCCACCATCGCCCTGGAACGCGGCTATCTGGCCGGGTTCTTCGACCAGCAGCTCAAGCACCAGGACTCCGGGCTCTTCGACCGCCCGGCGCCGCCTCCGGCGAACTTCGTCGAGTAGGCGGCGCCGGGTACGGGCGTCAGCGACCCCAGCGGACCTCGGGCTGGTGACCGTGGGCGACCTTGAGCAGGGCCTTGGCCACGACCTCGGTCTCGTCCTCGGTGAGGAAGGAGGAGAAGTGCTGCCGGATGCCGCGGACATAGACGGGCGCGGTCTCGCGGAAGGCCTGCTCACCGGCTGCGGTGATGCTCGCCCAGACCACACGCTTGTCGTTGGCGTCGGGGGACTTCTGGACCAGATCCTGCTTGGCCATCTCGTCCACCAGGCGGCTCACCCGGGTACGACTGAGCACCACACGGTCGGAGAGCTCCTGCATGCGCAGGCCGCCCGGGCCGGCGGCGCGTAGCTCGAGCAGCACGTCGTACCAGGTCAGCGGGATCGAGCCGCCTCGCTGGACGTCGGCCTCAATGGCCCGTAGGGCCGCGCTGTGCGCGAGCAGCATGGCTCGCCACGCTTCAAGTCCTTCATCACCTTTGCTCACGGGGAAGAGTCTATCGGGACTTGCGTGCGGGCGCACACACATTTTAGAGTGTGTGCACCCGCACAGATTCGTTCCGAGGGAGATCACCCGCATGGCTACCACCATCGAGCGCGACGAGGTCCAGAAGAAGATCCAGGACGGTGCCACCGTGCTGGAGGCGCTGCCGGCCTCCTACTTCGAGGACAAGCACATCCCCGGTGCGCTCAACCTGCCGCTGGACGACCTGGACAAGATCGCCGCCGAGCGGCTCACCGACAAGGACGCCGAGATCGTCGTCTACTGCTCCAACACCGCGTGCAGCAACTCCGGTGTCGCGGCCGACCGGCTGATCGAGCTCGGCTACACCAAGGTCTACAAGTACGCCGCCGGCAAGGAGGACTGGGTCGAGGCCGGCCTGGCGACCGAGACCGGCGCCTGAGTCCACTGGCGCTCGAGCCCGGATTCCGAGTCCGCCTTCTGACGAGGAGAAGTACCCACATGACCATCGAGAACGCGCCCACCCGCACGCTCGGCGGCGTCGAGCTGCCGGCGGCGGGGGAGTGGAAGCTGGACCCCGGCCACGCCGAGGTCGGCTTCGTCGGCCGCCACTTCATGCTGACCAAGGTCCGCGGCCGCTTCCGCGGCGTGGACGCCACCATCGTGATCGGCGAGGTCCCGGCCGAGAGCAGCGTCACCGCCGTGATCGACATCACCAGTCTGGAGACCGGTGACCAGGCGCGTGACGAGCACCTGAAGTCGGCGGACTTCTTCGAGGCCGAGAAGTACCCGCAGGCCGTCTTCAGCTCGACCTCGGTCAGCTGGGAGGGCACCGGCGGGACGGCCGTCGGGGATCTGACGATCAAGGACGTGACCCACCCGGTCACGCTGAACATCGACTACCTCGGCTACGCCCGGGACCCGTGGGAGAACGACCGGATCGTCTTCTCGGCCCGCGGCAAGCTCAACCGCGAGGACTGGGGCCTGACCTGGAACATGCTGCTGGAGTCCGGTGGCCTGCTGGTCTCCAAGGAGATCGAGCTGGTGCTGGAGCTCGAGGCGGTCCGGCAGGCCTGACCCCGCAGGCTCGGGGCGTCGGTCATGACTGTGTGGGGTGGCCCGTCGTTGGACGGACCACCCCACACGTCTACGAGCACGTCTGCACGTCTGCAAGCACCCGTGCGCGCCTGCGGTTACGTCCGCACGCCTGCCAGCACCCGTACACGCCTGCGGTTACGTCCGCACGCCTGCCAGCACCCGTACACGCCTGCGAGCGCGTGTTCAACTGGCGATGACGCCCCGCACCAACAGTGCTACCGAGGAGCGGATCCGTTCCGGCGTCACCTCGGCCGAGCGCAGCGCGTGGTGCAGCTCGCCGGCCACCGGGGCCAGCAGCAGATGGGCCGTCACCTCGGTGTCCAGCCCGGGACAGGACTCCGCGAGCAGCATCGACAGGTGCTGGCGCCACAGCTGGTAGGAGCCCACCCGATACCGCGCGCCGGGTGCCGCGGTCTCCGAGAGGCGAATCAACTCGAGGTTGCGTTCCAGCAGTTCGAGATAGGCGTCGAAGAACGCGATGATCCGGGTGGCCGCGTCGGCCCCCGGGCCGAGCGGCGGCGGTCCGAACAGGATGCGTTCCTGCAGCGCCCGGTCCTCGGCGTCCAGCAGGGCGGCCGCCAGCCCCGCCTTGCTGCCGAAGCGGCGAAAGAGCGTGCCCTTGCCGACTCCTGCCGCGGTCGCGATCGCGTCCAGCGAGACCGCGCCCACGCCCTGCTCGGCGAACAGACGCGCGGCCACCACCAGAATGCGGCCGCGATTGCGCGCGGCATCGGACCGCTCCCGTGGCGGACGGGGCCCGAGGTCGACGGGCACGCTGCTGGTTCGTGCCGGATTCATGCCGGTCATCCTAGGTGACGTTGTCCATCGGCCGACCTGACGGATCCGCAGTTGTACGCGCTTGTCCGGCTCGAACGCGTCTGCCTATATTTCCGCAGGACCGGACCATGGTCCGTTTCTCCTCACCACCTCTCTCCTCTGCTCCACCCTCACCTTCGCGTTCCATGCAGCCCACCCGCCCACCCGCGGGTGCCACGTTCACCCGTCCACCCACGGGTGACAGGAGGCCCCTATGAACCCGAACCAGAGCCAGACCGCGATCGATTCGGCCGTCGACCCGGCCGTCGATCTGCTCGATCTGACCCAGCACGAGATCGAGGCGCTGCGCACCAGGTACAACCTGGCCGACGCGCACACCCACCAGCAGCAGTCGCCGCGTCAGCGCGAGATCGTGGCCTCGTTGCCGAAGCTGTGGTACCAGGCCGAGGAGGGCCTGCAGGCCCACTACGAGCAGCGGTTCACCGAGGCGTTCTTCCGCCTGCACCGCCAGCCCACGGCGCTCGCCCGCAACAAGACCATGCTCTCCTACGCCGCCTCGATCTCCACGATGGTGGCCGGCATGTTCCTCAAGCAGCGCCGGATGGCCGTGACGCTGATCGAGCCCTGTTTCGACAACCTGCACGACGTGCTGGCCAACCTCGGCGTGGCCGCCTACCCGCTGGACGAGTCCGCGCTGCACGACCCGGACCGGATCTACAGCGAGCTCAAGCGCCGGGTCCGCACCGACGCGCTCTTCCTGGTCGACCCCAACAACCCCACCGGCTTCAGCCTGCTGCAGTTCGGGCGGCGCGGCTTCGAGGAGGTGGTCCGCTTCTGCAAGGACCACCACAAGGTCCTGGTGATCGACTTCTGCTTCGCCTCCTTCACGCTGTTCGACTCCGAGGCCACCCGCTTCGACGTCTACGAGCTGCTGGAGAGCTCGGGGGTGACCTACCTGGCGATCGAGGACACCGGGAAGACCTGGCCGGTGCAGGACGCCAAGTGCGCGATGATCACCTCCAGCGACGACATCCGCGAGGCCGTGTACAACCTGCACACCAGCGTGCTGCTCAACGTCTCGCCGTTCACCCTGAACATGCTGGCGCACTACCTGGAGGACGCCCGGCACGAGCAACTCGCATCGGTACGCGATGTGTTGAACCGCAACCGGGACCAGGTACGGAAGACCCTGGACGGCACCATCCTGCAGTACCAGGAGCCGGCCGTGAAGGTGAGCGTGGCCTGGGCCAAGGTCAACCACCCGCTGCTGACCGCCACCGACCTGCAGCGCCTGCTCTACGTCGAGGGCGTCTACGTGCTGCCCGGCCGGTACTTCTACTGGAGCGAGCCGAGCCGCGGCGACGCCTACATCCGCTTCGCGCTGGCCCGCGACCCCGAGATGTTCGCCGAGGCGATGGACATCACCCGTCAGGTGCTGGACCGCAATGTCGCCTGAACCGGCGGCAGTCGAGTTCGTCGACGCGACGCTCTTCCTCGGCATGAACAGTGCCGAGGAGAGCGTCCGGGTGGCCTGCAAGGCCTTCTTCGTCGCCCGGCTGGCCGGGCGGGTGACGATGAGCCTGGAGCAGGTCGGCCGCTGCGACGACCTGGTCTGGCAGTTCTCGCGCGAAGTGCAGGACGCCTACTACCCGTTCATGGACTTCCTGCACACCGTGATGGCGATCGACCGGACCGGCTACACCGAGGACGACCTGCGCCACGCTCCCGACAGCGCGAAGTACGGCGAGCTGGCAACCCACGAGCGGCTGGCCCTGGGCATGGTGATCAACCGCGGCGGGGTGCTGCGTACGGTGAGCTCCCGCCTCCTCGGACGACCCGAACTGCCGGCCCAGGCCGTTCAACCAACCCCGGAGCCGGCTGCCGAGCCGAGCTTCCCCCAACCGCTGGAGCGGCTCTACCAGCAGTCGCTGGCCCTGCGCCTGGCTCCCACGGCGTTGTGACTGGAGAGGAGTAGGACATGATCCGTGGAGTGACCGCCGCCCTGGTGACGCCGCTGACCCCCGGCGGTGCGGTGGCCGAGCAGGACGTCGCCCGGCTGGTCGGCTCGGTGCGCGAGCACGTCCGCGCGCTGCTGGCGAACCTGAGCACCGGCGAGGGCTGGGCCCTGACGGACAGTCAGTGGCTGGCCATGCTGGCCGCCACCCTCCGGCACGCCGACGGAGTGCCGGTGCTGGCCGGAATCCAGCGGGCGACCACCCGCCAGGTCCTCGATCTGGCCCTCGAGGCCCGGGAGTTGGGTGCGGCGGCGGTTGTCGCCACCACCCCCTACGGGCCGCAGGTCAGCCAGCAGGCCGCCTACCGGCACTTCGAGATCCTGAGTGCCGAGGCCGGCCTGCCGGTGATCGTCTACAACGAGAGCGCGCTCTCCAACAACACCACCGAACTGTCCACCCTGCTACGGATCTGCCGGCTGCCCAATGTGGTCGGGGTCAAGGAGTCCTCCGACGACCCGGCTGCGATCCGCCGACTGATCGAGGCGGCTCCCGGTGTCCCGGTCTGCCAGGGCATGGAGCGACTGCTGCTCGACTCGGGCCCGGTGGACGGCTATGTGGTCGCCCTGGCCAATGTCGAACCCGCCTTCTGCGCCCGGCTGTTCGACGCCCCACCGGCGGCCAGGCAGGCCATGGCGGCCGAACTGGCGGCGCACTGCGACCGGTACGAGCTGGACCGCGACGACTGGTACCGGCCGTTGAAGACGGCGCTGGCCGGCCGGGGCGTGCTCAGCACCGAGTACACGGTGGCCGATCTGACCTGTGCGGAGCTCACCGCCGCCGACGGCGGTGAGGCACCGTGACGGTGGTCGAGCCGGAGCCGCAGACGGGGACGGTGACCGAGCGGCCGATGCGACGGCTCTTCCTGCTCAACCGCGAACTGCCCAGCGTGGCCGGGCTGACCGCGATCCTCGAGCTGGAACGGCAGTGGATCGTGCCCAAGATCTGCCAACTCGCCCAGGCCATCGGTCCTGAGGTGACCAGCAGGGCCCAGTGGCTGGCCGCGCTGGACGGCCTGTTGGCCGCCGAGCGGCCGGGCACGCCGGCCGGCGAGTACCTGGCCGAACAGGCCGACCGCGAACAGTTCGCCGCCGTGGTACGGGAGTTCGCACTGGACGGGCTGACCGAGGCGCAGAACTTCTTCCCCGCCGTGCCCCGGCTGCCGATCCGCGCGCAGATGGCGGTGATGCGGGTGCTGATCGACGAGTTCGGCTGCGGCAACCTTCGGCAGACCCACTCGCAGCTCTACCTCGACCTGCTGGCCGAACTCGGCCTGCCGCAGGAGCTGGAGAGCTTCCTGGACACCACCTCCGAGGAGACCTTCGGCTTCCTCAACGTCTTCTACTGGCTCACCCAGCGGGCGCCGGCGGTGGAGTACTTCCTCGGTGCGCTGGCCTACCTCGAGGCCAGCATTCCGGACGCCTTCACCGTGCAGGCCCGGGCCTGCGAGCGGCTCGGGCTGGCGCACGGGCGGTACTACACCGAGCACCTGCACATCGACACCTTCCACCGGGAGGAGATGCAGGTGGCGATCCGCGAGCTGGAGGCGGCGCGCGGGTTGGACGCGGGCAAGCTGTGGGTGGGGGCGCTGCTCCTGTCCGAGCTGCTCGGCACCGCCTTCGAGGCGGCGGTCGAGCGGGCCCGGCGGGTGAAGGTATGACTGAGCGCTTGCTCAGCGAGTCCCCCGAGGTGACTGAGCGCTCGCTCAGCGAGTCCCCCGAGGTGACTGAGCGCTTGCTCGGGGAGTCCGCCGAGGTGGCTGAGCGCTTGCTCGGTGAGCCTGCTGAGGTGACTGAGCGCTTGCTCAGCGACCCCGCCGAAGTGACTGAGCGCTCGCTCAGAGAGCCCGCCCAGCTGACTGAGCGCTTGCTCAGCGACCCCGCCGGCGATCCCGTCCTCACCGAGCTGGACGGCGGCGAGCGCCTGCGGGTGCGGGTCGCCGGCCGGGAGTTCGTGATCGACGCCGCCTGCCCGCATCGCAAGGGCCGCCTGGTGCACGGCTACGTCAACGCCCGCACCCTGCGGATCACCTGCCCGCTGCACCGCACCACCTTCGACCTCGCCACCGGTTGCCCGGTGGCGGGGCCCACCACCGATCCGCTGACCGTGCATCAGACAACCGTGCATCAGAGTGGAGGCGCCCAGTGAGCTACCAGGTGGAGCAGGTCTGGCTGCCCGCTTCCGAGCGGCTGCTGCAGTGGGACGACAGCTTTCACGATCTGATGCTCGGCGACCGGCTGCGGATGACCGCCTACCAGGCCGCCATCACCGAGGCGGTCCGCCCGGGCGACACCGTACTGGACCTGGGCACCGGCACCGGGATCCTGGCTCGTTGGGCACTGGAGGCCGGCGCCGCCCGGGTCTACGGGATCGACCTCAACAAGTCGGTCCTCGACCAGGCCGCCGAGAACCTGGCGGCGGCCGGCTTCGGTGACCGCTTCGTCCCGTTGCACGGGCTCTCCTTCGACCTGGAGCTGCCCGAGCGGGTGGACCTGGTGGTCTCCGAGATCCTCGGCAACCTCGCGGACAACGAGAACGCACCGGTGATCCTGGACGACGCCCGCAGCCGGTTCCTCAAGCCGGGCGGGATGATGCTGCCGCGACAGGTGGAGAGCTACCTGGTCCCGGTGGCCGCTGAGCAAGCGCTCAGTCAGTTGGCCGGTGGCGAGGTGCAGGACGCCGGAGACAAGCGGGAGTTCGCCCGACTGCTCGACCGGCGCGGCGCACGCGGACCCTTCGACCTCTACTACGACACGATCCTGCCGCTCTCCGGCTACCTGGCCGCGCCCCGGCTGCTGCGCCGGTTCGAGTTCGACAGCCCGCTCGAATCACCCGACTACCAGGTTGAGTTGGCGTTCACGGCGCAGCGCGACGGCCGATTCACCGGTTTCAAGGGGTACTTCGCGGCCGCGCTCTCGGCGACCGTGGCCCTGGACATCTCCGGCGACCAGGTCGGCGAGACCACCTCGGACAGTTGGAAGCACTGCTACCTGCCGGTGGCCGAACCGGTGACGGTTCATCAGGGCGACCGGATCGTGCTCAGTTTCGCCCGGGTCACCGAGCCGGACGGCGACCGGACCTTCCGCCAGGGCTACCGCTGGAGCGGCCGGGTGATCTCCAGCCCGCGCTCCGGCACTCGCACCCTCACCCGCTTCGACCACCGCACCGCCTGACACTGCTCGGCCTGACACAGAACCGCCTGATCGCACCGCTTGACCGCACCGCTTGACCGCACAGCCTGACCGCGCCCGACAGCAAGGAGCCCCACCCATGCAGGACCCGCGCCTGCCCGTCACCGCCGACACCATCGCCGTCTACACCGACCTCAACTGCTCCTTCGCCCATGTCGCCGTGCACCGCCTGCACGAGACCAGGCGGCGGCTCGGTCTGGAAGGCACGCTCTGGTTCGACTTCCGGGCCTTCCCCCTGGAGTTGTTCAACCGGGAGGTCAACGCCCGCCCCGGAGTGGACTCGGAGATATCGGTGCTCGGCGCCCTCGAACCCGAGGCGGGCTGGCGCCTGTGGCAGGGCCCCGACTGGACCTACCCGGTCACCACGCTGCCCGCCCTGGAGGCCGTCCACGCGGCCAAGTCCCAGGGCTGGCACGCCAGCGAGCAGCTGGACCGGGCGCTGCGCCGGGCGTTCTGGGCGCAGGGCCGGTGCATCTCACTGCGCCACGTGATCCTGGAGGTCGCCGAGGAGACCGGCGCGGTGGACGTCCCGGTGCTGGCCGCCGCGCTGGACACCGGCTCGGCCCGCCACGCGATCATGTCCCAGTTCCACAGTGCCCAGGACGGTCGGGTCAACTGCAGCCCGCACCTCTTCCTGACCGACGGCACCGACAGCGCCAACCCCGGAATCTCGGCCCGTTGGCTGAACGGCGACTTCGGCAGCGGCTACCCGGTCATCGACCAGGACCAGCCGGCCGTCTACGAGCAACTCCTCACTCATGCCGCCTCGTTGCTGAAGTCCTGAGCCCGGCCGTCAGGCCTGGTACGCGTGGGTCTGGGCGGCCTTCACGGCCGCCCAGACCGCCGTGCCGGGCGCGAGGTCGAGCGCTGCGGCGCTCGCGGGCGTCAGGTCGGCGGCCAGCTCCAGCGCGCCGGTGAGCTCGGCGCGGACCTGGTCGCCGTGCAGGTCCAGGCCGGTGACGGTGAGTTCCCAGACGTTGCGGGCGCTGCCCTCGGGCCGGCTCCGGTGGAGGGTCACCGCCGAGGGCGGGAAGGCGACGAAGGCGGGGCCGGGTACGGTCTCGGCCGTGGCCAGCACCATTCCGTTCGCCAAGGTCACCTGCTGCGCGCCGCCCACCCCCTGGAAGAGGTTGAGCCCGACGAGACGCGCGATGTAGTCGGTCTGCGGATGCCGGGCCACCTCCTGCGGCGTGCCGGCCTGAACCTGCGCGCCGTCCTCGATCACCACCAGCCGGTCGGCCAGCACCATCGCATCCAGCGGATCGTGCGTCACCAGCACCGCCACCGCCTCGAACTCGGCCAGGTGCTTTCGCAGTTGAGAGCGCACATCGAGCCGGGTACGGGCGTCCAGGGCGGCCAGCGGCTCGTCGAGCAGCAGCAGCCGCGGCCGCACCGCCAACGCCCGGGCCAGCGCGACCCGCTGCGCCTGACCGCCGGAGAGCTTGCCGGGGCGGGCGGCGGCATGACCCTCCAGGCCCATCCGGGTCAGCCAGGTCAGCGCCTCCGCCCGCGCCGACTGCTTGGAACGGCCCCGGCAACGCAGCCCGAAGGCGACGTTGTCGAGCGCGCTCAGGTGCGGGAAGAGCAGGTAGTCCTGGAAGACCACGCCCACCGGACGCTTCTCGGCGGGCGTGTGCCGGTCCGCCGCCGGGTCCTCCAGCACCGTCCCGTCCAGGCTCAACCGCCCCCCGCTGAGCGGCAGCAAGCCGGCCAGCGCGCGCAGCGCCGTGGACTTGCCGGCGCCGTTCGGCCCGAGCAGCGCGACCACCTCGCCGGCGGCCGCCTGCAGCGAGAGGTCGAGCAGAAAGCCCGGCCGCTCCACCCGTAGCTGCGCATCCAGGGACATGACCTGATCCTCCGTCACGGCGTGCTCATCCAACGGCCGCGCAGCCCGACCAGTACCGCGATCGAGACCACGAGCAGCACCAGGCTGAGCGCGATCGCCGCCTGCGGATCGTTCTCCATCGCCAAGTAGACCGCCAGCGGCATGGTCTGGGTGCGCCCGGGAAAGTTCCCGGCGAAGGTGATGGTCGCGCCGAACTCGCCCAGTGCCCGCGCCCAGGCCAGCACCGCCCCGGCCCCCACGCCCGGGGCGATCAACGGCAGCGTCACCCGCCGAAAGGCCGTCAGCCGCGAGGCGCCCAGCGTCGCGGCCGCCTCCTCGTAGCGCGGGTCGGCCGCGCGCAGCGCCCCCTCCACGCTGATCACCAGGAACGGCATCGCCACGAAGGCCTCGGCGATCACCACCCCCGTGGTGGTGAACGGCAGGGTGATCCCGAACGCCGAGTCCAGCCAGCGCCCCACGATCCCGTTGCGGCCCAGCACCAGCAGCAGCGCCACGCCCCCGACCACCGGCGGCAGCACCAGCGGCAGCGTCACCAACGCGCGGATCAGCCGCCGCCCGGGGAACTCGGTGCGCGCCAGCAGCCAGGCCAGCGGCACCCCGAGGACCAGCGACACCGCTGTGGCGGCGGTGGCGCAGAACAGTGAGAGCTTCAGCGCCTCCCAGACCTCGGGGCTGGTCAGCTGCTCCGGCAACGCCCGCCAGGGGGCCCGGACCAGCAGTCCGACCACCGGCAGCACCAGGAAGAGCAGCCCGAGCAGCGCCGGTAGCAGCAGGGCTACCGGGATCCGGCTCCGGGAGGCGCGCCGACTCACGAGGAGGGCGAGGCCGAGGCCGAGGGCGAGGGCGAGGCAGCCGTCGGCGCCTGGAAGCCGGCCGCGGTCAGCACCTGCTGCGCCTCGGCGGACTCGACGTACGCCACGAAGGCCTTGGCCGCGTCGGGGTTCGTCGACTTGGCCAGGTCGGCGATCGGGTAGTCGTTGACGGCCTTGGCGGCCTCCGGGAAGTCCACGCCCTCGACCTTGCCGGCGTCGGCCTTCACATCGGTCTGGTAGACCAGCGAGGCGTCCACCTCGTTGAGCTCCACCTTGGTCAGCGCGCCCTTGACGTCCTGCTCCTGGGTGACCGGGGTGACCGAGACGTTGCCCGCCTTCAGCGCGGTCTGCGCGGCCGAGCCGCACGGCACCTGCGGGGCGCAGAGCGCGACCTTCACGCCGGGCGCGGCGAGGTCCTTGAGCGCGGCGATGTGCTTCGGGTTGCCCTTGGGGACCGCGATCTCCAGCGTGTTGCGGACGAAGACCTTCGGGTCGGACGCGTTGCCCTTGGCGTCGGTGACGGTCTTCATGGTGGCCGACGAGGCCGCCGCGAAGACGTCCGCCGGGGCGCCGCCGACGATGCTCTGGGCCAGCGCCGAGCTGCCGCCGAAGTTGAACTTCACGCTGGTGCCCGGGTGGGCGGCCTCGAACTTCTTGCCGAGTTCGGTGAAGCTGCCCTGCAGCGAGGCGGCGGCGAACACGGTCACGGTGCCCGAGAGCTTCGGCCCGGAGGCACTGGCCGAGCTGCCGGCCGAGCTGTCCGAGGAGGCCTTCGAGGACGAGCCGCTGCTGGAGCAGGCGGTCAGGCCGGCGGCCAGGGCGAGCGCGGCCAGCGTGGTGGCGGCGGTACGGGTCCGGGTGGTGGTCATGAGCGGTTCCCCTCCTGCCGCGCCCGACAGGGGCACGGCGGTGCGGTCAAGTGCGGGCCGGTCCGCCGCGCGGTGCGACGGAAGGGGGCGGCCCTGGTGCCGCCGGCCGGGTGCCCCGGGTGAGGGAGCTCCTCGCAGCTGCGGTCGTTGTGCCGATCATAGTGCCGCAGATGCGAGCCTTGAATCCCTTGTGCCTTCACACAGTCAGATTGACACGGACACCCTGCCCGAGCTGTGCGAATCGTGGGAAAACCGCTGGCCGGACGTGCCGACGACCCGTCAGAGTGGGGGCTCGCCGATTCGTCCAAGCCGAATCGCGCGAGCCGAATCGCACAAGATCGCAACCAGGGGGAGACGATGTCCACGCTGCGGGTCACCGCCGAGCGGCTGACCGTGCTCGACCACCCGAACGCCGACGCGCTGGAGCTGGCCCAGATCGGCCTCTACCGCGCGGTCGTGGCCAAGGGCGCCTACCGCACCGGGGGAGTACGCCGTGTACATACCCGAGCAGTCGGTGCTGCCCGCCGAGCTGATCGAGGAGCTCGGGCTGACCGGCCGGCTCGCCGGCCCGGCCGCCGACCGGGTGAAGGCGGTCCGGCTGCGCGGCGAGCTCTCCCAGGGCATCGTCTGCCGGCCGCGCGCGCTGGCCGGCACCGACCTGGCCGAGGCCGCCGCCACCGGGCAGGACTTCGCCGAGCTGCTGGGCATCACCAAGTGGCGTCCGCCGATCCCGACCGCGATGAACGGCGACGTCGAGGCCGCGCCCGACCTGCTGCCCTGGGTGGACATCGAGAACCTGCAGCGCTTCCCCGACATCTTCGAGCCCGGCGAGCCGGTGGTGCTGACCGAGAAGCTGCACGGCAGCTGCTGCCTGCTCACCTACCACGCCGCCACCGGCACGGTGCAGGTCTCCTCCAAGGGCATCGGCGCCCAGTACCTGGCGCTCAAGGAGGACGAGCGCAACCTCTACTGGCGTGCGGTACGGGCCCACGGCGTCGCCGAGGTGGCGGCCCGCCTGGCCGAGCAGCTGGGCGCGGAGCGGGTCGGGATCTTCGGCGAGGTCTTCGGCGTGGGCGTGCAGGACCTCGGCTACGGCACCTCGGCCCGCACCGAGCTGCCCGGCTACGCGGCCTTCGACGTCTCGGCGCTGATCGACGGTCAGCTGCGCTGGCTGTCCGCCGCCGAGCTGCTCGCGGGCCGACTGCCGCTGGTCCCCGAGGTCTGGCGCGGCCCGTTCGACCCGGCCGTGGTGCTGGCCCACGCGGACGGCCGGGAAACCGTCTCGGGCCGCGCCCTGCACCTGCGCGAGGGCGTGGTGGTCCGGCCGGTCGAGGAGCGGCACAGCGCGGTGCTGGGCGGCCGGGCGATCGCCAAGGTGGTCAGCGGGGCGTACCTGACCCGCAAGGGCGGCACCGAGTACGAGTAACAGCTCCGGCCCGGGCGCTCCAGGCCACGGGCACTCCGGGGTCGTGGGCGACGCACCGGAGCTGACGTGGTGTCAGGAAACGGCGGCGAGTGGACCGTACGCTGACAAATATGATCACGCACGAGGAGCAGCGGCGCCGCGAGCCGTCGCCCCAGGGGCGCTGGACCGAACTGCTCGGCAGCTACCGCCGGACCAGGGCGGCCGCCTTCGCCCGGGGCGGCGAGCCGGCGGCGGCTGCCGAGTCGGCCGCGCTCGGCCACGAGCTGGCGCTCGCCGCGCCGGCGCCGATCGCGGCGGGGCTCTTCGATCCGGCGGCGGAGTCCGAGGCCGGCCCCGGTGCGGTGGCGGGGGAGCGGGACGGCTGGGTCGGCCCGCTCTGGGAGGTGCTGGCCGGCCGGCACCGCTGGGCGGAGCTGGCCCCGCTGCCGATCGCCGAACCGGTCCGCACGCTGATCGCCCACACCCGGATCCTGCTCGGCGAGGAGCTGGCGGAGCTGGCGGAGCTCGGGGAGCTCGCGGAACCGGCGGCCCGCCGAGCCGGCCGAGCCCGCCGACCCGGCGCCGACTCCCCTTGCGAGGTCCCCCTCGCCCTGCGCCCCTGGGAGCAGGCCCGATGGGAGCCCGCCGACCGGGTCACCAGCTACCGCCCCGGTGGCGCGGCGGCCACTCCGCACTTCCCGCTCCCCGACAGCCGCGAGGGCCTGGCCCCGCTGCGGCTGCCCAAGCCGGCGGTCGCACTGCCCGGTGCCGCGCAGCCCGCCACCGTCGCGCTGCGCGGACTGTGCGAGTGGCTGGAAGCCCGCTGCGTGCGCGGCACCGCCCCGCAGGCCGCCGCACTGTTCGCCCCCGCCGCTCGCGACGCACCGGTCACGGCGGGCTACCTCCCGTTCGCCGCCGCCTACCCCGCGCTGGTGCGGGCCGGCTCGGGTGCGGGAGCCTACGGCCGCTCGGGTGGCGCGGCGCGCGGGCGGTTGGCCGTCTGGCGGGTGCTGGCGGCGATGGCCGACCCGTCCGGGCAGTGCACTTCCGCCGAGGTGGACGCCCTGGTGGCCCGGATGCGCTGCTTCACCTGGTGCGGGCCGGCGGACGAGATCTGGCATCTGCACCTGGCCCTGGAGGATCCGGCCACCGGTCTGGCCTGGGCGGTCAGCGGCTGCGACTACGACTGAGGCCGACCGGTCTCAGGACGGCCACGGTTCGGCGCAGGAGCCCTGGTGGTAGCAGTGGCCGGACCTGCCAGTCCTCCTGCCGCTGCTGCCGGGCGCGCTCGACGGAGTCGGTGATCTGGGTGGACGGTCGCGAGTGCTGACGGAGATTCATGTCCCCAGCGTGGCCGTCAAGTGGACCGCTTCGACAGGGCCAATCTGCCGAGAGTGGCCTGCTCTGGTGCCCGCCCCCACCGCTGTCATAGGCTCGTTGCCGTGATCAAGGGCGTCATGTTCGACTTCAGTGGCACGTTGTTCCGGGTCGAGTCGACCGCGGAGTGGGTGGCCGCGGTGGCCACCGCCGCGGGCCTCACGCCGGCCGAGGGCGAGACCGGGGCCGAGGCCGAGCTCGCCGAGTTGGTGCGGCGGTTGGAGCACTTCGGCGCGCTGCCCGGTGGCGTCGCCCCCAGCGAGCTACCCGCCGAGGTCGTGGACCTCTGGGAGGTCCGGGATCTGACATCGGCTCAGCACCGGGCCGCGTACACCGCCCTGACCCGGGCGGCCGCACCCCTGGCGGGCCTGGACGCGGACGCGCTGTACGACCGTCATATGAGCCCGGCCGCCTGGCGCCCCTACCCGGATGCCGAATCGACGCTGCGCGAGCTGCGCCGTCGGGGCGTCCCGGTGGCCGTGGTGAGCAATATCGGTTGGGACCTGCGCCCGGTCTTCCGCAGCCACGGCTTCGACCAGTTCGTCGACGCCTATCTGCTCTCCTACGAGTTCGGCGCGCAGAAGCCGGATCCGACGATCTTTCAGGCTGCGTGCGACCACCTCGGGCTGGCCCCGGTCGACGTGCTGATGGTCGGCGACCACCTCGCCGCCGACGGTGGCGCCACCGCCCTCGGCTGCGCCTTCCACCAGGTCGCCCACCTCCCGGTGGCGGCTCGCCCGGCGGCGCTGACCCCGATCCTGGACCTGCTGGGCTGATCCACGGCCCGGCAGCGGCGGCGGCCGGGCCATCGGCAGCCACCGCCGGTCAGCCGACCCGGACCGCCAGCGCCAGGAAACGGCTGTCCTCGTCCACGTACCGCTCCAGCCGCCAGCCGGCGCCGGCCAGCAGCGGGCGCAGGTTGGGCTCGGCGCGCAGGTCCTCGGGGGTGATCCGGCGGCCGTGGCGAGCGGCCAGTGCGGCCCGCCCGATGGGGTGGAAGAGCGCGAGCCGCCCGCCGGGGCGGGTCACTCGGGCGAGTTCGGCCAGGTTGGCGGCCGGCTCGGGCAGGTGGGCGATCAGGCCGGCGGCGAAGACGGCGTCCAACGCGGCCGTGCGCACCGGCAGTTGCCCGCAGTCGCCGACGACCAGCGCGGCCACCGCGGCGCGGCCCGCGCGGGCGGCCTGCTGGAGCATCTCGGGCGTCAGGTCGAGGCCCAGTACCGTGCCGTCCAGGCCGACCGTCCGGCGCAGCGCGGGCAGCGCCCGCCCGGTGCCGCACCCCGCGTCCAGCACCGCCTGGCCCGGGTGCAGCCCCAACTCGGCCACCGCCGCCTCGTAACGCGGGCCGTCATCGGGGAAGCGGACCTCCCAGTCGGCGGCGCGGACCGCGAAGAACTCCCTGGTGCGGGCGAGTTCGGCGGCATGGTCCAGCGGCGCGTCGTTCATGGTCGCGAGCCTACCCGTGACCCCCGGAGCCCCGTGTCGTTGAACCGGGCAGCGCGGCAGTCGACAGGGCATGAACTAAGGTTAGCCTTACCTAATCTTAGACTCTCCTGATCTTGGAGTCTGCTGTGACCCTCACCGCGCCCAGCACCGAGTCCACCGCGCCCGGCAGTGCGATCCTGCGCCGTCAGCGGGTCCGGGAGTCCGCTGCCCGCACCTATGCCCGCTCCTTCCCGATCGTGCCGGTCCGGGCGCACGGCATGACGGTGGAGGGCGCCGACGGCCGGCGGTACCTGGACTGTCTGGCGGGGGCCGGCACCCTCGCGCTCGGCCACAACCACCCGGTGGTGCTCGGCGCGATCCGCCGCACCCTGGACAGTGGCGCTCCGCTGCACCTGCTGGACCTCGCCACCGCCGAGAAGGACGACTTCACCACCGCCCTGCTGGAGAGCCTGCCCGCCGAGTTCGCCGCCCGGGCCCGGGTGCACTTCTGCGGGCCGGCCGGCACCGACGCGGTCGAAGCCGCGCTCAAGCTGATGCAGACGGCGACCGGCCGGCGGAGCGCGCTCGCCTTCACCGGCGGCTACCACGGCATGACGGCCGGCGCGCTGGCCGTCACCGGCAATGTCGCGGTCAAGGAGCCGCTGCCGACCGGCGGCGAGGTCGTCCGGCTGCCGTACCCGTACGCCTACCGCTGCCCGTTCGGCGTCGGCGGCGAGGCGGCCCACCGGCTGGCGGCCGTCTACACCGAGCGGCTGCTCGACGATCCGGCCGGCGGCGTGGTCCGACCGGCCGCGATGATCCTCGAAGCCGTGCAGGGCGAGGGCGGTGTGGTGCCGGCCCCCGACGACTGGCTGCGCGAGATGCGCCGGATCACCGCCGAGCGCGGCATCCCGCTGATCGTGGACGAAGTGCAGACCGGGGTCGGCCGCACCGGCGCGATGTGGGCGGTCGAGCACAGCGGGATCGTGCCGGACGCGATGGTGCTCTCCAAGGCGATCGGCGGCAGCCTGCCCCTGGCCGTGGTGGTCTACCGGGAGGAGTTCGACGGCTGGCGGCCCGGCGCGCACACCGGGACCTTCCGCGGCAACACGCTCGCCATGGCGGCCGGCGCCGCCACCTTGCGCTACGTGGCCGCGAACGGGCTGGTGGCGCGGGCCGAGCAGGTCGGGCGGTTCCTGGCCGCCGAGCTGACGGCCCTGCAGTCGCGGCTGCCGGTGATCGGGGAGGTGCGCGGGCGCGGGCTGATGCTCGGCGTCGAGCTGGTGGACGCCACCGCCGAGCCGGATGCCTGCGGGGCCCGCCCGGCCGACCCGGCGCTCGCGCTGCGGGTCCGCGAGGCCTGTCTGGCGCGCGGGCTGATCGTGGAGCTCGGCGGCCGGCACGACGCCGTACTGCGACTGCTGCCCCCGCTGACCATCACGGACGAGCAGGCGCGCGCCGTGGTCGACCGGCTCGCCGACGCGATCGCGGCGGCCGCCGAGCGGACGACCGGCGACTACACAGCTGGCGACCGGACGACCGGTGACCGGACGACCATCGCCGGGGTGACCAGGTGACGGCGGACCTGGACGCGCTCAGCGGAGGTGTCGACGGCCCCGCCGCGCTGCGCCCGCTGCTCGCCACCGTGCTGGACGCGCTGGCCGCCGGAGCCGCGCGGCGCGGCGGCCCGCTCCCGGCCGGCGACCCCGCGTCGCTGGCCGAGCCGGTGACCCGCGCGCTGGCCGCCGGAGCCGGCCCTGACGCACCGGCGGCCGACGCCCTCGCCACCCTCACCGAACTGCTCGCCCACGGCGCCGCCGACCCCGCCGACCCGGCCTGCGCGGCCCATCTGCACTGCCCCCCGCTGGCCGTCGCGGTGGCCGCCGATCTGGCGGTCAGCGCCCTCAATCCCTCGCTCGACTCCTGGGACCAGGCCCCCGCCGCCACCGTGCTGGAGACCGAGCTGCTCGCCGAACTCGCCGCGCTGGTCGGCTATCAGCCAGGCGAGAGTGCCGGCGTGCTGACCTCCGGCGGCACCGAGTCCAACCTGCTCGGCCTGATACTGGCCCGCGACCAGGCCCTGCGCACACCCCTGTCCCGCCCGGAACTCGACGGACTGGACCCGGCCCGGCGCCCCCGGATCTTCGCCTCCCGAGTCGCGCACTTCTCCGTGCAGCGGGCCGCAGCCGTCCTCGGTCTCGGCGAGCGGGCCGTGGTCGCGCTGCCGGTCGACGCCGAGCAGCGACTGGACGCCGGGGCGCTGGCCGAGGCCCTGGCCGCGAGCCGGCGGCTGGGCGAGACCCCGGTGGCGGTGGTCGCCACCGCCGGCACCACCGACACCGGCGCCGTCGACCCGCTGCGCCGCTGTGCGCAGTTGGCCGCCGAATACGGCAGCTGGCTGCACGTGGACGCCGCCTACGGTGGCGGAGCGCTGCTCTCCGACCGGCTCGCCCCGCTGCTGGACGGTGTGGAACTGGCCGACTCGGTCTCGCTGGACTGGCACAAGTTCGGCTGGCAGCCGGTGGCGGCCGGCGTCTTCCTGGTCCGCCGGGCCGAGACTTACGCCTCGCTCTCCCGGCGCGCCGTCTACCTGAACCCGGCCGACGACGAGCAGGCCGGCTACCCGAGTCTGCTCGGCCGCTCGCTGCGCACCACCCGCCGGGCCGACGCCTTCAAGATCGCGGTCACCCTGCGGACCCTGGGTCGGGCCGGCCTGGGCCGCCTGGTCGACCGCTGCCACGAACTGGCGCTGGCCGCCGCCGAGCTGGTCCGCGCCCGGCCCGAGCTGGAACTGCACGGCCACCCGCTGCTGAGCACGGTGCTGTTCCGCGCGCTGCCCCGCGATCCGGCCGCCCGAGCCGACCCCGCCGCCGTCGACCGCCACAACGCCGAGCTGCGCCGCCGACTGCTCGCCACCGGCCGGGCCGTCCTCGGTCGGACCGAACTGCCGTCGCCCGCACCGGGTGTGACGGAGGGCCTGGTCCGGCTGAAACTGACCCTGCTCAATCCGCATACCACCGAGGCCGAGCTGGCCCGGCTGCTGGACCAGGTGGTGCGCACGGCAGCCGAGATGCGCTGAGAGGGAAAGTCCCGCAGCCCACAGTCGGAGTCCGATTCCGTGCGCCGGGAATCGGAGGAAAACACATATCAGTGACACTCCGTGAGGCATTTCGGGAAGCAGTTGAACCCGGTCCTGACCAGTGAAAGCCGGTGGGCTGTTTTCGGCCGAGCGAGGCACGATATTCAGCCAACTACCAGGCACTACTTGCGTATCGCCGGAGCACGGGAGATAACGTCTAGTAGTCGCCGCCACACCGGGAGCACACGGCTCCCAGGGACTAGCGGCACAAGGGGAGTCCGTCATGCGCAACCGCGGCTTCGCGGTGGCTGCGTCATGTCGTAGCGATCGGGCGCGGCCGGTGACGGCCCCGGCGTCCGTGGTGTCCACCCCCGGCGGCGCGCCTCGGGCCTGCGCCGTACGTGAATTCAGCGTCACATTCCGATGAACGCGCGTCAATAGTCGCACCTGCTGCGCGATGTCCCGCGCGCCGTGTCATCTTCTGCATTCTTCCGCGCATCCGTGAACGGCTGCGCGCTTTTCCCGGTGCCCTCGGCGCCGGGCCTTTCCCCTGACTTGCTGTGAACTCAGCCATGCGACGCGGAGGCCGCGCGATGAGCAATTCGCTCCTCAGCACCAAGCCCTTGAGCACCCCGCCCTCGAGGACTCAGCCCGGCCCGTACGAGGCTTTCCCCTTTTCCGACCGCTGCCGCCAGGTGTGGGAGCTCGGTGACCATCTGCTGATCGGAGTCAGCCCCGGCAACAGTTACTTCAGCGCCCCTCGAATAGCCGAACTCGTCCGCTGGGGACGGGAGTTCTTCGCCGGCGTGGACATCGTCTACGCGGACCTGCACGTGGACACCCAGTTCGAGGCCTTCGGCTACACCCCCGAGCACGCCCGCCGTCGAGCCGCCAAGGAGGTCAAGACCACCGCGCGGCGGATCGAGCGCGGCGTGGCCGAGGCCGGCCGGGACGGGGTCGGCGTGCACGCGCTCTCCGACTTCCTGCCCGACCGCGGCTACCAGCGGCTGCGCGGCGAGATCGAGCAGGCGCTGCACGAGGACCCGGAGTTCCGGACGGCGGCCGAGGGCATGGCCCGGGGCTTCCTGGCCGCCCGACTGGCGCCCGAGCAGACCGTCACCGCCGAGCAGTTGGCCGCCGGGCTGCGGTACATCTGCGCCGAACTGCCGTTCTTCCTGGACACCCCGCGGCTGCTCGACGTGGCCAGCTCGATCTCCTGCTACCACGTCGAACTCCCGCTCACGCCCGTCCTGTTCGGGCGCGGCGAGGGGCTGCGGGCCGAGCCCGAACAGGGCTACGCGGTGGTCCGCCCCAGCCGGCTCAGCGCCGCGGCCTGAGCCCTTCCGCCCTCAGTACATCTCATCCAACTCCCAAGGAGCAGTGCCCTGATGACTCTTGCCGACCTGCCGACCTTCCCACTCTCCCGGCGCGGCGACGTGCTGCCCCCGGAGGCCGAGCGGCTGCGTGCCGAGCAGCCGGTGGCCCGGGTGCGGACCATGACCGGTGACGAGGCCTGGCTGGTCAGCAGCTACGCGCTGGCCAAGCAGGTCCTGGAGGACGAGCGGTTCAGCCTCAAGGACACCGCCAACCCGGGCGTGCCGCGCCAGTACGCGCTGACCATCCCGCCGGAGGTGGTCAACAACATGGGCAACATCAACAGCGCCGGCCTGCGCAACGCCGTGATGAAGACTCTCTCGCCGCGCGCCGACAAGGAGTTGGGCGGCTGGCTGGAGGCGGAGGCGCACCGCCTGCTCGACACGGTGATCGCCCAGGGCGGCCCGGCCGACCTGCGGGACGCCTTCACCGAGCCGTACTCGGCGGCGCTGCACTGCCGCCTGCTCGGGGTACCCACCGACGACTGGCGCCGGCTGATGTCGGGCATCGATGTCGCCTTCATCACCAGCCCGCAGCCCTTCGAGGGCTCAACTCCCAACTGGTACAAGGATCTCGGTTACATGCTCGAGAAGCTCAACGCCGATCCCGCGCCCAAGGAGGGCCTGCTCGGCCGGTTCGTCGAGCTGCGCCGCTCGCCGGACGTCTCGGATCAGGTCAGCGACGAGCTGCTGGCCACCGTCGCCCTCTCGCTGTTCGGCGCGGGCGCGGTCTCCACCTCCTCCTTCCTGCTGCACGCCATCATCATGCTCGCCCAGCACCCCGAGCTGGCCGAGCGCCTGCGCGGGGAACCGGCCCTGATCGGCCGCGCGGTGGACGAGATGCTGCGGGTCAACCTGTCGATCGGGGACGCGCTGCCCCGGATCGCGCTGGCGGATGTCCAGGTCGGCGAAGTACTCGTCAAGCAGGGTGAGTTGGTGCTGGTCCTGATCGAGGGTGCCAACTACGACCCGGAGGTCTTCCCGGACCCCGAGCGGATCGACTTCGACCGGCAGAGCAACCCGCACCTCGCCTTCGGCGGCGGCCAGCACTTCTGCCCGGCCTCGGCCCTCGGCCGCACCCACGCCGAGATCGCCATCACCGCCCTGGTCGAGCGGCTGCCCGCGCTGCGCCTGGCCCTGCCGGTCGACCAACTCGCCTGGCGCCCGGGCTTCATCAAGCGCCTGCCGGAGCGCCTCCCGATGATCTGGTAGCCGGACCGGAGCCAGCCGCGCCGCAGCCGACGGGGACCGGCTGCGGCGCTGCCCGTTCGGGCCGGACCTGTTGACGCGTTGGGGCGTCGGGGGTTGGCTCATGGGGTTCGCCGTCGGGCGACCGGCCGCGGGGGCGGCCGATACGGGAGGGGAATCCCATGTTCGGAATCGGTCGAAGCAGGATGCTGACCGCGGCCGGTGCCGTGGCCGTCACCGCCGCGCTGGCGGCCGCGGGTGCGACGCCGGTGGGTGCGACGCCCGCGCCTGCCGCACCGGTGCAGGTCTGCCTGGCGCCCGGCGGCGCGCAGCCGGACCAGGCCTCCTACCCGGACGGGCTCAGCGCCGACGGGCGCACCGCCCTCTTCGAGTCGCTCGCCACCAACCTGGTGCCGGGCGGCAACAACGGCAACGGCGGCATCTTCGCCTGCGAGCTGCGCAGCGGACGCGTCGAGCGGGCCGACGTGAGCGACTCGGGAGCCCAGCCCGACGGCTTCTCCTACGAGGGCGCGCTCAGCGCTGACGGACGGTACGTGGTCTTCACCTCGGCCGCCGGCAACCTCGCGCCGGGCGCCACCCCGGGGATCGAGAACGTCTACCTGCGCGACCTGCGGCGCCACCACACCGAGCTGATCAGCGTCGGCACCGGCGGCGGACCGCAGGTCGGCGGCAGCTCCCAGCCGGCCGTCAGCGCGGACGGGCGCTACGTCGCCTTCAGCTCCAACCGCGCCGACCTGGTGCCCGGGGACACCGACTCGGCCGCCGACGTGTTCGTCCGGGACCGCCGCACCGGCACCACGGTGCTGGTCTCCGTGCACAGCGACGGCTCCCCGGCCGCCGCGGGGTCGTTCCGGCCCTCGATCAGCGCGGACGGCTCGCGGGTGGTGTTCACCTCCCGGGACCGCGGCCTGGCGGGCAGCGCCGCCGCGCCGGCTGCCGTGTCGGCCGTCGCTGCGGCCGGGCAGGAGGCCGCGCCGCGCAAGGCCCGCTTCTACCCGCTCTTCACGCACGACCTGCGCACCGGCCGCACCGCCGTGGCGAGCGCCGAGCCGGACGGCACCACCGCGGACGTCACCGACGGCATGATCAGCGCCGACGGCCGCCATGCGGAGTTCACCTCGCTCGACAACAACTACCTGGCACCCAGTCAGGTGATGGTGCGTGACCTGGACCGCGGTACCACCACGGTGGTCAGCACCGCGCCCGACGGCACCGCGGGCGACCAGGACTCCTCGATGGTCGGGCTGAGCCCCGACGGCCGCTGGTCCTACTTCTCGTCCAGCGCCGGCAACCTGCTGCCTGGCGGCGGCGCCCCGGGCCAGAGCTTCGGCTACTACCGGCGCGATCTGCGCACCGGCCGCACCCAGCGCCTGCCGGGCATCCCGGACCTGGCGAACGCCGGCACCGAGGTGACCGGCTCGGCCGTCGACGCGGCGGGCAGCACCCTGCTGTTGGGCGCGGACGGCAGCAAGCTGCTGCCCGGCGACACCAACCAGACCCCACAGCTGTTCACCCTGCGCCTGCCCCGCCACTGACCGGAACGGGATCGGCGCAGGCCTTGTCACCTGACAGACAGCGCCTGCGCCGACGCCTCTGGGGCCGTCAGCGCCAGCGCCAGTGCCTGTCCGGACACGCCCTAGTCGTGCAGCCCCAGCAGGATCGCCCGGGTGCGCTCCCAGGTCTGCGGGTCGCAGGCGACCAGCAGGCCGTCCTCGCCGCCGGGCGGGTCGGCGCGGTAGGGGGAGCCGTCCAGTCGGGCCGAGACGCCGCCGGTCTCGCGGACCAGCAGGGAGCCGGGGGCGTGGTCCCAGGGCAGGGTGCGCCAGTACAGCAGGAAGTCCAACTCGCCGTCGGCGACCAGCGGGTACTCCATGCCGGCCGAGCGCCGACCCTCCGTCAGCTCGCCGAAGGCCGGTATTCGGGTGTGCAAACCCGGGAAGAGGCCGGGGCGGCGCAGATAGCGCTTGACCGACCCGCGCCACTTCTCGGGGTCGTGCCCGGCGGGCAGGCGGGTCAGCCGCCGGCCGTCGCGCCAGGCGCCCGCGCCGAGCTCGGCCGCGTACGAGGTGCGGGTCATCGGCTGCCAGATCCAGGCGGCCACCGCCTGGCCGTCGCGCACCAGCGAGACCATCACGGCGAAGTCGGGGCGGCCGGCGATGAAGTTGGCGGTGCCGTCCACCGGGTCGACCAGCCAGCAGGCCGGTTCGTTGTGCAGGGCGCGGGCCAGGGCCGGGTCGGCGGCCACCGCCTCCTCGCCGACCACCGGCAACGGAAGCAGCTCGCGCAGCCGCCGGGCGATGATCACCTCGGCCTCGCGGTCGGCGATGGTGACCATGTCGCCGGGGGCCTTCTCCATCACCTCGCCGGCCGCCAGCGCCCGGAACCGCGGCTCGACGGCCTCGGCGGATGCCTCGGTGAGGATCTCGGCCACCTTCTCCATGAGCACCCCGGCGCTCCCTTCGCTCGCTACCACTCTCGCACGCCGGGTCGCCCGCGACCTGCGGCGACCACCCGGTGGACGGACACGGCTCAGCGGCGGGCCGCCAGCCGTGCCACCTGACGGCGCCCCAGCTCGGTGGTGCGGCGCATGTGCCGGATCAGCAGCCCGAGCTCCGCCTCGGTGTCGCCGTCGAAGAGGGCGTCCCAGTCCACGGCCAGCTCCTGCCACAGGGCGCCGAAGCGGGTCATCGCCTCGGGCACCAGCTGGACCAGTACTCGGCGCCGGTCCTGGCTGTCCCGCTCCCGGGTGACGTAGCCGGCCCTCTCCAGCCGGTCGACCAACCGGGTGGCCGATCCGCTGGTCAGGCCGGTCAGCTCGGCGATCTGCCCGGTGGTCACGGCCTCCGGTTCGAGCGAGAGCAGGCTGAGGCACTGCACGTCCGTGGGGTGCAGGCCCAGGTGGTCGGCGACGGCCTGGTTGAACAGCACGTACGAGGCGACGTAGCGCCGCGACTCGGCGCGCAGCTCGGCCAGCAGGGCTTCACGGGTCATGGCAGCCTCCGTCGAAAATAGTTGCGCCACGCAGACATCTGCCCGTAGCGTTCTCTGCATGACGCAGGAATTCTACTCCGCGCCGGTCGCCGTGACCGGTGCCACCGGCGCCCAGGGCGGCGCCGCCGCCCGTGCGCTCCTCGCCGCCGGCCGACCCGTCCGCGCGCTGACCCGCGACCCCCTCTCACGGGCCGCTGTCGAGCTTCGCGAGCTCGGCGCCGAGCTGGTCCGGGCCGACTTCGACGACCACGAGTCACTGCTCGCCGCCCTCGACGGAACCGGCGCGCTCTTCGCGATGTCCACGCCCTTCGGCACCGACTTCGACACCGAGGTCCGCCAGGGCATCGCACTGCTGGACGCGGCGAAGGCCGTCGGCTCGGTGCGCCACATCGTCTTCACCTCGGCGATGAACGCCGACCTGGGGACCGGCATCCCGCACTTCGACAGCAAGTGGCGGATCGAGCAGCACCTGGCCACCCTCGGGCTGCCCTGGACGGTGCTCGGCCCGGGCGCCTTCATGGAGAACTACGCCAACGACTGGACGCTGGAATCCCTCCGCGAGGGCTACTTCGCCATCCCGATGCCGGCCGACAGCCCCCTCCCGCTGGTGGCCGCCGCCGACATCGGCGCCTTCGCCGCGCTGGCCCTGAGTGACCCGGCCCGCTTCGCCGGCCGCCGGATCGAGCTCGCCTCCCAGTGGCGCACCCCCGCCCAGATCGCAGCGGCGATCAGCGCGGCGAGCGGACGGGAGATCGCCGCCCGCGAGGTCCCGCTCGCAGTGGTGGAGACCTACTCGGCGGACCTCGCCGCGATGTTCCGCTACTTCCAGGAAGTGGGCCTGAAGGTGGATCTGGACGCGCTGCACGCGGAGAGCCCCCAAGTCGCCTGGCACACGATGGAGCGGTGGGCGGCCGAGCGGACCTGGGGGCTGGTCGGCTGACGGTTCGTCGGGCATCGAGCCACGGGCCGGAGATCGGCTGGCGAACTCGCTCGTCCCGGAGCCCCTTCAGGCGATGACCCCCGCCGGCTGGGCGTAGCGGCGCGCGGTGGCGGTGGTGGCCGCGAGCAAGAGGGCCGCGCCGGCGGCGCCGCAGCTCACGCCGAAAGGGGCGGCCGGGCCGCCGACGTCGGCTGCCCAGCCGGCCAGTACGGTGCCGGCCGACTGGGCGAGCGTGATGCTGCTGACCAGGCCGGCCATCGCCTCGCCCAGCCGGGCTCCGGGCACGGTCCGCTCGACCAGGCCGAACATGGTGATCATCTGTGGCGCGATGGCCAGTCCGACGCAGCCCACCGCCACCGCCAGGCCGCCCAACGTGTCGCCGATCAGCGGAAGCAGCAGGGTGGCGGCGAGCAGCAGTACGGTGCCCGCCCGCAGCCGGGCGGGCAGGTCGAAGCGGGTCGGCAGCGCGGCCATCGCGATGCCTGAGCAAGCGCTCACTCCGCCCATCAGGCCGTAGATCAGGCCGGCCGTGCCCGGGTGGCCGAGGTGCACGGTGGTCGCGGTGACGCCGACCTGGATCGAACCAAAGCCGACCCCGAGCAGCGCCATGCCGGCCAACAGCAGCACATACGGCACGGTCAGCAGCCGGACCGGCGCGCTCAAGGCGGGCCGGGTGGCGGTGACCACCGCGCCGGGCGGTGCGGTCGGGTGCAGGGCGAAGAGGGTGGCGCAGCAGCCGACCAGGGCGGCCGCCAGCAGCATCCCGGCGGCGGGTGCGAACAGCGCGGCGAGCAGGCCGATGATCGCGGGGCCGGTGGTGAAACTGATCTCGTCGATCAGGCCGTCCAGCCAGAGTGCGGCCGAGGTCTGCTCGGCCTTCCCCTCGGCAAGCCAGAGCCAGCGGCTGCGCGAGAGCGGGCCGACGGCCGGGACGGAGAGGCCGGCGGTAGCAGCGATCAGCAGTTGCAAGCCGAGTGCGGCGTCGAACTGGGAGGCGGCGACCAGGGCGAGCAGGGCCAGCGTGTTGACTGCGGCGGCCGGCAGGCCGATCCGCCGCTGGCCTCGCCGGTCAGCGGCTCGGCCCACCAGGGGCCCGCCGACGGCCTGGCCAAGCGCCAGTGCACCGGTCACCGCAGAGCCGCGCCAGACGCTGCCGGTCTGCTGACTGACCATCAGCAGGGTCCCGATCGGAGCCATCGCGGCCGGCAGGCGTCCGAACAGGGACCAGGTCAGGACCCGACCCCCGGTCAGTCCAACGGCGGTACGGAACTTCCCCACGGCGGCCATGGACGCCCCCCATCGGGTCGACCCGGGGCGCCCGCCTCCCCGTCGTCGACCCCACAGGTGAGCAACCAGCGGGTGAGTCTCGACGGTAGAACGGACCGAGCACGGACCGTAATCGTATGATCATCCAGTCCTCAGTGTCGGCGCTGCAGCAGCCCCTCGTACTCCGCGCGCACCCGCCGGTCCAGCGCCAGGCCGAACTGCGCGTCCGCCACCGTCCGGGCCAGCGGCCGGATCCGGTGCAGCTGCTCGGTCAGGTGGGCCGCCTCGCCCGGGGGCAGTGGTTCATCGCCCCGCAGGGCGCCGAGCAGCTGGTCGCGGATCAGGCCGACGAAGACCTCGGCCACCGCGTCGGCGTACTCCTGGGCCTCGCGGCTGGCGTCCAGCACGGCGGCCAGCGGGATGCCCTCGGCGATCAGCGCCACGGTGGCGTCCATCAGCCGGCGGCTGACGTGGGTGATGCCGTCCTCGGTGACCGTGATGTAGCCCTGGGCCAGCGACTTCGCGGTGTTGGCCTCGGTCAGCTGGTCGCCGAAGGCGGCGGCCAGTTCGTCCCAGCCGAGGGAGACCGGGGTCTCGTCCGACAGGGGCGAGGTGATCGCGTCGGCCAGGCCGATCAGCTCCGCGACGTCCTGGCCGCTCTCGCCCGCACCGATCAGTTCGGCGATGCCGCCCAGGGTGTGGCCGCGGTCCAGGAGTTCGGCGATCACCCGCAGCCGGGTCAGGTGCGACTCGCCGTACCAGGCGATCCGGCCCTGCTTGCGCGGCGGCGGCAGCAGCTTGCGCTCGCGGTAGAAGCGCAGCGTGCGGGTGGTGATGCCGGCGGCCTCGGCGAGCTCCTCCACCCGGTACTCGCGGGGCTGCCCCGGCTCGTTCTCGGTCTGCGCCACGCGGCCAGCATAGGGCGAGGCGCCCTGGAATTTCGCCACTCCTGCCCCCTTACTAGAACCAGTGTCAACAGCTACCCTACCAACCGTGCCAGTGATTACTGGCGCGATCACTCTCCTCTACGCTCACCCACCGAGCCACCCTCGTGCGCCCAGAGAGGACCCCGCCGGATGGCAGCCCGAACCCCCAAACCGCGCACCACCCCAGACCCGCAGCGCCACGACAGCGCAGTCCCGCACGTGCGGGTCGCCGTGATCGGCTCCGGCTTCGGCGGGATCGGCGCCGGCGTGCGACTGCGCCGGGCCGGGATCACCGACTTCGTGATCCTGGAGCGGGCCGACTCGGTCGGCGGCACCTGGCGTGACAACAGCTACCCGGGCTGCGCCTGCGACGTGCCCTCGCACCTCTACTCCTTCTCCTTCGCGCTCAACCCCGACTGGCCGCGCAGCTTCTCCGGCCAGGAGGAGATCCGCGCCTACCTGGAGCGGGTCACCGACACCTACGGCCTGCGCCCGCACCTGCGGCTGCGGCACGAGGTCACCGAGGCCCGCTGGGAGCCGGAGCAGACCCGTTGGCGGGTCACCACCAGCCAGGGCCAGTGGACGGCTGACGCCGTGGTCTCCGCCACCGGACCGCTCTCCGCCCCGCAGATCCCCGAGATCCCGGGCCTGCCGGAGTTCCCCGGCAAGGTCTTCCACTCCTCCCAGTGGGACCACGAGTTCGACCTCACCGGCAAGCGGGTCGCGGTGGTCGGCACCGGTGCCTCGGCGATCCAGATCGTCCCCTCGATCCAACCCAAGGTCGGCCGGCTGACGGTCTTCCAGCGCACCCCCGCCTGGGTGCTGCCGAAGATCGACCGCGAGATCAGCGCGCTGGAGAAGCGGATCCACCGCGCCGTCCCGGCCACCGCCGCGCTGCGCCGCGCCGTGCTGTTCGCCGTCCGCGAGCTGCAGGTGGACGCCTTCGTACGCCGTCCCGGCGCGCTGCGCCTGGTCCAGCGCCTCGCCGAGCGGCACCTGGCCCAGCAGATCGGCGACCCCGCACTGCGCGCCAAGCTCACCCCGGACTACCGGATCGGCTGCAAGCGGATCCTGCTCAGCCACACCTACTACCCGGCGCTCGCGGCCCCCAACACCGAGGTGGTCACCAGCGGTCTGCGCGAGGTGCGCGGCAGCACCCTGGTCGCCGCCGACGGCACCGAGACCGAGGCCGATGTGATCATCTTCGGCACCGGCTTCCACGTCACCGACATGCCGATCGGTTCGAAGGTCTTCGGCGCCGAGGGGCAGAGCCTGGCCGAGGAGTGGAAGGAGGGCATGGAGGCGCTGCGCGGCTCCACCGTGCGCGGCTTCCCCAACCTGTTCTTCGTGATCGGCCCCAACACCGGGCTGGGCAACAGCTCGATGATCCTGATGATCGAGTCCCAGCTGAACTACCTGATCGATGCGCTGACCACCCTTCAGTCGGTCGGCGCCACCGCCCTGCAGCCCACCCGGCGGGCCCAACGGCACTGGAACCAGCGCCTGCAGCACAAGATGGCACGCACGGTGTGGACCACCGGCGGCTGCCGCAGCTGGTACCTGACCGAGGACGGCAAGAACACCACCCTGTGGCCCGGCTCCACCGGCTCCTTCCGTCGCGCCACCCGCCGCCTCGACCTGACCGAGTACGACCTGATCAAGCGTCAGCCCACCCCGGCCGCCGCCCCTGCCCAGGAGGTCTCCGCATGACCCAGGACTTCCGGCGGACCCGGGTCCGCTCCGCCGACGGCACCTGGCTGAACACCCAGGCCTACGGCCCCGAGGGCGCCCCACGGGTGGTACTGGCCCACGGCTGGACCTGCAATACCGACTTCTGGGCGCCGGTGATCGACCGGCTGGCCGCCGACCACCGGGTGCTCGCCTACGACCAGCGCGGCCACGGCCGCAGCGACATCCCGGCCACCCGGCACGGCTACTCCACCCGGGCGCTGGCCGAGGACCTGGAGGCCGTGGTCACCCACTTCGTGCCGGAGGGCGAGCGGGCCGTGCTGGCCGGCCACAGCATGGGCGGGATGACGATCATGGCGGCCGGCGGCCACGGCGCGATCGCCGCGCGCACCGCCGCCGCGCTGCTCTGCAGCACCGGCCCGGCCGACCTGGTCGAGCACGCGCTGGTGGTCCCGGAGCGAGCGCCGGCCGGCCTGCGGCGACTGCTGACCCGGCAGATCCTGCACTCCCGGCTGCCGCTCGGGCCGGTCACCCCGGTGGGCAAGGCCGTGCTCAAGCACGCCGTGATGGGCAGGGCGGCCACCCGGGACCAGGTGCAGGCCTGCGCCGAGATCGTGCACGCCTGCCCGGCCTCGGCACGGGCCCGCTGGGGCCGGGTGCTGGCCGGGCTGGACGTACGGCCGGGCTTGACCATGCTGGAGGCGCCGGCCGCGATCGTGGTCGGCACCGCCGACAAGCTGACCCCGCCGGTGCAGGCGCGGGCGATGCGGACCGCGCTGCGCAGCAACGACGGCTACCTGGAGCTGCCCGGCGTCGGCCACATGGCGCCGCTGGAGCGCCCGGACGAGGTGTCCTCGGAGATCCGACGCCTCGTCAGCACCCACCTGAGCTCTGCCGAGAGGACTGAAGTCGCATGAGCGAGCGAAGCGAGGGACCCCTGAGTCGAGCTGCTGCGCCACTGAACGCGCAGGTGGTCGTCGTCACCGGGGCCGCCCGCGGCCTCGGTGCGCTGATGGCCCGCAAGATCGCCGACCGCGGCGCCCGGGTGGCGCTGGTCGGCCTGGAACCGGAGCTGCTCAAGGAGGCCGCCGCGCAGTGCGGTCCGGAGGCGAGCTGGTGGCAGGCCGACGTCACCGACCTGACCGAACTCAGCGTCGCCGCCCAGGGGATCAAGGAGAAGTACGGCCGGATCGACACCGTGGTGGCCAACGCCGGGATCGCGATCGGCGGCCCGCTGCTGGACAGCGACCCGGCCGCCTTCAACCGGGTGATCGAGGTCAACCTGCTGGGCAGCGTCACCACCGCCAGGGCCTTCCTGCCCGCGCTGATCGAGAGCCGCGGTTACCTGCTGCAGATCGCCTCGCTGGCCGCGATCACCCCGGCCCCGCTGATGAGCGCCTACTGCGCCAGCAAGGCGGGCGTGGAGTCCTTCGCCCACGCGCTGCGCGCCGAGGTCGCCCACCAGGGCGTCAAGGTCGGTGTCGGCTACCTCAGTTGGACCGACACCGACATGGTGCGCGGGGCCGACCAGGACGACGTGCTGCGCGAGATGCGGACCAAGCTGCCCTGGCCGGCCAACCGCACCTACCCGATCGGCCCGGCCGTGGACCGCCTGGTGGCCGGGATCGCCCGCCGCTCCGCACATGTCTACGCGCAGGCCTGGCTGCGCGGCATGCAGCCGGTGCGCTGGCTGCTGCCGCCGCTGATCGCCGCCGTCGGCTCCCGCGAAGTGGCCCGGCTCGCCCCGAGGTTGGCCGCCACGGCCGCCACCCGGCTGCGCGCGGTGGGCGCGGGCGGTGCGGCCGACGAGGCCGCCCGTGACCGGGGCCGGGTCGGCTGAGGCGAAGCCGAGCCCGGGGTCTTCCAAAGCAAGCCCCGGGCTCTCGGGGGCCGTTCAGACCCGCGCGGTGACCCGTCGGCGCAGCCGCTGGCCGCGCCGGTACAGCCGCTGCAGGCGCTGCACCGCGACGAACTCGTCCATCCGGTTGGCCAGCGTCAGCTGGTACTTCACCCGGGTCGGCCTGCTGCGCAGCCGGGCGATCCGCTCCACGCCGATCTCGCGCAGCAGCCGGGAGACGTGCTCCTGGTAGAGCGCGCGGTAGGCCTTGTCGCCGTCCGGCACCCACCAGAAGAACATCGGGATCTCCTCGACCAGGCAGTTGTGGTCGTAGGAGCGCAGGTTCTCGGCGAACTTCGGCTCGTCCCGCGAGCTCAGCCACTCGCGGACCAGCTCCATCGAGCGGACCCGGTCCACCAGGCCGCGCGGGTTGGTCCGGCCCTGGGTGATCGACGGGTCGTCGGGCTCGCGCTCGCGCCAGTTGTAGAGCACGTCGGAGAGCACGTCCACGCTCTGCGCCAGGTAGTGCAGCGGGACGCTGACCGGGGCGTCCTCGTAGAGGATGCCCTCCGGGTAGAGCAGCCCGGCGCCGTCGAAGAAGCTGCGCCGGTACACCTTGTTCCACGCGGTGCGGTCGGTGACCAGCGCCGGGACCTCGGTGACGTGGGTCTTCAGCAGGGTCCTGCGGAACGGCTTGGTGTGCGCGCCGGAGGGACGGTGCCCGGTGGAGTTGAACCGGTCGGCGTTGCAGGCCGCGAAGTCCGAGCCGGTCCGGTCCAGCGTCTCGGTCATCAGCTGGTAGGCCCCGGGCAGCAGGGTGTCGTCGCTGTCCACGAAGGCCAGGTACTCGGTGCCGTCGGTCAGGTGGCGCCAGCCGGTGTTGCGGGCCGCCCCCAGGCCCTTGTTCTCCTGCCGGACCAGGCGGAACCTCGCGTCCGCGGCGACGTACTCCGCGGCGATCTCCGCGCTGGAGTCGGTGGCACCGTCGTCCACCAGGACGCACTCGAAGTCGGAGAACGTCTGCGCGGCGATCGAGTCCAGACACTCCCGCAGGTAGCGCTCGACGTTGTAGATCGGGACGACGACGGAGAGGCGAGGGGCCATCGGCGGTGCGGGCCTTTCGATCGGGGGCGGGCCAGATCCTACTCGCACGCCGCACCGGGTCCGATAGCGTCAGTCCATGACAACTGCCCTCATCACCGGCGCGACCGCCGGTATCGGTGCCGCCTTCGCCCGCCGCCTGGCCTCGGACGGTCACGACCTGGTGCTGGTCGCCCGGGACACCGCACGGCTGACCGAGGCCGCCGAGCAGCTGCGCGAGCGGTTCGGCGTGAAGACCGAGGTGCTGACCGCCGATCTGGCAACGGATGAGGGGATCAGCGCGGTCGAGAAGCGGCTCAAGGACAGCGCCGAGCCGGTCGGCATCCTGATCAACAACGCCGGCTTCGGCCACCGCGGCGCCTTCCTGGAGGTCCCGCTGGAGCAGGAGCTGGACATGCTCAAGGTGCATGTCGAGGCAGTGCTGCGACTGACCAGCGCGGCGGTGCCCGGGATGCGCGAGCGCGGCTTCGGCGGGGTGGTGAACGTCGCCTCGGTGGCGGCCTTCCTGCCGCGCGGCACCTACGGCGCGACCAAGGCCTGGGTGGTCAACTTCACCCAGGGGGTGCTGCGCGACCTGGGCGGCTCCGGCGTGCGGCTGCTGGCGCTCTGCCCGGGCTTCACCCGGACCGAGTTCCACGAGCGGGCCGGGATGGGGACCAAGAACATCCCGTCCTGGAGCTGGCTGTCCGCCGAGCGGGTGGTGGACGAGGCGCTGCGCGACCTGGCCCGGGGACGGAGCCTGTCGGTGCCCGGGAAGCGGTACAAGCTCGTGGTGGCGATCGCCCGGCTGCTGCCGGCGGGGGGCCTGGGCGGGGTCTCGTCCAAGGCCGCGCGCACGTACTGACAAGGCCGCGCGTGTACTGAGCGGGCGCCGAGGGTTGCTGGGGGAATAGAGCGTGGGGGATAGCTCATTATTAGTTTTGCTAACAATGAGCTATCCTCTTCATGCTGCCTGCCAACGGAGGTCCGATGAGGCCCGACACCATCGACTGGACGCCGCCCGCCAAGGAGGCCGGCCAGCCCCAGCCGCCCGCCCAGCTGCGCCGGATCCTGGCGCTGTTCCGCCCCTACCGGGGCCGCCTCGCCGTCGTCGGGCTGCTGGTCGCGGCCTCCGCGGTGGTCTCGGTGACCACCCCGTTCCTGCTCCGCGCCGTGCTGGACATCGCGATCCCGCAGGGCCGCACCGGCCTGCTCAGCCTGCTGGTGCTCGGCATGATCGCGGCCGCCGTGGTCAACAGCGTCTTCAACGTCCTGCAGACGCTGATCTCCACCACGGTCGGCCAGCGGGTCATGCACGACCTGCGCACCGCCGTCTACAGCCACCTGCAGCGGATGTCGCTGGCCTTCTTCACCCGCACCCGCACCGGCGAGGTGCAGTCGCGGATCGCCAACGACATCGGCGGCATGCAGTCCACCGTCACCTCCACCGCCACCTCGCTGGTCTCCAACCTGACCAGCGTGGTCGCCACCGTGGTCGCCATGGTCGCGCTGGACTGGCGGCTCACCGTGGTCTCGCTGCTGCTGCTCCCGGTCTTCGCCTGGATCAGCCGCCGGGTCGGGCGCGAGCGCAAGAAGATCACCTCCGAGCGGCAGAAGCAGCTCGCGGTGCTCTCCTCCGCCGTCCAGGAGTCGCTCTCGGTCAGCGGCATCCTGCTCGGCCGCACCATGGGCCGTTCCGACTCGCTGTCCCGCGAGTTCACCGAGCAGTCCGACCAGCTCGCCGACCTCGAGGTGCGGGCCAGCATGGCCGGGCGCTGGCGGATGAACGCGATCCAGATCGTGATGGCCGCGATGCCCGCCGTCATCTACTGGGCGGCCGGCCTGACCGCCGCCGGTGGCGCCCCGATCGTCTCGATCGGCACCCTGGTCGCCTTCGTCTCGCTGCAGCAGGCACTCTTCCGCCCCGCCGTCTCGCTGCTCTCCACCGGCGTCGAGGTGCAGACCTCGATGGCGCTCTTCCAGCGGATCTTCGAGTACCTCGACCTGCCGGTGGAGATCGCCGAACCGGCCGAGGCGGTCCGGCTGCCCGCCGTGCGCGGCGAGGTCCGGTTCGAGCGGGTCGACTTCGGCTACGACCCCGAGCGGCCGGCCGGCACCCTGTCCGAGATCGACCTGACCGTCCCGGCCGGCAGTTCACTGGCCCTGGTCGGCGAGACCGGCTCCGGCAAGACCTCGCTCAGCTACCTGGTGCCCCGGCTCTACGACGTCACCGGCGGCCGGGTCACCATCGACGGCGCCGACGTGCGCGACCTCGCCTTCGAGACGCTCTCCGCCGCCGTCGGCGTGGTCGCCCAGGAGACCTACCTGTTCCACGCCTCGGTCGCGGAGAACCTGCGCTTCGCCAAACCCGAGGCCACCGACGCCGAGTTGGTCGAGGCGGCCCGCGCGGCCCAGATCCACGACCACATCGCCGGCCTGCCGGACGGCTACGACACCATGGTCGGCGAGCGCGGCTACCGCTTCTCCGGCGGCGAGAAGCAGCGCCTGGCGATCGCCCGGACCATCCTGCGCAACCCGCCGGTGCTGATCCTGGACGAGGCCACCAGCGCGCTGGACAACCAGACCGAGCGAGCCGTCCAGCAGGCGATCGACGCGCTCGCGGTGGGCCGCACCACGATCACCATCGCGCACCGGCTCTCCACGGTCCGACAGGCCGACCAGATCGCGGTGCTCGATCATGGCCGAGTGGTCGAACTGGGAACCCACCAGGAGCTGTTGGAGCTGGGCGGGCGCTACGCCGCGCTGCTGCGCCGGGAGGGGACGGATCCGCAGCGGGAACGGCCGGCCCAGGAGAGCCGGGAGGCCCAGGAGGCCCAGCTAGTCCACGAGGCCCAGGAGGCCCAGGAACTCCAGCAGGTCCAGCAGGTCCAGCAGGTCCAGCACGAACTGGTGCCTGTTCAGGCGGCCTTGGGCACCTCGTTGTAGACCTCGGCCAGCTCCTGGCCGGAGAGCGCGTGGATGGCCGCCATCACCTCGTCGGTGACCTGGCGGCGGACCCGCGCGTTGCGCGCCTGGCCGTGCAGGTGCGAGAAGTCCAGCGGCTCGCCGAAACGGACCGTCACCTTGCGGATCCGCGGCCGCCTGGTGCCCACCGGCTGGATCTCGTCGGTGCCCGCCAGCGCCACCGGCACCACCGGCACACCCGCCGTCAGGGCCAGCCAGGCCACCCCGGTCTTGCCCCGGTAGAGCCGCTTGTCCAGCGAGCGGGTGCCCTCGGGGTAGATGCCGAAGGCCTTGCCGTCGTTCAGCACCTCCAGTGCGGCGTCCAGCGCGGCCTGGGCCAGGTGGATCTCGCCGCGCCGCACCGGGACCGCCTCGATCGCCTCGAAGAAGCTGCGGACGATCCGACCCTTGCCGCCCTTGCCCTGCCAGTACTCGGCCTTGGCCAGGAAGCTGATCGGACGCGGCGCCGTCAGCGGGATCACCACGCTGTCGATGAAGGAGAGGTGGTTGCTGGCCAGGATCACGCCACCC
Organism: Kitasatospora azatica KCTC 9699; assembly: GCF_000744785.1. Lineage (NCBI taxonomy): Bacteria > Bacillati > Actinomycetota > Actinomycetes > Kitasatosporales > Streptomycetaceae > Kitasatospora > Kitasatospora azatica. The sequence continues at coordinate 1,484,028 of NZ_JQMO01000002.1, read as the reverse complement.
TTGCGCGGCACATTCTCCAGACCCTCCACCTGCGGTCGGTAGATCGCCTTGGAGAGCGGTTTGAGCACGAGCTTGGTGACGAGCTTGATCATGGTCCCTCCCCGGGTACCGGTCTGCGCGGATCGGCCGGTCCGGCCCCATCGCCGTTCCTGGAAGGAACTTTCATACCATCAGCTCCCACGCGCGTGCCGGTGGCGTGAGCGGTGTCACAGCGGTTCCGGTGCGCATACTGCGCTTTACCGCGGCCGCCGCAGGGAGCGGGAGAGCCGGCCGGTGCGGCGCAGCTCGTCGTAGGGGAGGCGGGCGCCGCGGGCCGCCAGCCGGTACTGGATGCCGCGCAGGCCGCCGGGGTAGCGGTAGCCGGGCGGCCGGTGCTCGGCGAAGTGCGCGGTGATCCGCCGGAAGAACTCCTTGCGCAGCTCGGTCGGGACCAGGCCGGGGGAGTCGTAGACGGTCAGCGCCTGCTTCACCGTCCGGTCGAAGACCAGGGTGCGCAGGTCGGCCAGTTCCGGGTGCCGGTCCAGGAAGGCGAAGATCGCGTCGTACTGGACGAAGGCGTCGGCGTGCTTGGGCGAGGCGGTGGCGGTGATCGCGCCGGGGCGCCCGCGCCGGTAGTTGTAGCAGGAGCGGTCCAGGTAGCGCAGGTGCGGCGCGGCGAGCAGGGCCGGGTAGGTGACCGAGATGTCCTCGTAGTAGCCGCGCCCGAAGGCGACGTCCAGGCTGTCCAGGTAGGCCCGGCGGAAGACCTTGTTCCACACCGACAGCACGGTCTGCAGGATCGCCGGGTGCTCGCGCAGGGTGGCCCCCTCGGGGCGCTCCAGCGGGGAGCCGGCCAGCAGGTGGCGCCAGGGGTTGGGTTCGGTGCTGCCGTCGGGGTAGACGTGGTCGAAGCCGGTGAGCAGCACGTCGACGTCCTTCTTGCGGACCTCGGCGAGCACCGCGTCCAGCGCGCCGTCGGGCAGCCAGTCGTCGCTGTCCACGAACCAGAGGTACTCGCCCGTCACCTGCGGCAGGGCGGCGGTGCGGGCACCGCCGAGGCCCTGGTTCTCGGTGAGGTGCAGGACCCGCAGGCGCGGGTCGCGGGCGGCGTACTCGTCCAGGATCGCGCCGCAGCCGTCGGGGGAGAGGTCGTCCACCGCGACGACCTCGAAGTCGGTGGCGGTCTGGTCCTTGAGGATGGAGTCCAGGCAGCGGGGGAGGAACTGCTCCACCCCGTGGACGGGGACGACGATGCTGAGGAGGACGGGCACCGGCACACCCTATCGAGCGTTCACCGGTCGAGGGCATCGAGCATCGGCGGGTCAACGGCGACCGCCGGTGCCGCGCCCGTGGGCGGACGACACCGGCAGTCGGTTGTGGCGGCCCAGCCGACCCTCAACGGCCGACCGCCGATCCGCCACCCTCCCGGAGCCTGGCCACCGCAGCGTCGAGGCGGCCGGACAGTGGACCCAGGGGATGGTGGAAGCAATCAGATCATGTGTTCATCTATCGAACGCAGCTCAAGGCTTTCGCTCAGTGAATCCGCGTTGGAACAGATACTGCTTGGATGTAACGGGCTCGTCAATCCCCCATGTTCGTTCAGTTTCTGAATATTGGATTCAGGGCATTGCCGGGCATCCTCGCCGCTCCCGTGTTGACACTCAGTCTCATAAGAGGGAATGGCCGTCGCCGTGCCACGGACTTTCCGGAGCCGGAGTCTCCGCTCTGCCGGCGGACCCGAGACAAACGGACCTGACATGACGTCAGGGGAACGGCTTCGGTCGGTTTTGCCCTGATCGATGCTCAGTCGTGACCGAGCCAGCCGTCCCTGATGCCACGTGAGTTGTCATCACACGATACGGTGGCAGCACACCAGGACGGTTGCGTGAGGACCGTCTCTCACGGATAGTCTTCGCCTCACGGCCCTGGCGCCTCGTAGGGGTGGGAAACTATGGAACACATGCAAGTGCGGAGCAGGCCCCGCGTGCCGGCCATCCAGTGCGGTGTGGGCGCGACCGGGCGGCGGATCGACCGTCACCTGGCGGTGCTCGGCGCGCCCGCGGTCCCCGCGGTCGACACCGTCGAGGCCCTCGGTCTGATAAGGGAACTGACGCCCCGTGGCGTGAGCACCCTGGCCGCCCCGCGCCGCAGCACCACACGGATCCGCCTGCTCGCCCCGCTCCGGCGCCTCAAGCGCAGCCTCTTCGGCAGCCGGGGCTAGTAGGGCTTTCTGTCAGCAACCCGATGGGCGATCGCCCATCGGGTTGTCGGCGTGTCCGCACTGTGAGTGGGGTGTTGTCCTGGGCGCCGCTCCCGGCGCAGGATGGCGCCATGGCCGACAGCTTCCAGACCCAGACCTTCGAGATCACCACCGGCGACCGCGAGGTCGCGCTGGACATCACCGAGCGCTGTGCGGACTTCCTGACCGAGGTGGCGGCCGGCCGGGACGGCCTGCTCAACGTCTTCGTCCCGCACGCCACCGCCGGCGTCGCCGTACTGGAGACCGGCGCCGGCAGCGACCAGGACCTGCTGGCCCTGCTGCGCGAGCTGGTCCCCGCCGACGACCGCTGGCGCCACCGCCACGGCAGCCCCGGCCACGGCCGCGACCACGTGATCCCCGGCCTGGTCGCCCCGCACGCCACCCTGCCGGTGATCGGCGGGCGGATGGCGCTGGGGATCTGGCAGTCCGTGGTGCTGATCGACACCAACGGCGACAACCCGCACCGTACGCTCCGGCTCTCCTTCCTGGGATGATGGCCGGTATGACCGCCGACTCCGCCCCCTACTGCGAGCCCGCCGACGTCGACCCGCTGCAGGCGCTCACGCCCGCCGAGGACGCCGGCGGCCCCCGCGCGGACTGCGTGCTGTGCGGGGAGCCGACCGAGTACCCGGCCGGTACCGCCGGTGCCACCCTGTGCGCGGTGTGCGCCTGGCAGCAGGCCGGACGCATCGCCTGCTCGGGCTGAGACCCGGCCCCTTCTCGCGCCGCGGCCCGGCCCCTTCTCGCGCCGCGGCCCGGCCCGTCAGGGGGCGTCGGGGCCGGTGAGCTGGAGGGTGGAGCCCTGCCGGGACTTGCGGACCAGCAACTGGGCGGGAATGCGTTGGCGCAGGTCGGCGACGTGGCTGACGATGCCGACGGCGCGGTCGCGTTCGCGCAGGCCGTCCAGGACGTCCATGACCTCCTCCAGGGCCTGCTCGTCCAAGGTGCCGAAGCCCTCGTCGATGAAGAGGGTGTCCAGCGGCATGCCGCCGGCCTCGTCGGTCACCACGTCGGCCAGGCCGAGGGCCAGCGCGAGGGAGGCGAAGAAGCTCTCGCCGCCCGAGAGGGTCGCGGTGTCCCGTTCCGTTCCGGTCCAGGCGTCCACCACCAGCAGCGACAGGCCCGAGCGGCGGCCGCCCGCACCGCGTTCGTCGCTGTGCACCAGGGTGTAGCGGCCGCCGGACATCCGGACCAGCCGGGTGCTGGCCGCGGCCGCCACCTGCTCCAGCCGGGCGGCCAGCACGTACGACTCCAGACGCATCTTCAGCCGGTTGTCCACGCTGGTGCCGCCCGCGAGTTGGGCCAGCCGACTGATCTCGCCGAAGGCGGCGAGCCGGGGCGCCAGCTCCACCGCCAGGGCGGCCAGCTGCCGGCCGAGCGCGCGCAGCGCCTCGCACCGCTCGCGGGCGGCGTGCTCGGCGGCGGAGGCGCCCCGCAGGGCGTCGGTGGCGGCGTGCAGCGCCGCCTGGGCGCGCGCCGGATCGGCCGGGGGAGCGGCCGCGGCGGCGACCAGCTCGGGGCGGCTCAGCTCCTCGCCGACCGTCCGGTGCTCGGCGGCGCTGTCCTCCAGCCGCCGGCGCAGCGCCGCGAGCTGCTCGGCGGGCAGCACGGCGGCCGCCGCTTCCTGGGGTGTCGCGAACCCGGCCTCGCGGGCGGTCCGGGCCAGCTCGTCCGCGCTCTCCTTCAGCCGGGCGGCGGCCTGCTCGGTGGTCCGGGCGGCCTGGGCGGCGGCGGCCAGCGCCTCGGCCAGCCGGCCGAGCCGGGCCGAGCGCTCGGCCACTGACGGGGCGTCACCACGGGCCTCGGCGACCTGCTCGGCCAGCTTGGCGCGCTGGTCGGCCAGCGCCTCCAGACTCGCGGTGCGGGCGGCCGCGCGTTCGCGGGCCTGCTGCAGCTGGGCGGTGTACTGCTGCTGACGGTGGGCGAGGCGCTCGCGCTCCTGCAGCAGCAGGGTCAGCTGCTCGGCGGCGCGCACCGCGGTCCGGTGTTCGGTGGTCAGCTCGGTGAGGCGCAGGCCGAGCTGCCCGGTGGGCTCGTCGCCGGCTGTCGCGGTGGCGGTGGCCTGCCGCAGGCGAAGCTCCGTCAGCTCGCCCTCGGCCCGGGCGTGTTCGCGCTCGGCGGCCAGCTGGGCGGCTGCGGCGGCCTGCTCGTCGGCGGCTCGGACGGGCGCTGCGGTGCTGGTGGCCGGGGCCGGGTGCTCGGGGGAGCCGCAGACCAGACAGGCCTCGCCGGACCGCAACCGGCCGGCCAGCTCGGCGGCCATCCCGTCGAGTCGGCGCTGGCGCAGGTCGAGGGTGTGCTCGCGGGCGGTCAGGGCGGTGTCCCGCAGCTGCTGGAGGCCGCGCTCCTGCTGGTCGATGGCGGTGTGCAGCTGGTCGCGGCGCTGGGCGGCGGCGAGCCGCTGCTGGAGCTCGGTGCGGCGGGCGGCCAGCTGCTCGACCTGGGCGGCCGCCGCGCGGGCCGCCTCCTCACGGAGCGCGCGGGCCTCGGCCTCGGCCTCGTGGTCGGCCAGCCAGCCTGCGGCCTCCTCGGCGAGCTCCTCGGCCCGCTGCCGCTCCCCGGCCTCGCGCCGCTGCTCGCCGGCGAGGGCGGCGAGCCGGCGCTCGTCGGCGGCGGCCGCCTCGAGCCGGCCGATGGCGGCCCGGACGGCCGCCTCGGTGGCGGCGAGGCGGGGGGCGGGGGCCTGCGGGTCGAGCGGCTGGGAGGCGGGGCCCGGCGAGCTCGGCGATGGGGTGGTGGAGGCCTGCTGGTGGTGCGCCAGGCGGGTTCGGGTGTGCTCCTCCGCTGCCCGGGCGTGCTGGTACGCGGTGTCGGCCTGGGCGTGTCCGCGCAGCGCCGACTCGACGGCCAGCGCCGCCTGGGCCAGCGTCAGCCGTTCCCGTTCGGTGGCCTCCCGGGCTTCCCCCGCCGCGAGGGCGGCCGCTCGGCGGACCGCCTCGCTGTGCCGGGCCTGCCGGTGCGCCAGGTCCTGAGTGGCCGTCAGCTCGCGTTCGGCCGCGGCGTGCCGCTGCTCGGCCGCGAGCAGGGCCGAGCGGCGGACCGTGAGCCACTCCGCGGCGTCCCCGCGAAGGACCGCCGCCCAGCCGAGCGCGGCCTGGGCGAGGGCGTCGTCGGCTGCCTCGCCCTCGGCCGGGAGCCATTCCTCGGCCGGCCGGGCCGAACCGGCGCCGGCTCCCGCGGCCTGTTCGGTGCGGCTGACCAGTTCGCGCAGGCGGCGGCGGTCGGCCTGGACGACGGTCTCCTGTTCGCGGCGGCGCTCGCCGAGCCAGCCCTCGACCCGGCGGTACCGCTCGGTATCGAAGAGCTTGCCGAGCAGCTCGGCGCGCTGGGTGGCGTCGGCCCGCAGGAAGCGCGCGAAGTCGCCCTGCGGGAGCAGCACGACCTGGCAGAACTGTTCGCGGCTCATCCCGATCAGCCGCAGGATCTCCTCGCCGGTCTCCTGGTGCGAGCGGCTGGCGGCCCGCCAGCCGGGCTGCCCTTCGCCGGTGTCGGCGACCCACTCGCGCAGCAGGGTCTGCGCCTTCTCGGTGGTCCAGCCGGTGCCGCGCTTCTTGGGGCGGCGCTGTTCGGGCAGCCGGGTGATCTGCAGCCGGCGCCCGCCCAGGGTCAGTTCCAGGACGACTTCGGTGAGCTGCTGCGGGTCGGCGTGGTCGCTGCGCATCCGGTTGGCGCGGCGGCTGCCGGGCAGTTCGCCGTAGAGCGCGAAGCAGACCGCGTCCAGCACGCTGCTCTTGCCCGCGCCGGTGGCGCCGCGCAGCAGGAAGAGGCCGCCGGCCGCGAGCGCGTCGAAGTCCACCCGCTCGCGTCCGGCGAACGGGCCGAAGGCGGTGACGGTCAGCTGATGCAGCCTCATCGGGGCAGCTCCGCGCGGCGTTCTTGGTCGGTGCGGACCTGTTCGAATCCCTCGCGCAGCCAGTGGCGTTCGGCGCCGCCCAGTTCGACACCCGGCCGGACGTGCCGCACGAAGCCCTCGGCCACCTCCAGATCGCTGCGGCCGCGTACCCGGGAGGCGTAGGAGACGGCGCCGTCGCCGGGCTCCCCGGCGGGTTCGAAGAGCAGCTGCAGGGTGTGCGGGAAGCGGCGGCGCAGCCGTTCCATCGGTTCGGCGGGGCGGCCGGGGTCGGTGAGGGTGACCTGCACCCAGGACTCCTCGTGCTCGGCGTACCGGGCGTCGGTGAGCAGCTCCTCCAGCGTCCCGCGCAGGCAGGCGAGCGGGCGGGGGACCGGGCAGGGGATCCGCTCGGCCTCGACCGAGCCGTCGGCCGCGAGGTCGACCAGCCACATGGTCTTGCGCTGGCGGGCCTCGGAGAAGGAGTAGGCGAGCGGCGAGCCGCTGTAGCGCAGGTGCGGGGCGAGGGTCTGGGCGCCGTGCAGATGGCCCAGCGCCGCGTAGTGCACGCCGTCGAAGACCTCGGCGGGCACGCTCGCCACGCCTCCCACGGCGATGTCCCGCTCGCTGTCGCTGGCCGCGCCGCCGGTGACGAAGGCGTGCGCGAGGACCACGGCCCGGGTGCCGGACGGGCGCTCGGCGAGGTCGGCGCGGACCCGGTCCATCGCCGCGCCGAGCACGGCCGCGTGGCCGCCGCGCTCCAGGCCGAACCGTTCGCGGACCAGCAGCGGTTCCAGGTACGGCAGCCCGTAGACCGCGACCGGGCCGTGCCGGTCGGCCAGCAGGACGGGGGTGCCGACCGCGTCGGGGTCGGTGCGCAGGTGGATGCCGCTGCGCTGGATCAGGCCGGCGCCGACGCCGAGGCGGCGCGCCGAGTCGTGGTTGCCGCTGATGAAGACGGTCGGGACGTCGAGGGCGGCGAGGCGGTGCAGCACCTCGTCGAATAGGGCGACCGCCTCGAGGCCGGGCAGCGCCCGGTCGTACACGTCGCCGGCGACCAGTACGGCGTCGACACTCCGGGCCTCGACCACGGCCACCAGGTGGTCGAGGAAGACCCGCTGGGCGTCGTGCAGGCTCTCGCGGTGGAAGGAGCGGCCGAGGTGCCAGTCGGAGGTGTGCAGCAGTCTCATCGCCCCGACCTCGCCCGCATGCCCGCCACGCTCCCTGTCCGCACTCCCCGTCCGCCCGAATCCGTACCGAGTATTCCAGGAGCCGCCGACAGTCCTGTGCCACTCGTGAAACGCGGGACGCCGGGGACGCTCTGCGCGGGACCCGCTGCCGGGCGCTCCGGCAGCGGGTGACGGGAGTTACGGCGCCATGACGTAGCAGTAGAACCCGAACTGGGCGGAGCCGGTGGCACCGGTGACGACGTCGGTGACGGTCAGGTTCACGAGGTCCGCGGTGTAGGCCGGGCAATGGCATCCGGTGATCGGAGCGGTCCGACTGTGCAGGGGGCGGGCGGGTGCCACAAGGCTGTCCACGCAAACTCATATGAATGTACAACTGATTCCAGTCACCTCAGCTCATGCGCACCACGCCGGTGCCCCATGCGGGCGTGAGGACTGTTCATCGACCGCCTGTTCGGGGAAGATCAACAGGTCGGACCACGCGCGACCCCCGATCCACGCGACGGCGCCGGCCACCGCACCAGGACAGCCGGCCCGAGGTGCCCGAGACCCGGAGGGGGCCCCATGCAGCGGATCGAGTACAGCGCGGAGATCGCGGATCTGCTCGGGCGCATCCGGCGTCGGCCCGCCGCGGGGTGGCCCTGGCGGCCCGGGGAGCCGGTGCCGGACTGGCTGCCGGTGAAGCAGTCCTGGGGCTGGCTCTTCGCCCCGGACGGGCGGGTGCTGACCCTGGTCAACCCGAAGGACGGCATCGTCAGCCTGCCCGGCGGCTCGCTGGAGGCCGAGGACGGCGGTGACCCGGCGGCGGCCCTGGCCCGCGAGGCGGCCGAGGAGGCGCAGGCCGTGATCGGTCCGGCGCACTACCTCGGGTACCTCTACGACCGGATCGGCTCCGCCAACAACGGCCACGAGTGCGCCCGGGTCCGGATGGCGGCCGTGCTGCGCGAGGTCGGCCCGAGCCTGCCCGACCCGGCCTCCGGCCGGCACTACCGCCGACTGCTGGTCGCCCCCGGCCTGGCGGTCGAGCTGCTCGGCTGGGGCGCCCCGGGCCTGCGCCAGGCCCGCGCGGCGGTCCGCGCCGCGGTGACCCAGCTGGGCGTCCCGGCGGCGGCCAACGAGGTGATCGAGGAACTCCCGGAGGCGGGCTGCGAGGTCTTCCCGGTCGGGAGCTGAGCGGTCGGCTAGATTCGAGGGCGACCAAGGGGGGATCCGCATGACCGGGCCGCGCACGGGACTGTTCCACCATGTCGAGCTCTGGGTGGAGAGCCTGGTGCTGGCCGAGGAGCAGTGGGCCCCGGTGCTGCTCGCGCTCGGCTGCACGCCGTTCCAGAGCTGGGCGACCGGGCGCAGCTGGCGGCTCGGCTGGGGCTCCTCCGGGCCGGAGGCCGGGGGAGGGTACCTGGTGCTGGAGCAGTCGCCCGCGCTGCGTCCCGGTGAGCACGACCGGCTGCGCGCGGGGCTCAACCACCTCGCGGTGCACGGTTCCCGAGCCGCCGTCAGCGCCGCCCTCGCCGCGGGCTGGACGCTGCGGGTGGACACCGGCCCGACGGTGCACCTGGTGGACGGTCAGGGATTCGAGCTCGAAGTGGTTTGCGGCGACGACTGATCCGAACTGGTCAGTAACTGCCGCCGCCAGCTGACGCCATTTCGACATTGTGGCCAACTCCAGTGCCACTCAAGAGAATTCGCGTCAACATCTTTGGCATGGGCACTTCCCCAGATCCCGGGCCGCTGGTACCACGGAGTAACCCGCGTCACACTCCTGTGGAGGTGCAATGCGTCCCGTCCGTGTTGTCTCCGGTGCCGCCATGGCGATCGTCCTCGCCGTCGGCACCCTCTTCCTGGCCACCCCGGCCAACGCCGCGAGCATCAACTACGTCGCGCTGGGCGACTCGTACTCGGCCGGTGTCGGCTCCGGCAACTACGACAGCAACAGCGGTAGCTGCAGCCGCAGTTTCAGTGCCTACCCAGTGCTGTGGAAGAACGCGCACTCGGTGTCCGGCTTCAACTTCGTCGCCTGTTCCGGCGCCAGAACCGGCGACGTCCTCAACAGCCAGATATCGGCCCTCAGTTCCAGCACCAGCCTGGTCAGCATCACGATCGGCGGCAATGACGCCGGCTTCGCCGGCACCATGCAGACCTGCGTGCTCAGCGGCACCAGCGCCTGCCTGTCGGCGGTCGCCACGGACGAGGCGTACGCCCAGAACACGCTGCCCGGCCAGCTCGACCAGGTCTACGCGGCGATCCACGCCAAGGCGCCCAACGCCCACGTGGTGGTGCTGGACTACCCGCACCTCTACCAGGTCCCCGGCAGCTGCTGGTTCGGCATCAGCGACACCTCGCGCAAGGCGATCAACGGCGCCGCCGACACGCTCGACGGTGTGATCGCCAAGGAGGCCGCCAACGCGGGCTTCACCTTCTCCGACGTGCGGGGGGTCTTCGCCACCCACGAGATCTGCGGCAGCAGCAGCCAGTGGCTGCACAGCACCACGCTGCCGATCGACGAGAGCTACCACCCCACCTCGGACGGCCAGCAGTACGGCTACCTGCCGGTCTTCAACGGCGTCGCCTGACGCACTGTCAGCAGTTGAACAGGCGGCTGCCCGGGTGCACTTGAACACCCGGGCAGCCGTTCAACTGTTCAGTCGGTCAGCACGGACCGTCGTCCGCCCAGACGCCCCACTGGCCGCTGGCCGTCGGCACCTCGTTCAGCGTCCACCACTTCGCGTGGTAGTTGCGGCCGTTGTACGAGACCTTGTTCCCGTTGGTGTACGTGGTGGTCGCGCTCCACGCCGGCAGGGTGCAGACGCCGGGGTTCGGCGAGCCGGTGGTCGGCGGCGGGGTGGTCGGCGGGGTGGTCACCGGCGTGGCGCCGGCGAACTTCACCGTGTACTTGGTGAAGTCCCACGGGTTCTGCACCACGCTGGAGCAGGAGCCGGAGAGCCCCGGGTCGACCGAACCGCTGCACTGGCGGTCCCGGTTGACGGACCAGAAGGTGTAGCGGGCCAGCCCGTGCGCCGTCGCGAAGTCCAGCACCGTCTGGAAGTCGGCCTGGGTGAAGTACTCGGCCGCGTCGGTGCGCCCGTTCATCATCGAGATGCCCTCGTGGGCGTAGGCGGTCGCCGCGCTCCAGCCGAAGGTGTTCTGCAGGATGGTGTTGAACTGGGTCAGCGCCGCGGTCTGCGAGGCCGCGCCGTTGAAGCCGCCGTCGAACGGCATGATCGAGAAGTTGTTGGGCGTGAAGCCCTGCGACTTGGCCTCGTTCAGCATCTGGGTGCCGAACCAGCCGGTGCCGGCGGTGGTGCCCGCGGTGGTGATCGAGACGTACAGGCCCGGGTTGTCGGCCTGCAGGATCTTCGCCGCGCCGATCTCGTTGTGGATCGCCGCGGTGTTCTCGTACTCCGGCTCCTCCAGGTCGAAGTCGATCGCCTTGAGCGCGTACTTGGTGATGACCTTCTGGTAGCCGGCCGCCGTGGCCTCCGGGGTGCCGCAGGTCTGGCCGAGCTTGGTGCCGCCGTAGCCGCCGACCGAGACCGAGACGTCGCCGCCCTTGGCCCGGATCTGCGAGATCACGTTCGGCATGGTGGTGTCGGTGTCGATCGAGGAGGTGCCGCCCCAGGCGGGGCTGCAGCTGCCGCCGTCCAGGATGAAGGCCAGCTGGAAGGCCTTCTGCCCGGTGGCGTCCATCACCGCCCCGGCGTCCGGCGGGCTGTTGTCCTCGGGCATCAGGTACGGCGCGGAGGCGTACCAGTTGTTGCCGAGTGCGGAGCTCGCGGCGGTGGTGGCGAGCGCCGAGCCGCTGCCGGCGAAGGCAGCGACGCCGCCGGCCAGCAGGCCGAGCGCGGCCAGGCCGGCCAGCAGACCGGTGCGCTTGCGGCGGTGCCGGCCGCCGGGCTCGGCGGGCGTGGGGGCAGGGGGTAGCTGGGTGCGTTCCATCGGGAACCTCTCCAGGAAAAGGCAGTGGGGGACCGCCCCGCGCACGATGTGGGGGAGCGCGGGGCGGGTGACGCACAGGCGCCGAATCGGACTGCGTGCCCAATAAAGTGGACTAGACCAACTGATAGGTCAAGGGCTTCGCCGGGACTTAACCCGGACTTGAGGCGAAGCCAAGTCTCAGTGCAGGTAGGTGATCAGCCCGGCCGGCCGCAGACCGGCCGCGTTCGCCGCGTCCAGGGCGCGCTGCAGATCGGCCGCCAGGGTGTCGGTGAAGTGCATGATCACCACATCACCCGGCTGCAGCAGGCCGCCCCGGTAGACGGTGGAGGCGCCGAAGCTGAAGTCGGCGGTCGCGGTCAGCACCGTGCGCAGCCCGCAGTTCGCCGCCGCCTGCAGGGTGGCCGCGTTGTAGGCGAAGTACGGCGGGCGGAAGACGGTCGGCGTGCTGCCGTAGATCCGCTGGTCGATGTCGCGGGCGCTGCAGATCTCGGCCTGCTGCTCGGCCGGCGACAGCGTGGTCAGGTCCCGGTGCGAGACGGTGTGGTCCTGCACCGAGGAGCCGGGCACGGCGGTGACCTGCTGGAAGTAGTCCGGCTGGAACCCGGAGGGCATCGGCAGCGGGAAGGCGGTGATCGGCAGCTGGTGGTCGGCGATGAACCGTGCGGCCTCCGGCGTGCGGTACCAGCCGTCGTCGATGGTGAAGAAGACCACCCTGTCGGTGGTCGGCACGTTCCAGGTGGCCCGGGCCGGGTCCACCGCCGGACCGTCCAACTCCACGTCGTCCGCCCGGTATCCGCCCTGGTTGTACCAGCCGTGCAGGTAGAGCTGGACCGAGCTGGTGTCCGCGCCGGTGGTGAAGCTGGTGGTCAGCTGCTGCCAGCCGCCGTCGGTGCTCGCGGTCCAGGCGGGCGGCACGTCGTGCCCGGTGCCGGTGGCGCCGAGGAAGACGTACGAGCCGTTCACCCAGGCGGAGAGCGTGTACGTGGTGTCGGGTCGGACCGAGACGGTCTGCCCGCACTGGCCCGGGCTCGCCGCGCCGGCGGGGGTGACGGACAGCGCGGCCGAGCCGCTGTGCGCGTCGGCGGTGACGGTGGCTTCGCCGGCGCCGCAGTTCCAGCCCGGGATCGAGCCGTAGTCGGCCAGCGGCAGGGTGGGGATCTCGAAGCCGGGATTGGTGGCCAGGTTGACCACCGCCGGATCGAGCCCTGCCGGATTAAGCCCTGCCGGTTCGAGCCCTGCCGGTTCGACCACTGGCGGGGCGTCGGCGTGGGCGACCGGAACGGTCGGTCCCAGCAGGCCGATTGCGGTGCTCGCGGTGACTGCGGCCAATCTGCGCAGCATGGTAGGCACGACGGTGCTCCATAGTGTGGGGGCGACGTGTTGACCGAGGGTCGCGGTGGGGAGCCCGCTTGGCGTGCCGCACACAAGCCGAGGCAAACAATGGACTGGACCAGAGCAGCCGTCAAGGGAATCGCCAGTGAACAAACGATCAGCTGGGGAAGCGTCACCTTGCCCCCGGCCGAGGCTGCCTCAGGGGGTGTAGAGTGCCTCGATGTCCGCCGCGTACCACTCCGCGATGGCCTGCCGGCGCAGCTTGAGCGAGGGCGTCATCAGCCCCTGCGCCACCGTGAACCCGCCCGGCAGCAGGCGGAAGGCGCGGATCGACTCGGCCCGTGAGACGGCGGTGTTGGCGGCCGCCACCGCGCGCTGGATCTCCGCGTGCAGATCCTCGTCGGCCAGCGCCGTCCACTCGTCCACCGGCGCCCGCTGGTGCGACTGCTGCCAGTGCTCCAGGGCCTGCGGGTCCAGCGTGATCAGCGCCGCGATGTACGGGCGGTTGTCGCCCACCACCAGGCACTGGGCGACCAGTGGATGGGCCCGCACCCGCTCCTCCAGCGCGGCCGGCGCCAGGTTCTTGCCGCTGCTGGTGACGATCAGTTCCTTCTTGCGCCCGGTGATGGTCAGATAGCCGTCCTCGTCCAGCGAGCCGAGGTCCCCGGTGGCCAGCCAGCCGTCGCGCAGCGCCTCGGCGGTGCACAGCGGGTGGTTGAGGTAGCCGCCGAAGACGGCGCCGCCGCGCACCCAGACCTCGCCGTCGGAGGCGATCGCCACCTCGGCGCCCGGGATCGGCTTGCCGACGGTGCCGAACTTGGGCGCCCCGGCCGGGTTGGCGGTGATCGCGGCGGTGGTCTCGGTCAGCCCGTAGCCCTCGTAGACGGTCATCCCGGCGCCCGCGAAGAAGAGGCCCAGCTCGCGGCTGAGCGCGGAGCCGCCGCACATCACGCTGCGCACCCGCCCGCCCAGGGTGGCCCTGATCCGCTGGTACACCAGCCGGTCGTAGGCGAGGTGCCGCATCCGCAGCGAGGGCCCCGGGCCGGCGCCGTGCCCCAGCGCCTTGCGCTCGTTGGCCCGGGCCCAGCGCACCGCCGTCTCGGCGGCCTGGGCGAAGACCTCACCGCGCCCGGCGGTCTCGGCGGCGAGCCGGGCCGAGGCGTAGAGCTTCTCGAAGACATAGGGGACGGCGTGCAGGAAGGTCGGGCGGTAGGAGGCGAGCGCCGGCAGCAGGGTTTCCGCGCCGAGCTCGGCCAGGTGGCCCAGCCGGATGCCGCCGCGCACCGCGGCCACCTGCACCATCCGCCCGTACACGTGGGCCAGCGGCAGGAAGAGCAGGGTGGCGGGCTGCTCGCCGACCGCGTTGGTGAAGACCTCGCCCCAGCCGGCCAGCACGTTGTCGGCCTCGGCGGTGAAGTTGCCGTGGGTCAGCAGGCAGCCCTTGGGGCGCCCGGTGGTGCCGGAGGTGTAGATCACGGTGGCGATGGACTCCGCGGTGACCGCGAGCCGTTGACGGTGCACCAGGCCTTCCGGCACCGCAGCGCCCTCGGCGGTCAGCTCCCGCACGCAGTCGTGGTCCAGCTGCCAGATCCCGTCCAGCCGGGGCAGTGCGTCGCAGACCGCGCCGAGCGTCATGGCGTGGTCCTCGTTCTCCACCACGCAGGCCACCGCCTCGGTCTCGGCGAGGATCCAGCGCACCTGCTCGGCGGCGGCGGTGGGGTAGACCGGTACCGGGATGGCGCCGATCGACCAGAGCGCGTAGTCGAAGAGCGTCCACTCGTACCTGGTCCTGGACATCAGGGCGACCCGGTCACCGAACCGGACCCCGCGGGCCAGTAACCCCTTGGCCAGCCCGAGCACCTCGTCGCGGAACCGGGCGGCGGAGACCGGCTGCCACTGCTCGGCGCCGTCGGCGCGGGACAACTGGACCAGTTCGGGCGTGAGTTCGGCCGTCTCGTAGACCGAGTCGGCCAGCCCGCCCGGCGCGGGGGGCGCCAGCGGCGGGGTGTTCAGCACGCGCACGATCCTTTCGGCCCTCCCAGCCGCACCTGCGGACACGGTCGGTGGGGCGCCCGTCGACCCACCGTGACCTTGCCGAGGTCCGCAAGCGACGGTAGCGGATCGTCGGGGCGCTGCCCAGACTCCCGCGAATCCCCCATGGGATCGACACCGTCAGGACCCGACTGTGCCAACGGTCATGCGCCTGCCAACAACGGTTCAGGATCGATCGGCACAGGCCATCGAATGAGCTCGAATGGAGTAGTAAGCTCGCGCAGATCCACCGGCCCGGCGCCCCAGCCCGGCCGGTTGCGGGCACACCTGACCGAGGACTCCATGCGTCTGCGCAGCAGCTCGATCCGCGCGAAGATCATCGCGCTGCTCCTGGTGCCCATCGTGGCGTTGGTCGGCCTGTGGGCCTACGCCACGCTGGTCACCACCAGTGACTTCTGGAACCAGCTGAACATCGCCACGACCTACCACGCCTTCGGCGGACCGGTCGACCAACTCTCCCGCGACCTCCAGGACGAGCGCCGGGCCGCCGTCATCCGACTGGCCAAGCCGCGCGCCCAGGGCGTGCAGGACGACTACCAGAAGGCCCAGGCGGTCACCGACCGGGACATCCTGCTGCTGCAGCAGCGGGCCATCGGCTCGGACGCCGGCAAGCTGGACAGCACCGAACGGGCCCGACTGCAGGACGTGCTGAAGGCGGCCGGGCAACTGACCCAGCTGCGCCAGCAGGTCGGCCAGCAGGGACTGGCCTGGGAGTACGTGCTCGGCCGCTACAACGACCTGATCAAGCCCGGCTACGCCTTCCGCTCCGCCTTCGTCAGCCGCCAGTCGGGCCAGCTGCCCCGCCAGGGCACCATCCTGATCGAGCTCTCGCGGGCCCGCGACTACCTCTCGCAGGAGGACGCGGCGATGCAGGGCCTGCTCGCCACCGACGCCCCCGGCATCCTGCAGTACCAGGCGGTGCTCGACCCGATGCACAACCAGCAGGCGCTCTTCGGCGTCTACATCGGCGAGTTGGGCCAGCCCGACCAGGACGAGTACCTGGCGCTGCGCGGCAGCGACGCGTGGAACACGGTGGACGTGGCCGAGCACGAGTTCCAGGCCGCGGCCGAGCCGGCCGACGTGCAGCACAGCCTCTCCGCGCCGCGCTGGCAGGCCGCCACGGACCGGGTGCTCGCCGGCCTCAGCGCCGAGAACACCATACTGGCGGGCTCGCTCGGCGACCGGTCCCGCTCCTACGCGATGGGCCTGCTCTGGCGCGGCCTGATCGCCGGTGTGGTGGGCCTGGCGGCGATCGTGCTCTCGCTGCTGATCTCGCTGCGGATCGGGCGCGGGCTGGTCCGCGAGCTGATCAACCTGCGCAACGCCGCCCACGAACTGGCCGGCACCCGGCTGCCCTCGGTGATGCACCGGCTGCGTGAGGGCCAGTCGGTGGACATCGCCGCCGAGGCCCCCGAACTGAACTTCGGCTCCGCCGAGATCGGCCAGGTCGGCCGGGCCTTCAACGCGGTGCAGCGCACCGCCGTGCAGGCCGCCGTGGAGCAGGCCGAACTGCGGCGCGGCGTCTCGGCGGTCTTCGTCAACCTGGCCCGGCGCAGCCAGGTGCTGCTGCACCGCCAGCTGACCCTGCTGGACACCATGGAGCGACGCACCGAGGACCCGGCGGAGCTGGAGGACCTGTTCAAGCTGGACCACCTGACCACCCGTATGCGCCGGCACGCCGAGGGCCTGATCATCCTCTCCGGCGGCTCGCCCGGGCGGGCCTGGCGCAAGCCGGTGCGGATGGTGGACGTGGTCCGCGCGGCCGTCGGCGAGGTGGAGGACTACGCCCGGGTGATCGTCCGGCCGTTCCCCGGCACCGGGCTGCTCGGCAGCGCGGTCGCCGACGTCACCCACCTGATCGCCGAACTGGTGGAGAACGCGGCGGTCTTCTCGCCGCCGCAGACCCAGGTCACGGTGCAGGGCGAGGTGGTCGCGCACGGCTTCGCGCTGGAGATCGACGACCGCGGACTCGGGCTGAGCGAGCAGGCCCTGCTGGAGATCAACCAGCGCCTGGAGGTGGAGCAGGCCTTCGACCTGGCCGACACCGACCGGCTCGGGCTCTTCGTGGTCAGCCGGCTGGCCCGACGGCACGGGATCCGGGTCAGCCTGCGGGCCTCGCCGTACGGCGGCACCACCGCCGTGGTGCTGATCCCGCGCGAGCTGCTGGCCGAGGTGCCGGGCGGGGTGACCGGGCCGGCCCCGGACGGGGCGCCGAGCGCCGGGCCCGCCGTGCCCAAGCAACGCGACCTGGTGGCGGTGGCCGGCGGCGGCGCGGGCCGGGCGCGGCACCAACGGCCGGTCACCGGACCGCAGCCGGCCGGCACCGAGGCCTCCCGCACGCCCGGCGGGCTGCCCCGGCGGCGCTCCGGCCAGGGGCCGGTGCTGGTGCCGGCCCCGTCCGGCAACGGCCGGCACCGGCGCGAGGACGACGAGCCCGAGGCGGGCCCGGCCAGTACGGCCGCCGCCCCCGCTGCCGTCAACCCCGCTGCCGTCGATCCCGCCGTCGACGCGGTGGCCGGCGGGCTGCTGCCGCGCCGGGTCCGGCAGGCCAACCTGGCGCCGCAGTTGAAGGAGGTGCGGGAGCCGGAGCGGCCCCCCGCCGCGCGGGAACGCTCGCCGGAGGAGGCGCGCGCCGCCTTCAGCTCCTTCCAACGCGGCCTCAGCCGGGGCCGCGCCGAGCCGGTGCGGCCCCAGCCCGCGCCGCCCGTGCGGCCGGCGCCCGCGCCGCCGGCCGCCGCACCCATCCCCCGACGGGCGCTCGCGCCATCCCCCGTACCGCCGGCCCTGCCGGCAGCACCAAGCCCAGCACCACCCGCACCCGCGGAAGGACCTGATCGATGACCGCAATGACCCAGCCGTCCGGCGACCTCAACTGGCTTCTGGATGACCTGGTGGGACGGGTCGCGTCGCTGCGGCACGCGGTCATCCTGTCCAGCGACGGCCTGGCCACCGGTGCCTCGCAGGGCCTGGGCCGGGAGGACGCCGAACACCTGGCCGCGGTCGCCGCCGGGTTCCACAGCCTGGCCAAGGGCGCCGGGCGGCACTTCGACGTGGGCGGCGTGCGGCAGACCATGGTCGAGCTGGACGAGGCCTTCCTGTTCATCACCGCCGCCGGCGACGGCAGCTGCCTGGCGGTGCTGGCCGATGCCGACTCCGACATCGGCCAGATCGCCTACGAGATGGCCCTGCTGGTCAAGCGGGTGGGCGAGCATCTGGCGGCCGAACCGCGGCACCCCGCCGGATGACCGGGCCGGCGGCGGCGGAGGACTCGGCCGAGTCCCCCGATCCGGAGTACTGGTTCGACGACGAGGCGGGCCCGGTGGTGCGCCTGTTCGCGATGACCCGGGGCCGGACCAGACCGGTCGGCGACGGCTTCTTCGACCTGATCTCGATGATCTCGGCGAAGAACCGGGCCGACCGGGACCCGGACCTGCCCGAGCCGGTACTCGATCCGGAACACCTGGCGATCCTCGAACTGTGCGCCGACGAACCGCTCTCGGTCGCCGAGCTCGGCTCCTACACCGACCTGCCGGTCAGCGTGGTCCGGGTGCTGCTCGGCGACCTCGACGACGCCGAGCTGATCGACGTCACCCGCCCCGTCCCGCTCGCCGAACTGCCCGACGAGCGCCTGCTCCGAGAAGTGATCAATGGCCTCCGCGCACTCTGACGTCCCGTCGACCCCGCCGCCCGGCGCGCAGCCCGGCCCGCTGCCCCGGTCGCTGCCCGGTGGGATCGCGCTGAAGATCCTGGTGGCCGGCGGCTTCGGCGTCGGCAAGACCACGATGGTCGGCGCGGTCAGCGAGATCCGGCCGCTGCGCACCGAGGAGCGGCTCAGCGAGCTCGGCCGGCCGCTGGACGACACGGCCGGGGTGGAGGCCAAGGGCACCACCACGGTGGCGATGGACTTCGGGCGGATCGACCTGCGCCCCGGGCTCGCGCTCTACCTCTTCGGCACCCCCGGGCAGGACCGGTTCTGGTTCGTCTGGGACGAGTTGGCGCGCGGTTCACTCGGCGCGGTGGTGATCGCCGACACCCGGCGGCTGGCCGACTGCTTCCCCTCGGTGGACTTCTTCGAGCAGCGTGGGATCCCGTTCGTGATCGCGGTGAACTGCTTCGAGGGCACCCCGGTCTTCGCCCCGGAGGACGTCCGGGCCGCGCTCGACCTGGACCCGGGTGTGCCGGTGCTGCTCTGCGACGCCCGCCGCCGGGAGGACTCCCGCGACGTGCTGGTCCGCCTGGTCGAGCACGCGGCCGCGCGGCGCTGAGCGAGCGCTTGGTCGGCCCAGGGAGTGGTCTGATCCACCGTCGGCATGGATCGCGCCCGGCGGATCTGCTTCAATAGGCGCATGCACATCACCGTGGACAGCAGCCGAGGCCGTCAGGACCTCGAGCCGTTCTGGCCGTCCCGGCAGCCGCATCTCTTCGACCAGACCTGTCCGGGTTCGCTTCGCGCGTCCCGGCTCGCCCACCGCTGATCCCCGGTCACTGACCCCGGATCGGGTGCGGACAGCAGAGTCCCCCGACGCGCAGACGACGTCCACCCGAACGTTCCGCGCGAAAGAGCTGCTTCATGTCTACCTCCTCGGCCATCCTGACCCCGCCCGCCGCCACCCCGCACCTGCGGGCTCTGCGTTCGGTCTCCGCCCCGCCCACCACCGCAGAACGCCGGCACACCGGACCGGTACCGCCCGCCCTGCCGCCACGGCAGGCGGTCGGAGCGCAGGCTGTCAGCCCCGAGCTGCTCGGTGCGCTGCCGGAAGGCGCCACCGTGGTCGCGGCGTTGCCGCAGTCCGTCCTGCCGCAGGCGCTGCTCGCCCAGTACGGCGCCCAGTTGACGGCCCCCGACAGCGGGCAGCCGATGGTCGGCTACCTGGTGCTGGTGCCCGCCGCGCCGGCACCCGTCCCCGTGCCGCAGGCTGCTGCGGCCCCGCTGCACGCCCCGGCCGCGCTGCACGGCCTGACCGCGCTGCACGTTCCGGGCCCGGCCCCGGTTCCGGCGGCCGCCGACCAGCCGGTGACGCCGGCCGGTCGCGGCATCAGCGTCGACCTGGACCGGCGCAACGCCTACGTGGACGGCGAGCTGCTCGATCTCACCTACCTGGAGTTCGAGTTGCTCGCCCACCTCACCCAGCACCCGCAGCGGGTGCACACCCGCGACCACCTGGTGACCGCCGTCTGGGGCTACGGCCACGTCGGTGACGGCCGCACCGTCGACGTCCATGTCGCCCGGCTGCGCCGCAAGTTGGGTGCCGCCCACCGCGACAGCATCGTCACCGTCCGCCGGGTGGGCTACAAGTACGCGCCCAGCAGCCGGATCTGATCCGGCCGCGGCCACCTGTTCCGGCTCAGGCGCTCAACCGGTCGATCTCGGCCAGTTCCTCGGCGGTCAGCGGTCCTGCCGCCAACGCGTCGAGGTTCTGGTCGAGTTGGGCCACGCTGCTGGCACCGATGATCACCGAGACCACCCGCGGGTCGCGCAGCACCCAGCTGAGCGCCAGCTGGGCCAGCGTCTGCCCGCGCTGCTCGGCCACCTTGTTCAGGGCCCGCAGCTGGTCCAGCTTGGCCGGGGTGAGCGCCGCCTCCTTGAGGAAGTGTCCCACCGACATCCGCGAACCGGCCGGCACCTCGCCGCTGAGGTAACGGTCCGTCAGCAGGCCCTGGGCGAGCGGGGAGAAGGCGATCAGGCTGGTCTGGGTCTCGCCCACCGCGTCCAGCACGCCCTCCTCGACCCGCCGGTTCAGGATCGAGTACGGGCACTGGTTGAGCAGCACCGGGGTGCCCAGCTCGCGCAGGATCGCCACCGCCTCGCGGTGCTGGTCGGCCGGGTAGTTGGAGATCGCCGCGTACAACGCCTTGCCCTGGCGCACCGCCGAGGCGAGCGCGCCCATGGTCTCCTCGAGCGGCGTGTCCGGGTCGTAGCGGTGCGAGTAGAAGACGTCCACGTAGTCCAGGCCCATCCGGCCCAGCGACTGGTCCAGGCTGGCCAGCAGGTACTTGCGGCTGCCGCCGTCGCCGTACGGGCCGGGCCACATGTCGTAGCCCGCCTTGCTGGCGATGAACAGCTCGTCGCGGTACGGACGGAAGTCCTGGGCGAACAGGTGGCCGAAGTTCTTCTCCGCCGAGCCGTACGGCGGACCGTAGTTGTTGGCCAGGTCGAAGTGCGTGACACCCCGGTCGAAGGCCCGGCGCAGCACCGCGCGCTGCACCTCCAGGGGCTGGGCGTCGCCGAAGTTGTGCCACAGGCCGAGCGAGACGGCGGGCAGCTGCACGCCGCTGCGCCCGGCGCGGCGGTAGGTCATCGAGGCGTAGCGGGAGTCGGCCGCGAGGTAGGTCATGCGGCCATCCTGCCAGGTCGGCCGAGGGGGGATCAGGAGGCGGCCAACATGCGGAGCAGCTCGGGGAGCTTGCGCATGTCGTCGAAGACCACGGTGCCCGGGCCCGCCAGCCGCTCGGCCGGGATCATCCCGCTGTAGTAGCCGAAGGAGGGCATCCCGGCGGCGCGGGCGGCGGCCAGACCGAGCGGACTGTCCTCCACCACCACGCAGGCGGCCGGGTCGACGCCCAGGGCGCGGGCCGCGTGCAGGAACAGGTCGGGCGCCGGCTTGCCCTCGGCCACGTCCTCGGCGCCGCTGAAGATCCGCCCGGCGAACCGGTCGTAGAGGCCGGTCAGGGTCAGGCCGCGGCGGATCCACCGGTGGCTGCTGTTGGAGCCGACACAGCTCGGCAGATCGATCGCGGCCAGCGCCTCGACGATCCCGTCCACCGGGGCCAACTCCTCGGTGACCGCCTTGTCGTGCAGCGGCCGGAAGGGCTCCCACCAGTCGGTGGGCAGCGTGCGGCCCAGATGCGCCTCGATCTCGGCGGTCATCGCCGCGTGCGAGCGCCCGACGAAGCGTTCGATGATCTCCTCCTCTCCCATCGGCCAGCCCAGGCTCGCCAGCGCCACCGCATCCGTCCGGATCGCGATCCGCTCGCTGTCGATCAGGACACCGTCACAGTCGAAGATCACCAGTTCGATCATGTCCCGCACCCTAGTACGCTCGCGGTGGAGAAGAGGAGGTCCGCGATGCCCGGCGACACTGTGATGCCCGGGGACCCGGTGATGCCCGGCGACGCTGTGATGCCCGGCGACATCGGCAGCCGCGCCGATCTCGAGCAACTGCTGCGCCGCTTCTACGCCGCCGCCTTCGCCGATCCGCTGATCGGGCGGTACTTCACCGAGGTCGCCGCGATGGACCTCGAAGCGCACCTGCCGCGCATCACCGACTTCTGGGCGAGCTCGCTGCTGCGCGCGGCCGAGTACCGGCGCAACCTCTTCGCCCCGCACGCCGCACTGCACGCGCGCGAGCCGCTGACCGCCGCCCACTACGGCCGCTGGGTCCAGCTCTGGGCCGCTGCGGTGGACGGCCGCCACCAGGGCCCGGTGGCCGAGCGCGCCAAGTCCCAGGCCCAACGGATCGCCCGCACCCTGATCCGGCGCACCACCGGCGAGGACCCCGGCACCGGCGGCCCCGGCGGCTTCGTCCCGCTCTCCGCACTGCTGCTGCGCAGCACCTGAGCGGGCGCTAGTCGGCCACCGCGACGCGCAGTGGTGAGATCCGGGTGGCGACCACGTTGACCGCGCCCTGGTTGCGTTCCAGCCGGCCGTGGATCAGCAGGCCGGCCCGGTCCAGCGCGGTGCGGCGGTGCGCCTCCCAGACCGGGCGGCTGCAGACCACGTTGATCAGGCCGGTCTCGTCCTCCAGGCTGAGGAAGAGCACTCCGCCTGCGGTGGGCGGTCGCTGCCGGTGCGTCACCAGTCCGCCGACGATGATCTCGCTGCCGTGCGCGATCCCCGCCAGCTCGGCGGCCGCAAGCGCGCCGATGTGGCGCAGCGAGGGGCGGACATGTTCCACCGGGTGACTGGTGGCCGAGGAGCCGGTGGCCCACAGGTCGGCGATGGTCTCCTCGACGGGCGTCATCGCGGGCAGCTCGGGCGCACCGGCCCCCGGGGTGGTCCCGGGCAGCAGTCCGGGCCCGGTGGTCGCCAACGCACCGGCTGACCACAGTGCCTGACGTCTCGTCAGTCCGAAGCAGCGGAACGCGCCGGCCGTGGCCAGCGCCTCGAGCACCGGCGCCGAAAGGCCGGTCCGGTGCGCGAAGTCCTCCAGCCCCTGGTACGGCTGCCCGGCCGCGACGGCCTGTGCCTGCTCCTCGCCCAACCCGCGCACGGTGGCCAGCCCCAGCCGGATCGCCGGCGCATCCCGCGGCCCCTCCAGGGTCGGGCCGGCCGCGCTGAGGTTGACGTCCACCGGGTGCACGGTGACCCCGTGCCGGCGGGCGTCCGAGATCAGGCTGAGCGGGGAGTAGAAGCCCATCGGCTGGTTGGCCAGCAGGGCGCAGGTGAAGGCCGCCGGATAGTGGTACTTGAGCCAGGCGCTGGCGTACACCAGGTAGGCGAAGCTGATCGAATGGCTCTCCGGGAAGCCGTAGTTGGAGAAGGCCTCGATCTTGGTGAAGACGTCCTCGGCCACCTCGGCCGGGATGCCGCGCTCGGCCATCCCGTCCAGCAGCCGCCGGCGCAGCTCGGCCACCCGCTGGTGCGAGCGCTTGGACCCCATCGCCTGGCGCAGCCGGTCCGCCTCGGCGCCGGTGAACCCGGCGCAGTCGATGGCCAGTTGCATCATCTGCTCCTGGAAGAGCGGTACCCCGAGGGTCTTGTCCAGGGCCCGCTTCATCAGCGGGTGCGGGCAGTCGGCAGCTTCCTGGCCGGCCCGACGGCGCAGGTAGGGGTGGACCGAGCCGCCCTGGATCGGTCCGGGGCGGATCAGCGCGACCTCCACCACCAGGTCGTAGAACTCCCGCGGCTTCAGCCGGGGCAGGGTGGACATCTGGGCCCGTGACTCCACCTGGAAGACCCCGACCGTGTCGGCCCGGCAGAGCATCTCGTAGACCTTCGCGTCCTCCTTCGGGATGCTGTTCAGGTCGAGCCGGCGCCCGTGGTGGGCGGCCACCAGGTCGCAGGCGTCGTGCAGCGCGGAGAGCATGCCCAGGCCCAGCAGGTCGATCTTGACCAGGCCCGCGCCGGCCGTGGACTCCTTGTCCCACTGCAGCACCGAGCGGCCCGGCATCCGGGCCCACTCGGTCGGGCAGATCTCGCCGATCGGCTCCCGGGTCAGCACCATGCCGCCCGAGTGGATGCCCAAGTGCCTCGGCAGGCCGTGCAGTTGCCGCCCGAGGTCGAGGACGTCGGAGGGGATCACGGCGTCCTCGCGCGGCGGCCCGTGGAAGTCGACCTGCCGGGAGAAGGCGTTCACCTGGTCCGTCGGGTAGCCGAGCACCCGGGCCGCGTCGCGCAGCGCGAGCCGGGGGCGGTAGGTGATCACATTGGCCACCTGGGCGGCGTGCTCGCGGCCGTAGCGCCGGTAGACGTACTGGATCACCTCCTCGCGGCGGCGGTGCTCGATGTCCAGGTCGATGTCGGGCGGGCCGTCCCGCTCCAGGCTGAGGAAGCGCTCGAAGAGCAGCTGGTACGCGATCGGGTCCACGGCGGTGATGCCGAGCGCGTAGCAGACCGCCGAGTTGGCGGCCGAACCCCGGCCCTGGCACCAGATGTCGGTCGCCCGGCAGAACTCCACCAGGTCGTGGACGATCAGGAAGTAGCCGGCCAGCTCCAGCTGTTCGATGACGGCGAGCTCCTTGGCCAGCTGCGCGTGCGCCTGCGCGTTCGCGGGGTCGAAGCGCTCGGCCGCGCCGCGCAGCGTCAGTTCGCGCAGCCGGTCGAACTCGGTCTGCCCCTCGGGCACCGGGAAGCCCGGCAACTGTGGGTCCAGGCTGGTGAATTCGAACGAGCAGGAGCGGCCGAGCTCGGCGGTGGCCTGCTGCACACCGGGGAACCTGGCCAGTCGGCGGGCCATCTCGGCGCCCGAGCGCAGATGCGCGGTGCCCGCCGCCCTGGTCCAGCCGGCCGCTTCCTGCACCGTCCGACGGGCCTGCAGCGCGGCCAGCCCCTGGGCCAACCGGCCCTCGGCGGGGGTGGCGTGGTGCACGTTGTTGGAGGCCACCACCGCCAGACCGGCCTGGTCCGCCAGCGCGACCAGCCGGTCGTTGTCCGGATCGTCGCCGGGCAGCCGGTGGTCGATCAGCTCGACGAAGACGTTCTCCTGGCCGAACGCCTCGGCCAGCAGCTGGAGTTCGCGCAGCGCCGCAGCCGGTCCGCGCTCGCCGAGAGCCCGCCGCACCCGGCCGTTGCGGCAGCCGGTGAGCACCGCCCACTCGCCGCCGTGCGCCTCGGTGAGCTGCTCGAAGGCGTACACCGGGCGCCCCTTGCCCTCGCCCGCCAGCTGGGCGGCGGCGATGGCGGCGGAGAGCCGACGGTAGCCGGTGGGGGAGCGGGCCAGCACCAGCAGGTGTTCGCCGCGCAGACCGGGCGCGCCGCGCAGACCGAGCTCGGCGCCGAACGCGGTCCGCAGGCCGGTTCCCCTGGCGGCCAGGCTCAACCGCACCGCGCCGTACAGGCCGTCGTGGTCGGTGACGGCCAGGGTCTCCAGGCCCAGCCGCAGCGCCTCGGCGACCAGGTCCTCGGGCTCGCTCGCACCGTCCAGGAAGCTGAAGGCGGAGTGCACGTGGAGTTCCGCCCAGGGCGTCTCGACAGCCGTGAGCCGCGGGCGCTCGGCGGCGACCGGGCCGGCCGGGGTGGCCGGGTCGGCTGCCGCCGATGGCGCCGGGGCGGTCATCCGGCGGCGGAGTTCATTCCAGGGGAGCTGGTGCTGACTGTCGAAGCCCATGGTGCGGGTGGTCCTTGCTCGGTTCTGCTGATGGTGCGTCAGATTTGTTGGGGTGTCAGCTGTAGGCGGCCTCCACACCCCAGCCGCCGCCCTCCAGGACGAGCAGCAGCGCCCGCCCGTCCGCGAGGGTGACCTGGAACCTGGCCCGGCGGCGGGCCGCGTCCGGGTCCCACCACTGCTCGACGGCGGGCCACGGCCCGGCCCAGCCGGTGATCACCGAGATCCGCCCGTTCAGCACCAGCTGGGTCGGCGCCGCGGAGACCTCGGCCCGGCCGGTCACCCCGACCGGCTGCCCCGCCGCGTCCAGCACGGTCACCGGCAGCGGTGTCCGCAGCACCACCCCGGGGGCGGGGTGGGTGAGCCGACCCGGCCAGGGTGCGTCCCGGTCGGCGGCCGGCTCCGGCTGCTCGCCCCAGGGCACCCTGACCAGCACCTCGCCCGGACCGCGCCCGCCGACCCGCTCCACCCGGCTCAGCCCGCCGTACCCGAGCAGCGCCTGCACCCGGGCCGCGGCCCGCTCCACCCGGTCGGCGACCAGCGCCTGCCCCCAGAGCGCCAGCTGCCGACCGTGGTCCGCCACCAGCTCGTCCGGCACCAGGCGTAGCGCGGTGAACCCGACCCCAGCTTCCGGCCCGGGAGACCAGGCCTCAGCCTCCGGCCCGGGAGACCCGCCCCCAGCCGCCGGCCCGCGGGACCCCCACGCCCTCGGCGCGAACTGCCCCGAGGTCTGCCAGGCCTGCAGCTGCCAGCGCACCCGCTCGGCCAGCGCCGGTGCGGACAGGCGCCCCTCGTGCTGCCAGAGCCGGGCCGCCGTGCTGCCGTCCGCACAGGTCACCTCGACCGAGACCCGCCGACAGGCCAGTCCGGCACCGGCCAGCTTCTGGTGCAACTGCTCGGCGAGCGCCCGGCCGACGAAGACCAGCGGCTCGGCCAGCAGCTCGGGCGGGTCGAAGCGCTGCTCCACCGCGAGGTCGACCCCGGGGGTCCGGGTGACCGGCGGGCGGGCCTCCAGGCCCCGCGCCAGTCGGTGCGCGGCCTGCCCCGCAGTCCCGAAGCGGTCGGCCACGGTGCCCGAGGGCAGTCGCGCGAAGTCCCCGAGGGTGGGCACGCCGAGCCGCACCAGCAGCTCCGCGAGCGGCTCGTCGGCGAGCACCGAGACGGGATAGGGCGCGAGGAACTCCGCCGTCCGCCCGGCCGGCACCAGCACCCCCGCCCGAGCGGCGAGCACGCCGGCGAAGACGCCGTCCGCCACCCCGACCCGAGGGCGGGGGGCCGTCTCGTCGTCGGGGGTCTGCTCGGCCGGGGCCTGGGTGTCCTGATCGACGTGGGCGTCCTGGTCGGCGTGGGTGTCCTGGTCGACGTGGGTGTCCTGGCCGGCGACCGGGCCGCCCCAGTCCGTCTCGCGGTCCGGTCCGCCCGGCAGCTCCCCGCGCTCTGCGCCCAGCACCGCCAGCGCCCGGGCCACCGCGCCGGCCAGTGCCCGCTCGCCGCCGAAGTAGCGGGCCGGGCCCTTGACCTGGATCGCGCACAGGCCGGGGCGCAGCACCTCGACCCGGGGGGTGAACGCCTCGACGGCGGCCACCACGGGTTCGAACCGCCGGGTCTCCGCCTCCGGATCCCGCTCGCGCAGCCGCAGTTCGGGGCAGAGCCGGTGGGCGAGGCGCAGCCGCTGCCCGCGCCGCACACCCGCCAGTCGGGCCGAGTCCGAACAGGCCAGCACCCGCCCGCCCTCGACCACGGCCACCGGGGTCCGCGGGTCGTCGCCGACCCCGCCGGTGGCGACGATCGGCCAGTCCGGGTACCAGACCACCAGCACCCGCAGGGCGTCGATCTCGACAGCAGTCATCTCACACCGCCGTCAGCCGCCCCCGCCCCACCGCGTCGCCCGGCTGCTCGCCGTGCCCCACCCCGATCGCGGCGGGCGCGAGGGCGCCGCCAGCTGCCTCCTGCGGAGTCAGCGCCCGCACCACCCCGTGCTCGTCCGGCAGCCAGACCCGCCCCGAACGCCCGCGCGCCGCCGCGCCCCGGCCCTCGACCAGGACCTCCGTCTGCCGTCCGGCCAGCAGCCCGTGCCCGGCGCCCAGCCCGACCCAGCGGCTCTCCCGCACGCTGAGCCGCAGCTCGGCCCCCGGCCAGGCGCCGGCCACCAGCAGCACGCAGCCGGTCCGTCGCAGTACCGCCCCGATCCGCGCCGCCAGCTGCGGTGCCACCGCCCCGGCGGTCGGCCGCAGCAGGATCACCGCCACCGCACCCGCCAGCGCCGCCACCACCTCGGGCCACTGCCGCCCGGGCTCGTCCACCAGCAGCAGCCGCCCGGGGTCGATCCCGTACCCGCTGGCCGCGAGCAGCCCCAGTTCGGGCAGCCCGACCGCCGCGAACCACCCGTCCGCCGTCTGCCCGCCCCCCGAGGCCAGCGCGAGCAGCAGCCCGGCGTCGTCCGCCACCGAGACCGCGGCCCCTCGCCGCAGCCCCCGCCCGGGCAACAGCCGCGCGAGCACGTCGGGCACCGGCACCGGCCCGTCCTCGGAGGGCGCCGGTGCCGCCTGCGGGAGAAGTACGGGGGTGGCCACAGGGCCAAGGATCGAACATCCGTTCGCAAAGATTCAAGTCAGATTCGAACGGACGGGCGATTTTCTTTCGAATGGTCGCGCTGGATGACAGCTGGTCGCGATAAATGTCACCTGAGTCACCGGCTGGTGTGATCTTGTAGGCGTTTTACCCGAACCGATTACTGAGAGGGACGGTGGACGGCCATGGTTGCCGACTGGGAGTGGGACGACACGCTGTTCTCGGGTACGGCCGGCTACTACCAGCGCGGCAGGCTGCCGTACGCCCCCGGGCTGGTGGACGTGCTCGCCGAGGTCCTGAAGCTCGACGGGCGAGGGCGCCTGCTCGACGTGGGATGTGGACCGGGCACCTTGGCCCTGGAGCTGGCGCGCCTGTTCGGTGAGATCGTCGGCGTCGACCCGGACAGCGGGATGATCACCGAAGCCGCGCGCGGGGCCGCCCGGGCCGGAGTGAGCGCGAAGGCGCGGTGGGTGCGGGCCCGGGCCGAGGAGCTGCCCGCAGGCCTGGGCACCTGCACCGTCGCGACCTTCGGCAACTCCTTCCACTGGATGGACCGCGACCTGGTGGCGGCGACCGTCCGGGGCATGCTCGAGCCGGGCGGGGCACTGGTGCACATCGCGGACCTGAAGACGGAGACCCGAACAGTCGACGGCCTTCCGCACCCCGCGGTGCCCTATGCGGCGATGGACGAGCTGGTCCGGCGCTACCTGGGACCGGTCCGACGGGCCGGCCGGGGCGTGCTGCCGCACGGGACACCCGGCGGTGAGGCAGCAGTGCTCGCCCGGGCGGGATTCACCGGTCCCGAGCGCCATGTCGTCCCCGGCGGACAGGCCCTGGAACGCACCAGCGAGGACGTGGTCGCGGGGGTGTTCTCGATGTCGTTCTCGGCGCCGCACCTGTTCGGCACGGGCCGCGACGACTTCGAGGCGGACCTGCGCCGACTCCTGCGGGAGGTCTCCCCGTCGGGCCGGTTCTCCGAACGCCAGCCGAGCACCGAGGTCTTCGTCTGGTGGAAGGACCCGGCCGAACCGGCACCGCTGCCGGCCGGGTGACCCTTCCTCGGCTACGCAGCTCGGCGGCTGCGGTCCGGGAAGCGGTAGGACCGGGGGTTGGAGCGTAAATCGCTTGCCGAGGCACCCGGGCCGCGAGCAGCATGGCGCGCATGACTTCCGCCTCGCCGTCGCGTCCGCTGGTCCTCCCGCTCGGGGAAGAGACGCGCCGACAGCAGGCCGGTGCTTCCGGACGGACCGTGCCGACCGCGCCATGAGGGGCGCCGTGCTGGCCGGCCTGTTGGCCGGTTACGGCATAGCCGTGCCCGTCGGCGCCATCGGCGCGCTGCTGGTCGGCCTGGCGGCGCGCACCGGTTGGCGGGTCTCGGTGGCGGCCGCGCTCGGGGTCGCGACGGCTGACGGGGCGTATGCGGCGCTCGCGGTGTTCGGTGGGCAGAGCGTCGCCGAGGTCCTTGAGCCGGTGTCAACTCCCTTGCACTGGGCGGCCGGTGTGGTGCTACTGGTGATCGCGGGGCGGACCGCCTGGGGGGCTCGGAAGCGCGGTGCGGGCCCGTCGGTGCTCGCCGCCTCGCCGGCGCGCGCCTATCTGGCGCTGCTCGGCCTGACCCTGCTCAACCCGGCCACGGTGGTGTACTTCGCCGCGCTGGTGCTCGGGGGTGCGGCGGATGCGGGCGGCGGGGTCGCACTGGCCGCCGCGGTCTTCGTGCTCGCCGCGTTCCTCGCCTCCGCCTCCTGGCAGGTGCTGCTGGCCGCCGGCGGCGCGCTGCTCGGGCGGGTGCTCACCAGCGAGCGCGGTCGGCTGGCCACCGCGCTGCTCTCCAGCGCGCTGGTCGCCTACCTCGCGGTCCACCTGCTGCTGCAGGCCTGACGGCAAGGGACTGGCGGCAAAGGGCAGACGGCAGGGGGTAGATAGCAAGGGACTGGCGGCAAGGGTCCGGTGGAGCGGACGCGGAGCCGCCCGCCCGCGTGGGGGTGCGGGCGGGCGGCGGTCCGTGGGGGATCAGCCCTTGGGGTGAGCGGTTGCTCAGGCGAAGGCCTCGGTCATCGCGGCGGCCATCCGCAGGTGCGGGCGGGCCTCCTCGGCGCGGCCCTGGCGCTCCAGGGTGCGGCCGAGCATCAGGTGGGCGTAGCTCTCGGCAGGGTCCTGGTCGAGGATCCGGCGCAGTTCGGCGGCGGCGCGGCCGAGCTGCGCCGAGTGGTAGTAGCTGCGGGCGAGCAGCATCCGGGCGGCCAACTGGGTGGGCTCCGCGGCGACCAGGGGTTCCAGGATCAGCGCGGCATCCGCATAGGCCTTGGCATCGAAGAACAGCTGGGCCCGGGTGTACTCCTCGGCGGGAGTGGGGGCGATCACGACGACTTGCTCCTTTCGGCGTACTCGAACTACCGACCCGGACAACAACACGTGAAGATTCAACTATTCCGCGGTCACTATCGCGTGTCGGCCGATCCCTGTCCACCCTTTTTACGGGCGGGCGCGGCCACGAAACGGGCACGAAAGGGAAACGGTACTGGCGCTCTGTACCTACTAGTATGTACAGTCAGCACGGCAGGCAACGAACAGCGACCGGACCGAAACAGGGGGAACCCCGCCATGCAGGCGATGCAGTACGAGATCACCTTGCCGGCCGACTACGAGATGGAGATCGTCCGGCGCCGGGTCAAGGAGAAGGGCCACCTGCTGGACGCCTTTCCGGGCCTCGGACTGAAGGCCTTTCTGATCCGCGAGCGCGGCACGGCCGGCTCACCGGTCAACCAGTACGCGCCGTTCTACCTCTGGCGCACCGCCGAGGGGATGAACAGCTTCCTGTGGGGCCCGGGATTTCGAGCGCTGAGTGCGGATTTCGGGCGCCCGACGGTGAACTCCTGGCTCGGCGCGGCATTCCGGCGCGGCCCGGAGTTCGGCACCGCCCCGACCACGGCCGTGCGCCGGATCGAGCCGCTCCCGCTCGGCGCGGACCCGGCGGAGGCGATCGAGCGGGCCGCCGAGCGGCTGCCCAGTACCGGGCACTCCACCGCGCTCGCCGTCGACCCGGCCCGCTGGGAACTGCTGACCTTCAGCCTCGGCGGCGAGGAACTGGCCGCCGAGGGCGACCGCTTCCAGGTGCTGCACCTGTCCGCCCCGGAGCTGTCCGAGCTGACCCAGGGACGGCACTGGTGAACCCCGGCCTGAACCTGAACCCCCACCTGAACCGCGAAACGAACCCCGCCCCGACCCCGGCCTGACCCCCGCCCTGACCTCCGCCACCCTCGACCGCGAGGCCGGCTACCGCCTGCTCGACGAGTACCAGGACCGCGCCACCCAGGAGGCCGCGCTCCCCGCCCTGGAGCGGATCGCCCCCGGCTTCCCCGACTGGATCGTCACCAGCCTGTTCGGCGGCACCTACCAGCGCGACGGCCTGGAGCCGAGGGACCGCCAACTGGTCAACCTCGCCACCCTGGCCACCCTCGGCGGGGTGGATCCGCAGCTCACCGGCCACATCCGCAGCAGCCTGCGGGTCGGCCTGACCCGCCGTCAGGTGGTGGAGGTCTTCGTCCACCTGGCGCCGTACATCGGCACCCCCAAGGCGCTCGCCGCACTGCGCGTCGCGGCCACCACCTTCGAAGGACTGGACACCGAATGAGCGCCACACCTGCGGCCCCGAAGACCTCGCACGCGGTCCGCACCGTGCTCGGCGACCTCGACCCCGCCGAGCTCGGCACCTGCAACGCCCACGACCACCTCTTCCTGCGCAGCGCCCTGCTCCCGGGGCAGGAGCTGGACGACCCGGCCGCGGCCGCCGCCGAGCTCGCCGCCTTCCACGCGGCGGGCGGCCGGGCCGTGGTCCAGTGGACCCCGTACGGTCTGGGCCGGCGCGCCGCCGAGCTGCCGGCACTCTCCCGCGCCGCCGGCGTCCACCTGGTCGCGGCCACCGGCCTGCACCGGGCCGCGCACTACGAGCGGCTGCCCGCGCCCGACACCCTGGCCGAACTCTTCGTCACCGAACTCACCACGGGGATCGGCGCCACCGGCCCCAGGGCCGGCCTGATCAAGGTGGCCGGCGGCTACCACGGCCTCGACCCGCACGCCCGCCGCACCCTCACCGCCGCGGCCGCCGCGCACCACGCCACCGGCGCCCCGATCGCCGTCCACCACGAACTCGGCACCGCCGCGACCGAGGTGCTCGAACTGCTCTGCGGCTCCCTGGAGGTGCCCCCGAGCAGCGTCCTGCTCGGCCACCTCAACCGCTTCCCCGATCCGCGCCTGCTCCGCGAACTCGCCGCCTCCGGCGCCTATCTCGCCTTCGACGGCCCGTCCCGCGCCAACCACGCCACCGACTGGCGGCTGTTGGAGGTGCTGACGGCGCTCGCCGAGGCGGGCCACGGCGAGCAGCTGCTGCTCGGCGGGGACACCACGACCGCGGCCGCCCGCTCGACCGGCGACGGACCGGGCATGCCGTTCCTGCTCACCGGCCTGCGCCCGCGGATCGTCCGGGAGTTGGGCGAGCGGCAGGCCGAGCTGATGCTGCGTCAGAACCCGGCCCGCGCCTTCGCGGTCGCCTGGCGGTAACCAGCCCGGCGGTAACCAGCCTGGAGGCAACCGGCCTGGCGGTAACCAGCCCGGCGCCGGCGCGGGCGCCCCGTCAGAGCACCGGCTCCAGCGTCCCCGTGTGCAGCTCGCCAACCCGGCCGCCCTCGCCCTCGTAGGTCCAGAAGACCCGTACGGTCAGGTTCGTCAGGTCCATCACATGGCTCACCGTGATGCCGCTCTGCTCGGTCCAGCTGACGAAGTACACCTGCGGCGCGACCTGGGCGACATGCAGCGCGACGTCCTCCCACTGACCGGCCGACTCGCCGAGGCCCTCCCAGCGCAGCCGCCGACCGTCGGCCGAGTAGGCGTTGCGGAAGGCGGCACCGTTGTCGACCTGGAAGAGGTACGTCCGGCCGGCGAAGCCGGGCAGGGCAGCGGTCTCGGTCATGCTGGCGGAGTTCCTCTTTCCTGACAGGGAAGTACGGATGCTCCCCAAGTTATCCGACCGGCCAGCTGGAGGGACAATGGTTCCGCGACACGCCCGTGCCGCCGCGCGCCGGTCCTCCGGCCAGCGGGTGGCCCGCCGGCGAGTGCGGCAGCGTGGCGGGTCGGGAGGTCGAACATGCGCAAGGTTGCCGACTGCCGGGAGTTCCCGAGCGTGATGAACTGCTCGCTCGCCATCACCGGTGAGGAGGAGGAGGTCGTCCGGGCCGCCACCGAACACGCGGTCTCGGTCCACGGCCACGAGGACACCCCCGAGCTTCGCCAGCAGGTCCGCGCCTCGCTGAAGGACGAGCTGGTCCTGCAGCACACCTGACACATCCACCATCCCGCCCCGGGCGTACGGAGAATTCCGTATGGTCCGGGGCGGGCGCCGTCTGCTGCAGTGAGGGGAGTGGCCAACCCCGAGGAGGCGGGCGCGATGAGCTTGGACGAAGACCGGGTGATGGAGTTCCTGGGACGGGTGGTGACCGACGCCGGAGCGGCCGTGGCGGGCCTGTGCACCTCGCTCGGCGACCGGCTGGGCCTGTACACCGCGATGGCCGGCGCGGGGCCGATGACCGCCGCCCAGCTGGCCGCGAGGACCGGTCTGCAGGAGCGCTACCTGCGTGAGTGGCTGGCCGCGCAGGTGGCCGGCGAGTACGTGGTCTACGACGAGGCCGCCGGCAGCTACCTGCTGCCCGACGAGCACGCGGCGGTGCTGGCCGACCCCGATTCGCCCACCTACGCAGCCGGCTTCCTCACCATGATGCAGGCGCTGTACGCCACCGAGGACGCCCTGATGGACGCCTTCCGCACCGGCAGGGGAGTCGGCTGGGAGGAGCACAGCAGCGCGCTCTTCGCCGGCACCGCCAAGTTCTTCCGCCCGGGCTACACCGGCGCGCTGGTCCCCGAGTGGATCCCCGCCATGAACGGCACCGAGGGGAAGCTGACCGAGGGCGCCGAGGTGGCCGACATCGGTTGCGGCTACGGCTACTCGACCATGCTGATGGCCAAGGCCTACCCCGCCTCGCACTTCCACGGCTTCGACTTCCACCAGCCCTCGATCGATGCGGCCCGGGCGATCGCCGCCGAGCAGGGCCTCAGCGACCGGGTCAGCTTCGACGTGGCCACCGCCCAGGACTTCCCCGGCGGGAACTACGACCTGATCACCTTCTTCGACTGCCTGCACGACATGGGCGACCCCGGCGCCGCGCTGCAGCACGCCCAGGAGGCGCTGGCCAACGACGGCGCCTGCATGATCGTCGAGCCGAACGCCTCGGAGAAGGTCACCGAGAACATCAACCCGATCGGGCGCGCCGTGGTCTCCGCCTCGGTCGCCGTCTGCCTGCCCTCCGCACTGGCCCAGCACGGGCCGCAGGCGATGGGCAACCACGCCGGGGAGGAGGCGATGCGGCACCTGGCCGACGACGCCGGGCTGCACCACTGGAGGCTGGCCGCCGAGAGCCCGGTGAACCGGGTGTACGCCGCCAGCCGCTAGACCGCCGCCGCTGGGCCGCCTCCGGTGGCCCGCAGCCGCTGGACCACCGCCACTGGCCGCCCTTGTTGGGCCGGGCGGTATCGGGCCGGGTTTGTCGGGGCCCGGCTTGACCCGGTCTCCCCGGAGGGAGCACGCTTCTGGAGTGGCTCCGTCCGGGGAGGCCGGGTTGCGACGCATCTGCGCCGTGATCGACCTACTGCTCGACGCCGTCGACGAGGAGACCCTCCTCCCGGCGTTGCTGCCACTGCTGCTCCGCACGGTTCCCGGGGACAGCCTGACCTGGTCCACCCGCACTCCCGCCGGGCGCTTCCCGGTGCACACGCCGGTCGACCTGTTCAGCCCGGAGGCGGTGGCCGGCTTCTACCGTCACGCCCCCGCCGACCCGCTCTTCCGGCACACCGACATCAACGGCCCGGGCGTGCCGCTGCGCCGCTCCGACCTGCAGTCACTGACCGAGTACCACCGGCTCGGCACCTACAACGAGGTGCTGGGCGGGGTGCACGCGGACTACCAACTGGCGATGGCCTTCCCGGCCGGCTGGGCGCCGACCGGGCGGCGCACCGTCTGCCTGGTGGTGAACCGCAGCGGCAGCGACTTCGGGCAGCCGGACCTGGATTCGGCGGCCCTGCTGCGGGCCCGGCTCAGCCACGCGCTGGACCGGCTGGCCCCGCCGCCGCTGCCGCAGCGGGCCGCGCTGACGGCCCGTGAGTCGGCGGTACTCGACCTGCTCGCCCAGGGATTGACTGACCGTCAGATCGGGCACCGGCTGGAGGTCTCGGCCCGCACCGTGGACAAGCACCTGGAACACGCCTACGCGAAGCTCCAGGTGCACAGCCGGGTCGAGGCGGCGGCGCTGTGGCAGGGCCGACCGGTCGGCACGCTGTGGCAGGGTCGGCCGGTCGGCAGCTGAGAGCGCCTCCCGGGGGCGGATGACGACTGATTCCCCTGTGACCTCTGTGACATTGATGATGATCAGATCATCTGCCTACGCTCAAGCTGTCCGCCACCAGCAGCGGGCCCAACCGCCGGGACGCCGAATCCTGCCTGCCCGTCGGTCGGTACCACAGCACCGCTGACAGGCAGGAGCGGGGGACCCAAGGCAGTGATGCCACGACCCTGCTCCGCGTGCCCTCCGGGCAGGCCGGGCGAGGTAGCGGCTTGGGGTGAGGCCGTCCCTTTCCCATGACGGCCGGGCCATCTTGCGGTCCGAACCCGACAGCTAACCCCGAAGGCGTCGCAAGAGGACCCTAGATGATCTCTTCCGCCACGCCTGCCCGCCTCGGCGTCCTCGCCGGCGCACTCGGTCTGCTCGCCGTGCCCATGGTCGGCCAGGCCCACGCCTGGTCCTGGAACCCCTCCCCGACCGCCACGCCGACCGTCACCCAGGACCGGCTGACCCCCACCACCGCCGCCACCGGCGTCGCCACCAGCGCCGCGCTGACCGTGCACGCCACCTCCTGCTTCACCGTGAAGACGCTCGGCGTCGGCGTGCGTGACGCGGCCGGCAACAACCTCGACTTCCCGGGCTCGCGCAGCAACGCGCAGATCTGCCCGTCCGGTGTCTCGCTGACCACCGGCAGCCGCAGCTTCCCGGCAGGCACCTACAACATCTTCGGCTTCTACCAGGACCAGGCCGGTGCCTGGCACAACCTGGCCACCCAGAAGCTGACCGTCGGCAACGGGACCCCGGCTCCGGCCCCGGCGCCCGCGCCGGCCCCCGCTCCCGCGCCGGCCCCACGCCCACCCCGGCGCCGGCTCCCACGCCCACCCCGACGCCGACGCCCACGCCGACCCCGACCCCGTCCCCCACCACCGGCTCGCCGATCCCCGGCAAGTCGCTGACCTGGTCGGACGAGTTCAACGGCCCGCTGGACACCTCGCGCTGGAACACCTCCACCACCAGCTCGTTCAAGTACGGCAACCACAACCCCGACGACAACAAGCTGGACTGGCTCGACCCGTCCGACGTGTCGCTCGCGAACGGTGTCGCCACCTTCACCGCCCAGCCCAGCAGCCACACCCTGGAGAACGGCAAGCAGGCCTGGACCACCGGTCTGCTCACCACCGAGGGCACGCAGCAGGGCTTCAAGGTCAAGACCGGCGACTACGCCGAGACCCGGGTCCAGCTCCCCGGCGGCACCGGTGCCTGGCCCGCGCTGTGGACCTGGCAGAACGGTGGCAACGAGATCGACTCCTTCGAGTACCACCCGGACAACCCGAACCTGCTCGAGCTGACCAACCACGTCAACGGCGGCCAGAAGTACCTGACCGACGCCAACGCGGTCAAGCCCGGCCAGTGGGTCACCATCGGCACCTACTACGGCGCCAACTCGGTGGACTGGTACGTCAACGGCGTCAAGGTCTTCTCCGACAACACCGGTGTCGGCGCCAACTGGTCGGCCTACCTGATCCTCAACCTGTCGATCAGCGCGGGCCAGTACCACTCCGCCCCGACCAGCTCCACCCCGATCACCACCGCGGCCGACTACGTGCGGGTCTACCGCTGATCAGCCGGCCCGGCCTCAGCCCGACCCCCTAGTCAGACCCGGCGACCCGGATCACGAACGACCCCGTGTTGTTCGACCGATCCGGGTCGTCGTCGCTCCTGACCGTAACCCAACCGCCGTACAAGGTCCCTGACGCCCAGTCAGCCACCCGCACCGGCACCAGCGCAGTCGCACTGCGCAACTGCGGCAACCCCGCCGGAAACGCACACCGCACCACCCGGCCGGCCTCACTCGCCACACACCCCGCCGGAAAGTACGGCCCCACCGCCCGAGCCCCCACCGGCACCCGCACCGTCACCGTGAACGCCCCCGCCACCTCGGGCCCACCATTGGCGACGAAGGCATGCACGGTAGTACTGCCACCGGCGGCGACGGGATCGGGATCGAGCGGGACGACCTGCAGGTCGGCGCCGGACGGAGCCGGACCGGCCGCCGTCAGCGCGCCGACCGCGCAGAGCACGAGTACCGCGCTCACCCAGCTCCGCCTCATCGGTCCTGGCCTTTCGCCGCAGCTCTGGAGAGCTACGACGCTACGTCTCCTCCTCCGGCGGGGCGCCGTCGACACGCGGGGACATCATCCGGCTGGGGTTACGGGCGATCTCCATGAACTCCGCAGCCTGGACGTGCATGTCCAGCAGCGGCTTGCTCGGCAGCGAGGAGAGCTGGAACGGTTGGCCCGGTCGCAGATCGCTCATCCCGATGATCGCGGCCAGCGAGCGGACTCCGTGTTCGTAGCGGGGGATGGTGAGCAGTGCGTCCAGGACGCCGTCCTGGATGTCCAGGATCTCCTGCTGCTCGTTGCCGTCGCCGCATCTGGTGCGCGCGATCCCCCTGGCCGCGAGCAGGTCGTACACCACCATCGCGCGCTGCAGCATGAAGTACGGGTCGCCCTCGTGCTGGTTGATGTCGGAGATGTTGATGTACCCGCGCAGCCTGCTCAGGAAGTCGGTCACTTTGCCCTCGGGGCCGGCCAGTTTCGGCGCCTGGGTGCTGAACTCCTGGAAGCTGTCGGCCGAGCTGCCGGCGAAGACGAAGATCGACGCGGCGACCCGGTGCACGGCATCGCCTTGGCGGAACTGGCCGTCCTCGATCGGGGCCAGGAAGTACCGAAGCCAACCGAGTGGCGTGTCGCCGAGGCTGGTGTCGAACTCGTCCCAGAACGCGACCGGAATCTTGCCGTCCAGGGCGACATCACGCACCCGGTGCAAGGCGCCGACCAGGTCGGCGGGCGAGCTGTACTGCGACAGGTTGAATTCCAGGTTGTCGAACAGTCGCTGTTTCTTGAAGTCCTCCTCCTCCTGCTCCTTCAGCAGTTGCTTCACCGCATACGACTTTCCGGACCCCGGTTTGCCGAAGACCGCGATCGCCAACGGCGGCGCGCCCAAGGTGGCGGTCCGCCGGTAGTCCATGATCAGGTTGCGGATGGCCCGCAGCCCCTCGATCTCGTTGCGTTCGATGGTGGTCATCCGGCCGAAGCGCCCGATCGGAATGTCCGGCAGAGCGCCGAGCCCGGCCCTGGCCACCTGGCGGGCGCTCTCGGTCAGCTTCTCGCCGCTGCCTGCTTTGAACCGAAGCAGCGAAAGCTGGGTATTGGAGCCGTTGGGGATGGCGATGTCGCTGATCACTTTGTAGTCGCGCTTTTCGCTGTCCTTCGCTGCACGTCCCAGGTCGACCGGCGGGAAGCCGAAGCTGTGGTCGTCCGCGTGCAGCTGGAATCCCTTGTCGTAGACGCGGTTCATGGCGATCAGCCCGTCCCGCAGGGCTTGCGGAAGCTGGCCGGGATTGCCGCGCAGCAGCCGGCGGGCCAGCGCGACACACAGGATGGTCCCGTAGCCGAACATGGTCCCCTGCCGGTTCCGCTCGTGCCAGGACCGTTCCATGAGTTCCTGATGGAACGCCAGCGTGCAGCGCCGCCCGGTGAGTTCAGGCTGCTCGAGCAGCACCGCACCGCTGGGCCCGAATGACACCACGACCCTTTGCAGGCGCGCGAGTTCGGCGATCTCCGGGCACTGCCTGACTTCCCGCCCGACATCCTGGATGCAGTTCTCCCAGGACAGGTCGTTGCTGATCGCCGCGCCCCTTTCGCGCAGGCAGGGCGCGGTGGTGACCAGGATCAGCCGGTGGGACAGCCAGTCGCCGGGGTCGCTGGACCGTTTGACGATCTCCTTCCAGAGGTCTCCATCGGCCAGCAGATGGCTGACCTTGAGCAGGACCCACGGATCGTCGTCAAGTTCGCTGTGACGCTCGGGCAGCACCCCGGACCAGTTCTCGGGGTCACTCCGGAAATCGAGACCGGAATCATCGATGATGATGACGGACGCCTTCGGGTCCGATGGCTCGTCGGGAATCCTGTACTGATTTTCCTTGGGCTTTGGGCGCGCTACTGTCGTGTACCCGAATCCGAGGTATTCCTTGGCTCGAACTGCCTCGTTGCCCTCCATGTCCTGGTAGCGCGCCAAGGAGGTGAAGGAGTGTTCAAATGGGTTGACGAATGCGGTCAGGGTAGTTTCGTCCGGCAGCTCAGGGGCTCTGACCAGGGCATCCTCGGTCGGGATCGCGTCCATGAGCATCGTGGTCAGTAGGAAGGAACCGCCCGGCATCCATCTCGGCGTGACCTTGGTACGAAGTCGGTCGTCGTACTCTGTGCTGCGTGGTGTAGTGACCTCCTCCAGAGCCCAGTCGATGGTCTGGTCGCCGGTGACCCTGATGATCCGTTGCTTGTCGGGCATGGCTGTCATCTTCTCGGGTTTCGCGGGCTGTTGCGGAAAATGTTCCTACGTTCCATTGGACACCCGTGATCCGGGCCGCGCTACCCCCAATAAAAATGACGGCAAAATAAATTTTGCCGTCATTTTCTCAACGTCAGACCCCCGTCACGCCGCCAGCACCCCGCCCAGCCGCTCCGCGATCCCCCGCATCACCTTCACCAGCCCCCCGCCTCCGGTCTGCTCCTCCAGGGCCCGGATCCGCGCCTCGGGGCCCGACACCGACAGGGCGGTGGGGGTGGGTGCGGCGGGGACGGCTACGGCGATGCAGCGGACGCCGATTTCCTGTTCCTGGTCGTCGACCACGTAGCCGACCTCGCGGGCGTGGGCCAGTTGGGCGAACAGGGCGGTCACGTCGGTGACGGTGAATTCGGTGTGGGCGGGGAGGGGTTGGGTGCCGAGGACGGCTCGGGCCTCGTCCTCGGGGAGTTGGGCGAGCAGGGCCTTGCCGACGCCGGTGCAGTGCGGCTGGACCCGGCGGCCGACTTCGGTGAACATCCGCATCGAGCGGCGGGACTGGACCTGGCCGACGTAGACCACCTCGCCGCCCTCCAGGACGGCCAGGTTGGCGGTTTCGCCGGTGGCTTCCATGAGTTCGGCCAGATACGGTCGCGCCCAGCTGCCCAGCAGGCGTCCTGCGGTCTCGCCGAGGCGGATCAGGCGCGGCCCGAGCGTATAGCGTCGCGCGGTGTCCTGGCGTACGTAACCCTGCTGTGCGAGGGTACGAACGAGTCGATGGATGGTCGGCATCGGGAGGCCCGAGGTGGTGGACAGTTCGCTCAGGGTGGCGACCCCGCTGGAGTCGGCGAGGGCTTCCAGGAGTTGGAAGGCGCGCTCGACGGACTGCACGCTGCCACTGCTGCTGCGGTCCGAGGCTGAGGTGCTGGCCACCGGCGTTCCCTTTGCTGTCGGGGGAGGAGTAGAGTCCCAGCGATCCACTCAACAAACCGTTGAAATTCTGTATCGCGGAAACTAGTCTCCACCTTACAGAATCGAACTCGCCAGTAGGTGGGTCGGTATCGAGGGAAGCCTCCACCGGGGCTCCCTACACAGTTCAACCGTCCAAGGAGTGTCCTGCCCATGGCCACAGACCAGGGATCCGGCGGCGGCACCGCCGCGCCGGTCGTCACTGTCGCCGGTCCGCGCGTCCCCCGTGCGGAGGAGGTGCTCACTCCGGAGGCGGTGTCCTTCGTGGTCGGCCTCCACCGGGCTTTCGAAGGTCGCCGCCAGGAGCTGCTGGCCCGCCGCCACACCCGCCGGGCCGAGATCGCCCAGGCCGGTACGCTCGACTTCCTCCCTGAGACCGCCGAGATCCGCGCTGCGGACTGGCAGGTCGCCGAGGCACCGCGAGCCCTGCAGGACCGGCGGGTCGAGATCACCGGCCCGACCGACCGCAAGATGGTCATCAACGCGCTCAACTCCGGGGCCAAGATCTGGCTGGCCGACTTCGAGGACGCCACCTCGCCCACCTGGCAGTCGGTGGTCTCCGGCCAGATCAACCTGATCGACGCGTTCGAGGGCCGGATCGACTTCACCTCCGCGCAGGGCAAGGAGTACAAGCTCAAGCCCGCCGGGGAGCTGGCCACCGTGGTGGTCCGCCCGCGCGGCTGGCACCTGGACGAGAGCCACCTGATGGTGGACGGCGTCCCGGTGGCCGGCGCGCTGTTCGACTTCGGCCTCTACTTCTTCCACAACGCCAAGCGCCTGCTGGCCAAGGGTGTCGAGGACCCCAACTCGGGGCCGTACTTCTACCTCCCGAAGACCGAGAGCCACCTCGAGGCGCGGCTGTGGAACGACGTCTTCACCCACGCGCAGGCCCAGCTCGGCATCCCGCACGGCACCATCCGGGCCACCGTGCTGATCGAGACCATCATGGCCGCCTTCGAGATGGACGAGATCCTCTACGAGCTGCGTGAGCACGCCGCCGGTCTCAACGCCGGCCGCTGGGACTACCTCTTCTCGATCGTCAAGAACTTCCGCGACGCGGGCGAGCAGTACATCCTGCCGGACCGCAACAGCGTCGGCATGACCTCTCCGTTCATGGCCGCCTACGCCCGCCTGCTGGTGCAGACCTGCCACAAGCGCGGCGCGCACGCGATCGGCGGCATGGCCGCCTTCATCCCGTCCCGCAAGGACCCCGAGGTCAACGCGGCCGCGCTGGAGAAGGTCAAGGCCGACAAGGACCGCGAGGCCGGGGGCGGCTTCGACGGCTCCTGGGTCGCCCACCCGGACCTGGTCCCGGTGGCCCGGGCCAGCTTCGACGCGGTGCTCGGCGAGCACCCGAACCAGAAGCAGAACCCCGGCTCCACCGAGCCGGTGACGGCCGCTCAGCTGCTCGACGTGGCCGGCGCCGGCGGCTCCTGCACCGAGGCCGGTCTGCAGAACGCGGTCGCCGTCGGCCTGCGCTACTGCGAGGCCTGGCTGCGCGGGCTCGGCGCGGTCGGCATCTTCAACATGATGGAGGACGCCGCCACCGCCGAGATCTCCCGCTCGCAGATCTGGCAGTGGATCCACAACGGCGTGGTGCTCGCGGACACCGGCGAGAAGGCCACCGCCGAGCTGGTCCGCACGCTGGTCTCGCAGGAGCTGGCGACGATCGCCGCCGAGCTGGGCGACGAGGTCTACGCGGCCGGCCGGTGGGCCGAAGCCCGCGAACTCTTCGAGCAGGTCTCGCTCGCCGAGGACTTCGTCGACTTCCTGACGCTGCCAGGCTACGCACTGCTCGGCTGAGCGCTTACTGCCAATTCGTACGGTCCGCCGGGTCGAACACTCCCCGGTGGACCGTGCGCTTTTCACCCCTGGGAGTCACCGAGATGGTCCGCATGTTCCTCAACGGCCAGGCGATGCGCGGCGGGGAGTTCCACCCGCTGCTCGGCGACGCGCCGTTCCTCGGCGTGGTGCGCACCGCGCCCGGCCACCGCTTCTTCTCGATCCGGGACGTCTGCCCCGGGCTGCTGCCGGACCCGCAGGTCGACACGGCCATTGAGGGGGAGCTCTACGAGCTGAGCCTGGAGCTGCTGCGCGACGTGATCCTGCCCGGCGAGCCGCGCGAGCTGGAGTTCGGCGTGATCGAGCTGGCGGACGGCAGCGCCTGCTTCTCGATGGTGCTCAGCCGCGGCGAGCTGGAGCGCGGGGTGCACAAGGAGATCACCGAGTTCGGCGGTTGGCGGGCCTACCTGGCCACCCTGGGCCGCACCTTCTGAGCGGCCGCACCGTCTGACCGATCACACGTTCTGACCAGTCACACGTTCTGACCAGGGGCGACCTGCGCAGACGCGAAGCCCGTTCCGACGAAGCCCGATCCCCCTGGGGGTCGGGCTTCGTCCGTTCCACCAATGGCCAGACCTTCAACGAGTTGTTGAAGATGGACCCGTTGAACCCTTGACGCCCCGTCGAGCTGAGACCTACCTTGATTTCGCATCCTAAAAGCAATATTCCGCATGGCGGAATTCTAGCTGACCCGCAGGAGTAACCCGATGCCTCGAATGACAGCCGCGCGCGCGGCAGTTGAGATCCTCAAGCGCGAAGGCGTCGAGGTCGCGTTCGGCGTGCCGGGCGCCGCGATCAACCCGTTCTACCGGGCCCTCAAGGAGGGCGGCGGGATCAAGCACACGCTGGCCCGGCACGTCGAAGGCGCCTCGCACATGGCCGAGGGCTACACCCGCACCAAGGCCGGCAACATCGGTGTCTGCATCGGTACCTCCGGCCCGGCCGGCACCGACATGATCACCGGCCTCTACTCGGCGATCGCCGACTCGATCCCGATCCTGTGCATCACCGGCCAGGCGCCGACCGCGGTGATCCACAAGGAGGACTTCCAGGCCGTCGACATCGCCTCGATCGCCAAGCCGGTCACCAAGGCGGCGACCACCGTCCTGGAGGCCGCCCAGGTCCCCGGCGTCTTCCAGCAGGCCTTCCACCTGATGCGCTCCGGCCGTCCCGGCCCGGTGCTGATCGACCTGCCGATCGACGTCCAGCTGACCGAGATCGAGTTCGACCCGGACACCTACCAGCCGCTGCCGGTCTACAAGCCGGCCGCCAGCCGGGCCCAGATCGAGAAGGCGATCCAGTTCCTGCTGGAGTCCGAGCGCCCGCTGATCGTCGCCGGTGGCGGCATCATCAACGCCGACGCCTCCGAGCTGCTGGTCGAGTTCGCCGAACTGACCGGCACCCCGGTCATCCCCACCCTGATGGGCTGGGGCATCCTGCCCGACGACCACGAGCTCAACGCCGGCATGGTCGGCCTGCAGACCTCGCACCGCTACGGCAACGCGAACTTCCTGGAGTCGGACTTCGTCCTGGGCATCGGCAACCGCTGGGCCAACCGCCACACCGGCGCGCTGCCCGTCTACCGCGAGGGCCGCAAGTTCGTCCACGTGGACATCGAGCCGACCCAGATCGGCAAGATCTTCGCCCCGGACTACGGCATCGCCTCCGACGCCAAGGCCGCCCTGGAGCTCTTCGTCGAGGTGGCCAAGGAGCTCAAGGCCGCCGGCAAGCTGCCCGACCGCAGCGACTGGGCCGCCTCCACCCAGGA
The DNA here is from genome assembly GCF_000744785.1 of Kitasatospora azatica KCTC 9699. Lineage (NCBI taxonomy): Bacteria > Bacillati > Actinomycetota > Actinomycetes > Kitasatosporales > Streptomycetaceae > Kitasatospora > Kitasatospora azatica. The sequence continues at coordinate 1,439,811 of NZ_JQMO01000002.1, read as the reverse complement.
GCGCAAGGCCCAGCTGCAGCGCCGCACGCACTTCGACAACATCCCGATGAAGCCGCAGCGCGTCTACGAGGAGATGAACAAGGCGTTCGGGCCGGAGACCCGCTACGTCACCACCATCGGCCTCTCGCAGATCGCCGGCGCGCAGATGCTGCACGTCTACAAGCCGCGGCACTGGATCAACTGCGGCCAGGCCGGCCCGCTCGGCTGGACCATCCCGGCCGCGCTCGGCGTCGCAACCGCCGACCCGCAGACCCCGGTGGTCGCGCTCTCCGGCGACTACGACTTCCAGTTCATGCTGGAGGAGCTGGCCGTCGGTGCGCAGCACAAGATCCCGTACGTCCACGTGCTGGTGAACAACGCGTACCTGGGCCTGATCCGCCAGGCGCAGCGCAACCTCGACATCAACTTCCAGGTCAACCTGGAGTTCGAGAACATCAACTCGCCGGAGCTGGGCGTCTACGGCGTCGACCACGTCAAGGTGGTCGAGGGCCTGGGCTGCAAGGCGATCCGGGTGACCGACCCGAACGAGCTCGGTGCCGCCTTCGAGCAGGCCAAGAAGCTGGCCGCCGAGTTCCAGGTCCCGGTCGTCGTCGAGGCGATCCTGGAGCGCGTCACCAACATCTCGATGGGTGGCGCCGGCATCGACGCCATCAACGAGTGGGAGGAGCTGGCCACCGAGCCCGGCCACGCCCCGACCGCGATCCGCACCCTGAAGGTCTGACCCGGCCCCAGGACCTGAAGGCCCGGTGACGCTCCCCCCGAGGGGGCGTCACCGGGCCTTCGCCGTCCTGCCGGTGCTACCGGGGCTCACGCCCGATGGCCTTCACCACCGGGCAGGGGTTGCCGCGGGTGAAGGCGTAGCGGCCGGTGATGGTGTAGGTGCCGGGAGCCGGGGCGTAGAGCACCGTCCAGTCGCCGGACTCCGCCAGGCAGCCGTCATTGGTGCTGGTGGCGCCCTGGATGCCGAGCCACGGGGACCAGGGCAGCAGCAGCCGCACCAGGCCCGCCGAGGGCACCTGCACGGTCAGCGCAGCCGGCCCGGCCTGGCTGACCACGGCGGGCGGGTCGGCCAGCGGGCTCGCGTCGGTGACCCGGTAGAGCCGCCAGCTGCCGTGCTGCCAGACCGGCGCCAGCCACGGCTGACCGGCGCCCACCAGTGCGGCCTCGTCCACCGCCGCATCGTCCGGCCTGTCGGTGGACAGGGCCACGTAGCCCACCCCCCAGCGCAGCAGCCAGGCGTGGTAGTCGACGGCGGACAGCTGGTCGGTGTAGAAGAGCGGGTTGCGGGTGACGTCCGCCTGCCGGTTCCAGCCGCGCGCCAGGTCGACGTAGGGCGCCACCCCGCTGGCCTCCCAGTGCGAGGCCAGCGGCACCACCTCGACCCGGCCGCGGTCGGCACCCACCCGGTGCAGCTCGTCGATCAGCGCCTTGCCGTCCCGGGCCGGTGCCGAGACCGGGACGGTCACCACCAGGTCGCCGGCGGTGCGGCCGGCCAGCCAGACGGCCACCGCCAGGAAGCCCGCCGAGACGGCCAACGCCCGGCCCCGGGCCGGCCGGCTCTCCAGCAGCACGGCGAGCAGCACGGTGCCGGCGAAGAGCAGGCTGAGCCGCTCCACATTGCTGCCGACCGGGGAGGGGATCAGCCAGACCAGCACCACCCCGAGCGCGTAGACCACCGCCCCGCGCCGCAGCGCCGCCCAGCCGACCGGGGCCAGCCAGGCCGCCGCCAACGCGGCCGCCACCACCGGCGCGGCGGTCCACCAGTCGAACGGCTGCTGGCCCTTGAACGGGAAGAGCAGCGCGGTGCCGGCCACCACCACGATCGGTGACACCGCCAGCGGATAGCTGTCCCGCCGACGGCCGGTCAGGAAGAGCGCGGCGGCCGCCACTTCGAGGAAGAGCCCGACCACCGGACTGCCCATGGTGGCCAGCGCCGCCAGCACGACCAGCAGGGTGCGCCGGAAGCGGGGCCCGGGACAGGTGAAGGCCAGCACGGCGGCGGCGAGCCCGAAGGCCACGCCGATCGCGAAGGTCACCCGTCCTGACGCGACGTCACACCAGAGGGCGAACGCCGTCCACAGCGCCGGCGCCATCGGGCGGCGCAGTCCGGAGCGGATCAGCAGGGTGGCGGCCAGCGCGGCGGAGACCGTGCCGGCCAGCACCCCGGTGGTGCGGACCCCGAGCAGGCCCATCAGATAGGGCGAGAGCACGCTGTACGAGGCGGTGTGCATGCCGCCGTACCAGGACAGGTTGTAGGCCGATTCGGGGTGCTGGCGGGCGAACTCGGTCCAGGCGTACTGGGCCGCCAGATCGCCCGCGTCATTGGCCAGCGCCAGCGCCCAGATCACGTGCAGCAGCCCGGCCAGCACAGTGGCGGCGAGCACCGGGTGACGCCGCGCCCGCCGCAGCGTCCTACGCAGTACGGCGGGCGGTCGGGCAGCGGGGATCGCCGACCCCACGGTGGTCATATGGTCTCTTTCGGCGCATGATGGACGATTCCTGGTCAGCCGTAACCTACGGTGCCCCGCCTGACGGTACGCCACAGCCCCGGACCCTCGCCGTGGGTCCGGGGCTGCAGTCCGGTCGCCGCCTGTTGGCAGCGGCCGGAGTCCGGGTCACGCACCGTCCCTGGGCGGCCCGGAGTTCATGGTGAGGAAGGGTCAGGCGCGGGAGGCCAGCTCCTTGGCGGCGCGGGCGCAGGCCAGCGCGATCTGGTCCTCGTTCACGGTGGTCAGGGTGTCCTTCTCGACCACGGCGTTGCCGTTGACGAAGAGCACCGACAGCGGGGGCAGCGCGCCCAGGGCCAGGGCGGCCACCGGGTCGGCGATCGAGGAGTGCATGATGCCGTCGACCTTCCACAGCGCCAGGTCGGCGAGCTTGCCCACCTCGATCGAGCCGATCTCGTTCTGCCGGCCCAGCACCCGGGCGCCGCCCATGGTGCCCAGGCGCAGCGCGCTGCGCGCGGTGAGCGCGTCGGGGCGGCCGTGCAGACGGTTGATCAGCAGGGCGTTGCGCAGCTCGGTGCCCAGCTCGCCGGACTCGTTGGAGGCGGTGCCGTCCACGCCCAGGCCGACCGGCACGCCGGCCTTCAGCATGTCCGGCACCCGGGCGATGCCGGCGGCCAGACGGGCGTTGGAGGAGGGGCAGTGCGCCACGCCGGTGCCGGTCTCGGCGAACTTGGCGATGTCGGAGTCGTTCATGTGGACGCAGTGCGCCATCCAGACGTCCTCGCCCAGCCAGCCGGTGGACTCGAAGTAGTCGGTCGGGCCCATGCCGAACAGCTCCTTGCAGAACTGCTCCTCCTCGGCCGTCTCGGAGCCGTGGGTGTGCAGCCGGACGCCCTTGCGGCGGGCCAGCACGGCGGCCTCGCGCATCAGTTCGGTGGAGACCGAGAAGGGCGAGCAGGGCGCGATCGCGACGTGCAGCATCGAGCCGAAGGAGGCGTCGTGCCACTTGTCCACGGCCGCCTCGGAGGCGATCAGGATGTCCTCGGTCTTCTCCACCGCGTGGTCCGGCGGCAGGCCGCCGTCCTTCTTGCTGCGGTCCATCGAGCCGCGCAGCGCGGTGAAGCGCATGCCGAGCGACTGGACGGCCTCGATCGAGGCGCCGAGGATGTCGCCGCCGCCCTGCGGGAAGACGTAGTGGTGGTCGCTGGCGGTGGTACAGCCGGACTTGAGCAGCGCGGCGGCCGAGCCGAGGCTGGCGGCGTGCACCAGCTTGTCGTCGATCCGGGCCCAGGTCGGGTAGAGCGCGACCAGCCAGTCGAAGAGGATGTTGTCCTGGGCCAGGCCCCGGGTGATCCACTGGTAGAAGTGGTGGTGGGTGTTGACCAGACCCGGGGTGATCAGGTGGCCCTCGCCGTTGATCCGGCGCACCACGTTGTCCAGCCACTGCGGAGCCGGGCCGTCGCCGACCGACTCGATCACATTGCCCTTGATCACGACGTGGCCGCGGGCGTACTCGGTGTCGTTGGCGTCGACCGTGGCGATCGCGACGTTCTCGATCACGATCCGCTGGTCGGCGGGCGGGGGCTGGACTGCCATGGTGACTCCTAGGGAGTGGGGGAGGGCTGAGCGCGTGGACCCGCGCGAGCTGAGGGCGCGTCGGGGAGGCTGGGTGACGGGCCGTCAGCCCGCGCGGGGTCCGGCTAGGGTGTCACCGCCGTCAGCGGTACTGCGGTCCCGAGGGCGGGACGGCGGAGTGAGAATCCCTCGGGTGGCGGTGCCTCGGATCAGGCGACCGGGATGACCGGGACGACGCCCTCGCGGTGCACGGTGCCCTCGATCAGGCCGTACATCCGGTCGGCGGCGTAGTACACCTCATTCTCGTTCTTCAGGTCGAAGGGCGAGAGGTCGACCAGGAAGTGGTGCTTGTTCGGCAGCTCCAGGCGGACCTCGTCCACCTCGGCGCGGTTGTTCAGCACCCGGGTGCCCATCGCGTGCAGCGTCTGCTGCAGCGAGTAGGAGTAGGTCTCAGCGAAGGCCTCCAGCATGTGGCGGCGCACGTGCTGGTAGGAGCGGTTCCAGTTCGGCTGGGCCTCGCCGTCGCGGCCGCTGAAGGAGTACTTCCAGCGGGCCGTCACCTGGGTGGCCAGGATCCGGTCGTAGGCCTCCTGCAGGGTGGTGTACCGGTCCTTGATGTAGCCCCAGAACTCGGAGTTGGTCGTGTTCATCACGATCAGGTCCTTGAGGCCGGAGATCACCTGGACGGTCTCACCGTCGTAGACCACCTCGCAGGTGCGCACCTCGCCGCCGTTGCGGACGAAGGAGTGGCCGACCTCCTCGGAGCCGATGAAGCGCGAGGTGTTGTCCGGGGTCTTGATCCGGTCCCAGACGTACTCCTCGATCCGGATCCGGGCGCTGTGCACCACGCCGCGCTCGGTGTTGTCGACGAAGTGGCGGGCCAGCAGGATGCCGAAGGCCTCCGCCGACTCGATGCCGTACTCCTTCGCGAAGGCGTAGACGGTGTTCTTGGTGGTGTCGGTGGGCAGGCAGTTGGCGTTCGAACCGGTGAGGTGAACGTCCTCGAACTCGCCCTGGAGCGAGACCGAGACGTTCAGGTCCTTGATCTCGTGACGGGTGCTGTCACGGTAGACCCGGACGATCCGGTTCTCCGCCTTGCCGTACTGGTTCTGACCGAGCACGTGGGCCATCATCGGCTCCTTGCTGTCTAGCTTCCGCGGTAGACGGAATATCCGAAGGGGTTCAGCAGCAGCGGCACGTGGTAGTGGTGCTGCGCGGGCGCGACCGTGAAGACGATCGAGACCTCGGGGAAGAACGGCGTCTCGTCCGACTTCTGCGCGTAGTAGGCGGCGGTGTCGAACGTGAGCCGGACGACCGAGCCCGCCTCCACGGCCGGCAGGTCCTTGGCCCGGCCGTCGGAGTCCGTGGCGGAGGTGCCGAGCACCGTCCAGCCACCCTCGGTGTTCAATGCGAGCTCGACCGGGACGCCCTCGGCCGGGCGGCCGAGGCTGGTGTCGAGCACGTGCGTGGAGATGCCAGTCATGGCGTGAATGACCTTACTGGTGGCAGGGGGTGACTGTCCGTCAGGTCAACGATCCGGTCAGTGGGCCGGCTCGTCCAGCAGACGGTTGAGACGAATGTCGTTGATCTTGCGCAGTTCGCCTCGGACGATCTCGGCCTCGGTGGCCGCGTCGTTGGGGAAGCGTTCGCGCAGCGCGGCGAGCATGGTCTCCGCGGTGCGGCCGGTGGCGCAGATCAGGAAGACGTGGCCGAACTTCGCCTCGTAGGCGGCGTTGGCCTGCTGCAGGTCGTCCAGGAGCGCTTGGTCCACTCCTTGGATGCCGGCCTGCTCGCGCTCGGAGGTGGCGTCGCCCGCCTTGGGCTTGCCGATCCGGGCGTGGCCGGCCATCGCATCGCCCAGGTCGGCGGTGCTGAGCCCGGCCATCGCGGCCGCGTTGGCGGCCAGCAGGGACTCGCGGTCCGACCAGGGGCGGGCGGCCGCCACGGCGGCGGCCCAGCTGGGGCTGGAGCAGACCTCGAGGAGGGTCTTCGCCAGTTCGGCGGCGGGTGCCGCCGCCAGCGCCGCGAGGGCGCCGGCTGCGTCAACTGACGCGTGGGGGTGGTTGGTCACGGGTGGACCTCCTGAAGAGTGGTGCCACCCGCACAAGCTAGATCCACCACCCCCGGCCGTCAACACTTTGTTGAAGCCTTGGTGGTTACGTTTCGAACCGCCGGAGATGTCCGGCCGGTTTCGTGTGCGATCCGCCAAGTGTGTCCGGATCCACGCTCGGCAAGACTGGCCTGGTCAGCCGGTCTTCGGCTCCTCGATCTGCCGGTTGAGGTAGTTGTACACCGTGAACCGGCTGACGCCCAGGGCGGACGCGACGGTCTCCACTCCGTGTCGGACGGTGAAGGCGCCGCGCTCCTCCAGAAGGGCGACGACGCGCTGCTTCTCCAGTCGGTCCAGCTCGCTGAGCGGCCGGCCGTCGAACTGGCGGGTCATCTCGGCCAGCAGGCGGTCGAGCGCACTGCTCAGGTGGGGCAGCCGGATGGCGACAGCCGGCTCGCCCTCCCACTCCAGGACCACGTCGTCCGGCTTCGCCTCGCCGACCGCGAGCGGGGTCGCGCCGACGGCGTCGAGCAGCGGCTTTATCGCCAGGGTGAGCGGGTGCTCCAGGGCATCGGTCACTGCGAACCCACTCCTTCGGGGGTCTCAGGGTCCGCAGAGCTCTCCGGGACCACGCTGACCTGGACCGAGATCCGGCTGGCGCCGGCGTCCAGGGTGTCGTGCAGCAGTCGGGTGACTGCCGCGAGGACCTGCTCGGCCTCGCCCTCGGCGCTGGTGCCGAACGGGCCGACCGAGACGGCCAGGCCCGCTTCGTCCACCACCCGGCGGGCGGCCACCGCATGGTCCGGGAAGCTGACCAGCTCGAACGGTTCTGTCGTGAACTCCACCATCAATCGCACGCGCTCACTGTAGCGAGGCACTGGTCGGCGGGGGAGGTCCAACGGCTGCACCTTTCAACAGAATGTTGTTCAACAAACTGTTGCAGGACGCTTGACAGTCCCTCGGGTCGGCATGGCAAGCTTCCACCAAGCAGAATCCCTCTTCCGCATCATGGAATTGCGATGAGGGGAGCCTCCCGGCCGAAGGCTGGGGGAGAAGAAGTGAAAGGTGAGGGACGTGACAGCCGCTTCCGAGTACGCGTCTTTGCAGGGACGCGCCACGATCAACCTGTCGATCCTGTTCAGCGAGCTGCCGCTGCTGGAGCGCCCGGCCGCCGCGGCCGCCGCGGGCTTCACCGCCGCCGAGCTCTGGTGGCCGTTCGGCACCCAGACCACCCCGGCCGAGGCCGAGCTGGACGCGCTGCGCAAGGCCTTCACCGACGCCGGTGTCCGGCTGACCGGCCTCAACTTCCTCGACGACCTGTCGGTGGGCGCCAAGGGCACCGCCTCCGTCCCGGCCGAGCGCGAGCGCTTCCGCGAGAACATCGCGGTGGCCGCAGAGCTTGCCGCTTCGCTCGGCGCCGGCGCGCTGAACGCCATCTACGGCAACCGGGTCGAGGGCGTGGACCCGGCCGAGCAGGACGCGCTGGCCCTGGAGAACCTCGTGCTGGCCGCCCGGGCCGCCCACTCGATCGGCGCGGTCCTGCTGATCGAGGCGCTCAACCGCAACGACGCCCCCGACTACCCGCTGCACACCGCGGCCGCCGCCGTCGAGGTGGTGGACAAGGTCAACGCCGCCACCGGTCTCGGCAACGCCAAGTTCCTCTGCGACTTCTACCACCTGGCGGTCAACGGCGAGGACCTGAACGCCGTCATCGACACCTACGCCGACCGGATCGGCCACGTGCAGATCGCCGACAACCCGGGCCGCAACGAGCCCGGCACCGGCGAACTCGACCTGGCCGCCCTGCTGGAGCGCGTCACCGCCGCCGGCTACACCGGCCCGGTCGGCCTGGAGTACAAGCCCTCCACCGGCGTCAGCGCCGACAGCTTCGAGTGGCTGCCGCGCACGCTGCGCGCCAACCAGTAATCCCCTCCCCACTTCTTCACGTAAGGAACGCGACGCGATGAGCGCCTCCCGCAAGATCGCCTTCATCGGCCTCGGCATCATGGGCAGCCCGATGGCCGCCAACCTGGTCAAGGCCGGCCACCACGTCACCGGTTTCAACCTCGAGCAGTCCGCGATCGACGCCCTGGTGGCGGCCGGCGGCCACGGTGCGATTAGCATCGCGGACGCGGTGAAGGACGCCGAGGTCGTCATCACCATGGTCCCGGCCGACCCGCACGTCGAGGCCGTCATCCTCGGTGAGGGCGGTGTGCTGGAGAACGTCAAGGCCGGCACCCTGGTGATCGACATGTCCTCGATCACCCCGCAGACCTCGATCAAGGTCGAGGCGGCCGCCAAGGAGAAGGGCGTCCGCACCCTGGACGCCCCGGTCTCCGGTGGCGAGGCCGGCGCCATCGAGGCGGTGCTGTCGATCATGGTCGGTGGCGAGGCCGCCGACTTCGCCGAGGCCAAGCCGCTCTTCGACGCGCTGGGCACCACGGTCATCCACGTCGGCCCGGCCGGCGCCGGCCAGACCGTGAAGGCCGCCAACCAGCTGATCGTGGCCGTGAACATCCAGGTCGTGGCCGAGGCCGTGGTCTTCCTGGAGAACGCGGGCGTCGACCTGCCGGCCGCGCTGGACGTCCTCGCGGGCGGCCTGGCCGGTTCCACCGTGCTGAACCGCAAGAAGGCCAACATGGTCAACCGCGAGTTCGCCCCGGGCTTCCGGATCGACCTGCACCACAAGGACATGGGCATCGTGACCGCCGCCGCGCGCGCCGTCGAGGCCCCGCTGCCGGTCGGCTCGCTGGTCGCCCAGCTGGTCGCCTCGGCCCGCGCCAACGGTGACGGCTCGCTGGACCACTCGGCCCTGCTGCGCGGCGTCGAGCGCCTCGCCGGCCGCGAGGTCAAGTAACCCTCGGGGTTATCCAGACTCCTCCTGGTGGCGTGTACCTGTCCGGTCGTGCCCGCGTCACCAGGAGGACACTTTCGGCCGGCAGCGGGGTTGGTGCTCATCCTCCCGCTGCTGGTCGTGCCAACCGGCGGCGCGCGTGCTTCGGTCGCACGCAGGCGCCGCCCGGTCCCCTCCCCGCCGAGGGGAGCCTCCCGTACGTCGGAAGCGGGACGGGAGGAACGGCGGGGAGGGGACCGCACCCCTCGGGTGGCGACGCCCTCGAGCGGCGACGCCCTTGAGCTGCGACGCCATTGAGTTGCGACGCGTCGCACCATTGAGTGAAGCACCATCAGTTCGACTCGGAAGTGAGGCCCGCACTATGCCCGCCACCCCCACTCAGGGCCATGTGGTCGTAGCTCCCGACAAGTTCAAGGGCACCCTGGAGGGTGCCGAGGTGGCCGCCCGGCTGGCCGCGGGAATCCGTCGGGTCGTCCCCGGCGTCGAGGTCCGCGAGCTGCCGGTGGCCGACGGCGGCGAGGGCACCCTGGCCGCCGCGCTGGCGGCCGGCTTCACCCGGATCCCGGCCAAGGTGGCCGGACCGACCGGGCTGCCGGTGGACGCCGCGATCGCCGTCAAGGGCGACACCGCCGTGGTCGAGCTCGCCCAGGCCTCCGGCCTGGCCCGGCTACCCGGCGGACGCACCGCCCCGCTCGGGGCCGGCTCCTACGGGGTCGGGCAGCTGATCGGACGGGCCGTCAGCCTGGGCGCCAAGCGCGTCGTGCTGGGCCTGGGCGGCAGCGCCTGCACCGACGGCGGCGCGGGCATGGTCCAGGCGCTCGGCGCCGGCCTCTACGACGGCGAGGGCATCGAGCTCCCGCCCGGCGGTGCGGCCCTGCGCCGGCTGCACCGCTTCGACCCGGGCTCGCTCGCGGACGGGCTCGGCGGGGTCGAGATCGTGGTCGCCTGCGATGTGGACAACCCGCTGCTCGGTCCGCGGGGGGCCACTGCGGTGTACGGCCCGCAGAAGGGTGCCGATGCCGAGGACCTGCTGGTCCTGGAGGCCGGCCTGACCCGCTGGGCCGACGTGGTGCGCGAGAGCACCGGCGTGGACTTCCGCGATGCCCCCGGCGCCGGGGCCGCGGGTGGGGTGGGATTCGGCGCCCTGGCCCTGTTGGGGGCCACTATGCGACCCGGCATCGAGCTGCTGCTCGAACTGCTGGGTTTCGACGAGGCCGTGCGTGGGGCACGCCTTGTCGTCACCGGTGAGGGATGCCTTGACGCGCAGACGTTGCACGGCAAGGCCCCCGCCGGAGTTGCTGCGGCGGCCACCGGGGCGGGGGTTCCGGTGGCCGCTGTGGCAGGTCGGTTGGAGTTGTCCGAGGACGAGTGGCGCGGGGCCGGTTTCGCCGCCGCGTACGCGCTCACCGACCTCGCCGAGCAGCCCGGCGACAGCCTCACCAAGGCTGCGGAGCTGGCCGAGGTGGCGGGCGAGACGCTCGCCCGGGACCTGCTCGTTGCCTCCTGATTGCCGCTTGGTTAATCGTATCTTCCTACATTGACGTTTTGTTGAAGGCGGGCCTAGGCTCCGAGCCACCCCCACCGCAAGCAGCTCAACCCGCAACCGTCCGGAGGTCCTTGATGCAGCAGTCGACCGCGGTGATCCGTTCCCGTCGCGTGGTTCTCCCCGACGGTGAGCGCCCCGCCGACGTGCTGGTCCGGGACGGGAAGATCGAGCAGATCGCCGCCCACGGCTCGCTGCTGGTCGGCGACTCCCAGCTGACCGACCTCGGCGAGGTCGCGTTGCTGCCCGGCCTGGTCGACACCCACGTGCACGTCAACGAGCCCGGCCGGACCGAGTGGGAGGGCTTCGCGACCGCCACCCGGGCCGCCGCCGCCGGCGGCGTCACCACCATCATCGACATGCCGCTCAACTCCATCCCGCCCACCACCACGGTGGCCGGGCTGGCGGCCAAGCGGAAGATCGCCGAGGGACAGGCCTGGGTCGACCTCGGGTTCTGGGGCGGCGCGATCCCCGGCAACACCGGCGACCTGGAGCCGCTGCACCAGGCCGGTGTCTTCGGCTTCAAGAGCTTCCTGGCGCCCTCCGGCGTGGACGAGTTCCCGCACGTCGAGCAGGCCGACCTGGAGGCCGCGCTCACCGAGCAGGCCCGGATCGGCGCGCTGGCGATCATCCACGCCGAGGACCCGGCGGTGCTCGGCGCCGCCCCGCAGGTGCCCGGCGTGCACTACCGCGACTTCCTGAACTCCCGGCCCGACGACGCCGAGGCCGCCGCCGTGGCCCGGCTGCTGGACACCGCCCGGCGCACCGGCGCCCGGGTGCACATCCTGCACGTCTCCTCGGCCGCCGTGCTGCCGCTGCTGGCCCAGGCCCGCGCCGACGGCGTCCGGGTCACTGCGGAAACGTGCCCGCACTACCTGACGCTGGCCGCCGAGGAGGTGCCGGACGGCGACACCGCCTTCAAGTGCTGCCCGCCGATCCGCGACGAGTCCAACCGCGACAAGCTCTGGGCGGCGCTGGCCAACGGCGAGTTCATCGGTGTCGTCTCCGACCACTCGCCGTCCACCCCCGACCTGAAGCTGCTGCAGAAGTACGGTGGCAGCGGCGACTTCGCGGCGGCCTGGGGCGGCATCGCCTCGCTGCAGCTGGGTCTGCCGGCGATCTGGACCGAGGCCCGCAAGCGCGGCCACTCGCTGGCCGACGTGGTCCGCTGGATGGCGAGCGGGCCGGCCTCGCTGGTCGGCCTGGACGGCACCAAGGGCGCCATCGCGGTCGGCCACGACGCCGACCTGGTGGCCTTCGACCCCGACGGCGAGTTCGCCGTCGACCCGGCCGGCCTGCACCACCGCAACCCGGTCACCCCCTACGCGGGCAAGACCCTGACCGGCGCCGTCAAGGCCACCTGGCTGCGCGGCCGGGTGGTGGACGTCAACGCCGAGCCCTTCGGGCAGCAGATTCTTCGGCACAGCTGATTCTTCGGCACCCGCTGATTTCACGAACGCGCTGAGGAGCGACGAGACATGAGTGACAGTCAGACCCCGGCCGCTCCTTTCACCGAGCTGGTCAACCTCGCCTCCCGGCTGCTCGGCGCCGGAGTGGTGGCCACCAACGAGGACACCTTCGCGGACGCGGAGAACCTGCTGGTCGCCAAGCCGGCCGAGTTCCGGCCGCACACCTTCGGCCACAAGGGCCAGATCATGGACGGCTGGGAGAGCAAGCGCCGCCGCGGCGTCAGCGCCGACCAGCCGCACCCGACCGACGAGGACCACGACTGGGCGATCGTCCGGCTCGGCGTGGCCGGCCGGGTGCACGGGGTGATCGTGGACACCGCGCACTTCACCGGCAACTACCCCGAGACCGCCTCCGTCCAGGCGGCCTCGATAGCCGGCCACCCCTCGGTCGAGGAGCTGGACGCCGCGCAGTGGACCGACCTGGTGCCGCGCACCGCGCTGCAGGGCAACACCGCCCACGAGTTCGAGGTCACCGACCGGACCCGGTACACGCACATCCGGCTGAACATCTGGCCGGACGGCGGTGTGGCCCGGCTGCGGGTGCACGGCGAGGTGCTGCCCGACCCGCGCGACCTGGACGGCCTCACCTTCGACCTGGCCGCGCAGGAGTTCGGCGGCGTGGCCGAGGCGGCCTCGGACCGGTACTTCTCCTCCCCGCACAACCTGAACGCTCCCGGTCGCGCCTCCGTCATGGGCGAGGGCTGGGAGACCCGGCGTCGGCGCGACAAGGCCAACGACTGGGTACAGATCGCCCTGGCCGGGGGCGGGGAGGTCCTTGCCGTCGAGGTGGACACGAGCCACTTCGTCGCCAACGCTCCCGGCTGGGCCGACCTGGTGGGGTACGACGCGTCCAACGGGTCCGACCCCGCCGCCGATGCTGACGGCTGGTTCGAGATCCTGCCGCGCACCCGGCTGCAGCCGGACACCCGGCACCGGCTCCGGCTCGACGTGGGCCGCCCGGTGACCCACGTGCGGATCAACGTCTACCCGGACGGCGGGCTGGCCCGGCTGCGACTGGTCGGCAAGCTCACCGAGAGCGGCCGCGCTGCGCTGGCGCTGCGCTGGTTCAACGCGCTGCCGCCAGCCGAGGCCGGCCAGGCGCTCAGCGAGGCCGGGCTGACCGGTGCCGAGGCGATCACCCTGGCGGCGGCCCGTCCGCTGGCCACCCCCGCCGAGGTCACCGCGGCCACGGCGGCCCTGCAGCCGGCCGACGGTCCCGACGGCACCGAGACCTCGCGTCGTACCGCCGCGCTCTGGCGTCTGCTGGGCGTCTGACCTTCCCTTTGCCCTTTGCAAAGTTTGCATGCCTGCGGTTCCGGCTTTGCAATCTTTGCAAACCCGCACACTCGTACCTGAAGGACCCCTCCCATGTCCAAGATCCTGACCACTGAGTCCGGCGCCCCGATCGCCGACAACCAGAACTCGGCCTCGGCCGGCGAGTACGGCCCGCTGCTCATCCAGGACCAGCAGCTGCTGGAGAAGCTGGCCCGCTTCAACCGCGAGCGCATCCCGGAGCGCGTGGTGCACGCCCGCGGCTCCGGCGCCTACGGCTACTTCGAGGTGACCGACGAGGTCTCCCGGTACACCCGCGCCGACTTCCTCTCCGAGATCGGCAAGCGCACCGAGGTCTTCCTGCGCTTCTCCACCGTGGCCGGCAACCTGGGCTCGAGCGACGCGGTGCGCGACCCGCGCGGCTTCGCGCTGAAGTTCTACACCGCCGAGGGCAACTACGACCTGGTCGGCAACAACACCCCGGTCTTCTTCATCAAGGACCCGCTGAAGTTCCCCGACTTCATCCACTCGCAGAAGCGCGACCCGTACACCGGCATCCAGGAAGCCGACAACGTCTGGGACTTCTGGGCGCACTCGCCCGCATCGACGCACCAGATCACCTGGCTCTTCGGTGACCGCGGCATCCCGGCCTCCTACCGCCACATGAACGGCTACGGCTCGCACACCTACCAGTGGGTCAACGAGTCCGGCGAGGCCTTCTGGGTCAAGTACCACTTCAAGACCAACCAGGGCGTCCGCTCGCTGGACGGCTCGCAGGCCGCCGAGGTGGTGGGCGGCGACGCCGACAGCCACCAGCGCGACCTGCACCAGGCGATCGAGCGCGGCGTCTTCCCGTCCTGGACCCTCTACGTCCAGCTGATGCCGGTGGCCGAGGCGGCCGACTACCGCTTCAACCCGTTCGACCTCACCAAGGTGTGGCCGCACGCCGACTACCCGCTGGTCAAGGTCGGCCGCCTGGTGCTCAACAAGAACCCGGAGAACGTCTTCGGCGAGGTCGAGCAGTCAGCCTTCTCGCCGAACAACTTCGTGCCCGGCATCGGCCCGTCGCCCGACAAGATGCTCCAGGGCCGGCTGTTCGCCTACGCGGACGCCCAGCGCTACCGCCTCGGTGTGAACCACACCCAGCTGCCGGTGAACGCCCCGCGCGCCACCGAGGCCGACAACTACGGCCGTGACGGCTACAACGCGCTCAACAAGGCCGGCCGCGGCAAGAACTACGAGCCCAACTCGTACGACGGCCCCGCCCAGACCGACCGCGCGCTGGCCGCCCCCGTCGCCCTGAACGGCCACACCGGCACCTACACCACGCCGGCCCACACCAAGGACGACGACTTCTTCCAGGCCGGCGAGCTCTACCGCCTGATGTCGGACGGCGAGAAGGCGCGCCTGATCGACAACATCGCCGGCTTCCTGGCCCAGGTGACCCGCGACGACATCGTCGAGAAGAACCTGGCCCACTTCCACGCCGCCGACGAGGAGTACGGCAGCCGGCTTTCCGCCGCCGTGGCCAAGCTCCGCTCCGCCGACGAGAACTGAGCTCTCCTGACGCTCTGAGTGCTTTCTGACCCACCCTCAGATGAGCTCCTCCCCCCGGGCAGTGGGGGAGGAGCTCATCGTCATTCCCGGCGGTCCACGCTCGACTGGCATATGCCACTCGGCCAATACCCGTCAGCGGCGCGAATATCCGCCAACCTACGCGTCGCAGGACCCCTCGGCGGATACTCTGAACGGTGGTGGCGAGTTTCCGAGCGCAGCGGAAGGAGAGGCCCATGCCGGCACACGGTCGGGGTCGTCAGGTCACGCTGGACCAGGGGGAATCGGGCCCGCACGTCTCGCTGCGCCGTGCGCTGCGCCTGCTGGAGGCAGCCGATCGCCACCCGTACGGCGTGACCCTCGCGGACCTGGTCCGCGACACCTCGCTACCCGAGCCGGTGGTGCGTGAGCTGGTCGGACTGCTCTGCACCGAGGGGTACCTGCAGTTCGCCGACGGAGGCTGGATCCTCGGCGGCACCTTCGCGATGCTCGGCCAGTCCAACCGCGAGCAGCTGATCCGGATCCGGCTCGAGCACAAACTCGCCGAACTCCGCGACGAACTCGGCGCCGCCGTCTACTTCAGCCGCTACTACGACGGCGAACTGCGGGTCGAGGCGGTGGCCGCCGGCGAGCACGCGCCGGCCGTCTACGAATGGGTCGACTTCAAGGCCACCGCGCACGCCAGTGCCATCGGCAAATGCCTGCTCAGCCAGCTCGACCACGACGGTCGCCTCGACCACCTCTCCCGCCACCCGATCGCGCGCCTCACCTCCCGCACCATCACCGACGCCGAGCAGCTGATGCACCGCCTCGAACGCCAGCCCGCCACCGTCCCGGTCCTCGACCTCCAGGAGTACGCCCTCGGCACGGTCTGCGCCGCCGTCCCGGTGACCGCCGGCTCCACGGTCGGCTGCCTGGCCATGTCGCTCCCGGCCGACAACGCCCACCGCCTGCGCGCGGCAGCCGAGTTGCTGGCGGAGCGGGCAGCGCCGCTGATGCTGGCGATGGCGGTCTAGAGCCCGTCCGGCGATCGACTGCGGCGCCCGGCTCGGCGGTTGGACCGGCGCGCGGCCGGCGCCGGCGAGCCGCCTTCAGGACCCGGCCAGGTCTGCGAGCACCGCGGCGACGAGTTCGCGCCGGCTGCGGACGCCGAACTTGTCGAAGACGGCGGTCAGGTGCTCCTGCACGGTATTGGCGGAGATGTGGAGCTCCTCGACCAGCTCACGGGTCGAGCGTCCCCGGATGACCAGGGCCGCGACCCGGGTCTGCGCCTGCGTGAGCCCGTGCGCGCTGAGCAGCACGGCACCGAGCTCCGCCGGTCGGGCCGGTTCCACCACCACCCCGATCTGCGAGTCCAGCCGGGTGGTGTGCAGCGCGATCCACTGCCCGGAGCGGCCGCGGATCCGGACGGTCGACGGCACCGGGCCGGCCGCCACCGCGTGAACGGCGACCGGGAGCGGGTCGGCACCTCGCTGGTCGGCAGTTCCTTGGTCCGTGTCGGGGAACCGGTCCGTGTCGGGGAAGTCGGCGAGCCACTGCTCGGCTTCGGGGCTCATCGAGACGAGTCGCAGGTCGGCGTCGAGCAGGATCAGCCCCACGCCGCCAGGGCGGGGGCCGGCGCCCGCAGGCGGTGCGGCGGTTACCGCTCGGCGCAGTCCGGCCGCCAGATGCGGGGCGATCCGCCGTACCAGAGCGAGCTCCTCGGCGGTGAAGCCGGCGGACGAGTCCTCCCGGTGCAGGCACAGCACGCCCCAGCAGTGGTGGCCGGTGACCAGCGCGGCGCGCAGCTCGTCGCCGAGGCCGAGCGGGGCCATGATCTCCCGGTAGCGGGCACTGGCCGACCGCTCTCCCCGGGCGGCCCGGTCCAGCGAGGCGACCGGATCCGCTGCCCGGGCGAGTGCGGAGAACTTGTTGACGTCCGTCCGCCCGAACTCGTTGTCGAGGAACAGCGCGGTCGCCGGGCCCAGGGGGTCCTCGGCGGCGGCCGAGGTGAACAGCAGGGTCACCGGGTCGACGGTGGCGAAGAACGCCGCGTCGGCCGGTACCACCCGCCGCAGCCGGCCCAGCGCCTCGGTGCGCAGCGCGGCAGGATCCAGTGCGCCCCGGCACCGCTGCTCGATGTCGGCGAGCCGGCGTTCCACTGCCGCACCTGCCACGGACACGACGCTACTCCTGCTCCGGGGCGAGCCCGAGCTGGCGCAGGAAGCCCAGCTCGTCGAGCCGGCCCCAGCGTTCGACGATGCGGCCGTCCCGGACCCGGAAGATGTTGATCCCGCGCAGTGTGACGGTGCGCCCGGTGGGCGGCACCCCCAGCAGCTCGCCGCGCTGGGTACCGGTGGCGCTGAAGTGTTCCGCGACCAGGTCCTTCTCCGCGATCAGGAGATCGGGCATGGCGTGCCAGTCGGGGAAGGCGCCGCGGAACAGGGCGCCGGCCTGGCGCATCCCCTCGCGGGTGGTGTCGGCGCCGAACGGCGGATCGTGGTTGAGGAAGTCCTCGGCCAGGTAGTCGTCGACCGCCGTGAGGTCGCCCTTGGTGAACAGCGCGTCGATGAAGGCGCGCACGATCTCTCGGTTCTCTTCGATGCGGTTCTGCTCAATGGTGTCCATGGCCCCAGTCTTCGGCGCCACCCAGCCTCCTGGTACCCCAGAAAACTGGGGTCTTGCGCATTCCGGAGGCCCCGTCGTCCCTGCCCGGCACCCACGAACAATCCCGTTGCGCGCCTGCTGCCGGCCGTGGCAGGATCGGCGGCGCTATGCACCACGCATGCGCAGATGGCAAAGGAACGAAGTCCATGGTCTCGGCGTCCTTCAGCGGCCGCCGTCGGCACTGATCGGTCTGTTCTCACCGCAGAAGCGGATCCGAGCAGCGCCACGCTCTTCTCTCACGGCGGCCCCACGATGCGGTGCCTGACGCACCGTCGCCATCTCCGTTTACGGAGCAAGTCAGCTACGTGAGGCCAACATCACCCATGGACATCCAGGTCCAGAGCTTTGCCGTCGCCAACCTCCGCCGTCGTCCCCTGGTCACCGAGACCGGGCCCTTCGTCGCGGGATTCGACCCCAGCACCACCAGCCCCTACATCAACTACGCCACCCCGCTGCCCGGCGCCGAGCCGACCGGCCAGGACGTCGCAGCCCTGATCGAGGCGTTCCGCGAGCGAGGCCTCAAGCCCCGGCTCGAGTTCGCGCCGGAGGTGGCGCCCGCCGTGGCGCCCGCACTGCTCGCTGCGGGCTTCACCACCGAGGCGGTGCACGAGTACCTGGTGTGCACCCCGCAGACGCTGACGACGCCTCAGTTCACCGGTGTGGAAACTCCGTGCTCCGAGCGGGACTACAGCTCGATCGACGCCGCCCTGGCCGAGGCCTTCGCCGGCGAGTTC
This sequence comes from Kitasatospora azatica KCTC 9699, assembly GCF_000744785.1. Lineage (NCBI taxonomy): Bacteria > Bacillati > Actinomycetota > Actinomycetes > Kitasatosporales > Streptomycetaceae > Kitasatospora > Kitasatospora azatica. The sequence goes on along the minus strand of NZ_JQMO01000002.1, from coordinate 1,421,667 downwards.
ACCTCCTCCCCGGAAGGTGCGGCCCGGCTGCGCCGCACCCAGGAGAGCGGCGGAGCGGTCCGCTTCGTCCGGGCCCCCGACGGCAGTTGCGCGGGTGGGGCGCTGTGCTCGGCTCCCGCCGAGGGCACCTCCGAGCTGGCCGGCGTGGGCACCCGCCCGGCCTTCCGCGGCCGGGGCATCGCCGCCGCGGTCACCGCCGCACTGACGGGGACCATGTTCGCCCTGGGGGCCCGGTCGGTCTGGCTGGAGTACTCGGGCGAGGGTTCGCGCCGCGTCTACGAACGCGTGGGCTTCCGACCCCAGGGCACTCGCCTGTACATGTCGCTCGAAGGGTAACGAGAACCAGGCGCAGGCAGGCGGGCCGGGATCCCGGTGAAGGGGTCCCGGCCCGCTCGCAGGTCCGCGTTCGGACCGTGGCGCGTCAGCGTGTCAGCGTGTCAGCGCATCGGCGCGTCAGTGCGTCAGTGCTTCACGAACATGCTGTCCATGAAGTGCATGATCTGCTGGTCCGTCACGCCCTTGGCCATCTTGTGGCCCATGGCGAGGTCCTTCTCGGTGATCATGCCGACCAGCTTCTCGTTGTCGATCACCGGCATCCGGCGGATCTGGTGCTGTTCCATCTTCTTGAGCACCGCGTCCATGTCGTCGTCGGCGCGCACGCAGTGCAGGTGACCGGCCAGGTCCATGGCGGTCATCGTGGCCGGGTCCTTGCCCTCGGCGATACATCGCGTGATGATGTCGCGCTCGGTGATGATGCCCTTGAGCTTCTTGTCGGGGCCGCAGATCGGGAGGGCGCCGACGCCCTTGTCCCGCATCATCTTCGCGGCCTCCATCAGGCTCTGGCCGCCTTCCACGCACTGGGCGCCGCTGTGCATGATGTCACGTGCTGTGATCACTGCTCTCTCCTTTCGGTGCCGGAGAGTACCGGCTTGTTCACGTTAGGTGCGGCGTGCGGTGCTCGCGACTGGAGTGCCATCGGATGGAGGACTATTAGACTCGCTGTCGATAAGAACGGTCCAAACCCTTGTGGCCAGGGGTACTCGCCAGTAGTTTGAAGTGCTGCCGCCACCCCCGCAGGTCAGGAGGGTTCCCCATGCCCAGAACCGCCCCCGAGGTGCACGCCGACCTCGTGCTGGAGCCCCGCGACGTGAAGTTCGACTGGAGTCGGCTGCCGTTGCACTGGATTCCGGACGAGCCGTTCGCCACCCACACCATCAACGTCCTGCACCTGCTGCTGCCCGAGGGCGAGCGCTGGTTCGTCGAGCTGTTCAAGCAGGCGCTGCCGCTGATCCGGGACGAGCAGCTGCGCGAGGAGGTGCTCGGCTTCATCGGCCAGGAGTCGATCCACGCCGAGGCGCACCAGGAGGTGCTCGACCACCTGCTCGCCCAGGGGCTCGACCCGCGCCCGTACGTGCGTCAGATCGCCTGGCTGTTCCAGCGGGTGCTGGGCGACAAGCCCGGCCTGAGCCCGCGTCGGCGGCGGGAGAACATCATCGAGCGGGTCGCCTTCGTCGCGGCCATCGAGCACTTCACCGCCTTCCTGGGAAACTGGGCGCTCAACTCGCCCGCACTGGACCGGGCCGGGGCCGACCCGACGATGCTGGACCTGCTGCGCTGGCACGGCGCCGAGGAGGTCGAGCACCGCAGCGTCGCCTTCGACCTGCTGGTCCACCTGGACCCGGGGTACTTCCGCCGGGTGCGCGGCATGATGGTGTCCGGCCCGCTGCTGGTGCACCTGTGGGTGCGCGGGGTGCGCTTCCTGCTGGCGGCCGACCCCAGTCTGGACGGGCGGATCCAGCCGAGTTGGAAGCAGGCCTGGCAGGTCGCCCAGCGCGGCATGCTGCCCGACCCGGTCCAGTCGGTCCGCTCGGGCCTGCGCTACCTCAAGCGCGGCTACCACCCGACCCAGGAGGGGTCCAGCGCCCAGGCCCTCGGCTACCTGGCCGGCTCGCCCGCCGCCCGCGCCGCCGGCGCCCACTGAACCGCCGGAGACGCACCCGATGACACCCCCGAACCCCCGGATCGACAAGCGCGGCCAGGCCACCGAACCAGCGCCCACCGCCGCCTTCGGCCGCACCAGCCGGCACGACCTGGAGAGCCCGCCGCCGGACCTCTACGGTCGCGGCCACCAGGACCGCTTCATGCGGTTCATGACCCGCTTCAGCGATCTCTACACCCCCGTCATGGGCGGCCCGCTGCTGCGCCGCAACCCCCGCAGGCCGGAACCGCGCGGCCGCACCCCGCTGGCCCTGGTGGTCGCCGCGCACCGGCAGGTCGCCGAGGACGTGGTGGAGCTGCAGCTGGCCGACCCGGCCGGGGACCGGCTGCCCGCCTGGCAGCCCGGCGCCCACCTGCGGCTGCTGCTGCCCTCGGGCCGGGAGCGCCACTACTCGCTCTGCGGCGACCCGGCCGACCGCCACCGCTACCGGATCGCGGTGCGCCGGATCGAGGGCGGGGGCGGCGGCTCGGTGGAGATCCACGACGACCTGCACGTCGGCACCCGGCTGACGGTCCGCCGGCCGCGCAACGGCTTCGCCTTCTGCGGCGAGCCGAGCGTCCTGCTGCTGGCCGGCGGCATCGGCGTCACTCCGCTGCTGCCGATCGCCCGAGAGGCCCAACGCCGGGGACTGGACTGGCACTTGGTGTACGCCGGGCGCACCGCCGCCGCGATGCCCTTCACCAGGGAGCTGACGGCGCTGGCAGCCATGGGAGTCCCCCCGGCCGGAGGCCGGGGGAGGGTCACCCTGCTGACCGGACGGATCCCCACCGGCGCGGAGCTGCTGGCCCGGGCCACCCCCGGCACCGCCGTCTACTGCTGCGGCCCGACCCCCATGCTGGCCGCCGTCCAGGGCGCGTTCGACGCCTCGCCCGCCACCGCGCTGCACTTCGAGCGGTTCGGCGCCGCCCCGATCCTGGACGGCCGCCCGTTCTCGATCCGGCTCGGTGCCGACGGCGAGACCCTGCCGGTCCCGGCCGACCGCTCCGCCCTCGACGTGCTGCGCGAGGCCAGGCCCGACCTGCCGTACTCCTGCCACCAGGGATTCTGCGGCACCTGCAAGGTCCAGCTGCTGGCCGGCACCCCCGAGCACCGCGACCGCCGCCTCACCGCCGAGGAACGCGCGGACGGCGCCCTGCTGCCCTGCGTCTCCCGGGCGGCCGAGGGCGAAACCCTGGTCCTGGAGGTCTGAACAGATGCCCGGCTTCGACTACTCCACCCAGGACCTCGGCCGCTTCCGCGAGGTCCAACAGCTCGCCTACCACTGCGCCGAACAGGTCGCGGCCTGGATCGAACCGGGGGTGACCGAGCGACAGGCCACCGCCAAGCTGCGGCACTGCCTGGTGGCCGAGGGCGTCGACGACTTCTTCCACGTGCCGTTCGCCTGGTTCGGCGACCGCACCGCCTTCCGGCACTTCCACACCCCGCTGCAGTTCTTCGCGGGCAAGCGGGTGCTCGAGGAGGGCATGCCGTACGTGCTGGACTGCGCGCCGGTGGTGGACGGCTACACGGCCGACATCGGCTACGGCGGCAAGGTCGGCGAGAACGCCGTCTGGGACCGGCTGGCGCTGGACCTCAAGGTCTACCGGGAGCTGATCCTGCGCGAGGTCAAGGCCCGCAAGCCGCTGAACGAGGTCTACGCCGCCGTGGACGCGCAGATCGCCGCGCACGGCTACGACAACCGCCACCAGGTCTACCCGGGCCGGGTGATCGGCCATCAGGTGACCCGCAACACCAGCCGGGCCCCGGCCGGCGTCAACCTATTCGGCTTCGGACTGCGCACCCTGCAGACCCTGGGCCGAGAGCTGATCAGCGAGCGCCTGCACGGCCGCTCCCCGCTCTGGGCCGACGGCCGCTCCTCCCGGCACGCGCCGACCCCCGGCCTGTGGGCGGTCGAACCGCACATCGGCCTGCGCGAAACGGGTATCAAGTTCGAGGAACTGCTGGTGGTCACCGAGGACGATGCCTACTGGCTGGACGACGACCTGCCGCACGTGCGGCGCTGGACCACGCTTGCGGAGGCCGCCCGATGAGCACCACCGAACCACGCGACACCGCCGTGCCCCGGCGCCGCTTCGTGCACTCGGCCGGCGTCGAACTCGCCGTCTTCGAGCAGGGTGACCCCACCGCGCCGACCGTGCTGCTGGTGCACGGCTACCCCGACACCCACCGGGTCTGGGACGACGTGGCCGCCGAGCTCGCCGCCGACCACCACGTGGTCCGCTACGACGTGCGCGGGGCCGGCGAGTCCGGCGCGCCGGACAGCCGCGACGGGTACCGGCTCGAACTGCTGGCCAACGACCTGTTCGCGGTGGCCGACGCCGTCAGCCCCGACCGGCCGGTGCACGTGGTCGCACACGACTGGGGTTCGCTGCAGTCCTGGGAGGCGGTCACCGAACCCGGCGCCGAGCGCCGACTCGCCTCGTACACCACGATGTCCGGGCCCTGCCTGGACCACCTGGGCTACTGGATCCGCCACCGGCTGCGCCGCCCCCACCCCCGCCACCTGCGCCAACTCCTGGTCCAGGGCGCGCACTCCTGGTACATCACCGTCTTCCACCTGCCCGTCCTGGCGCCGGCGACCTGGAAGTTCGGCCTGGCCAGGGCCTGGCCGCGGGTGCTGCGCGACCTGGAGGCGGTCCGGCCGCGACCCGACCACCCGCAGTCGACATTGCGTCAGGACGCGGTGCGCGGGATCGAGTTGTACCGCGCCAACATGCGTCCGACGCTGCGCAACCCGCGCGAGCGGCCGACCCTGGTCCCGGTGCAGCTGATCACGCTGCGGCGCGACCACTACGTCAACCCGTTCCTCTCCGAGGGCCTGGAGCGCTGGGTGCCGGACCTGACCCGGCGCGAGCTCAACGCGACCCACTGGTCGGCGCTGCTGGAGCAGGGGCCGGCGGTGGCCGCGATGGTCCGCGAGTTCACCGCCCGGATCGAGGGCGGCGCGGAACCGAAACGGGCCACCGGCCCGTTGGTGGTGATCACCGGAGCCGGCAGCGGGATCGGCCGGGCCACCGCGCTGGCCTTCGCCGAGCAGCGGGCCACCGTGGTGGTCTGCGACCTCGACCTGCCGGCCGCCGAGCGGACCGCCGAACTGGTCACCCTGCTCGGCGGCGCGGGCCACGCCTACCAGGTGGACGTCAGTGACGGACCGGGCATGGACGCCTTCGCGCAGACCGTCGCGGCCGCCCACGGGGTGCCGGACGTGCTGGTCAACAACGCCGGGATCGGCCACTCGGGGACCTTCCTGCAGACCACCGAGAAGGAGTGGCAGCGGGTCCTGGACGTCAACCTCTGGGGCGTGATCCACGGTTGCCGCGCCTTCGGCTCGCTGATGGCCGAGCGCGGGCAGGGCGGGCACATCGTCAACCTGGCCTCGGCGGCCGCCTACCTGCCGTCCAAGGTGCTGGCCGCCTACGCCACCAGCAAGGCCGCGGTGCTGATGCTCTCCGACTGCCTGCGGGCCGAACTCGCCTCCAGCGGCATCGGGGTGAGCGCGATCTGCCCGGGCATCGTGAACACCAACATCACCCGCACCTCCACCTTCTCCGGTCTGGACGCCGCCGAACAGGCCGCCAAGCAGGCCCGGGTCTCCAAGATGTACGCCCGCCGCGGCTTCCCGCCGGAGAAGGTCGCCGCCGAGATCGTCAAGGCGGTGCGGACCGGAAAGCCGGTGGTCCCGGTCACCGTGGAGGCCAAGGCGGCCCGCCTGCTCGGCCGCCTGTCACCGGGGCTGCTGCGGCTCGCCGCCCGCTTCAACCCGGGGTGAGCCGGTCGGCGGTGTGCCGGCCGGAGTCCCGGAGGAGTCCAACAGGCCCGAGGTGATGTCCAGTTCCGCCGGCGTGGTGTTCAGGTCGTAGTGCAGCCGCTCGGCGGGGACGCCCTCGCGGTGGAAGCGCTCGACCATGCTGACCACCATGTCGTCGGGGCCGGCCACGAAGACCTCGTGCTCGTTCCAGTGGCCCTGGGCGGGCACCACCTCGGGCAGCCGCCCCTGGACGCCCTGGAAGCCGATCTCCTCGGAGACCACCGGGACCAGCAGCAGGCGCGGGAAGACGCTGGAGAGCTGGTGCAGGCTCTGCAGGTCGTAGAAGTCGCTCTCCCGCCGGACACCCACGAACAGGTGCAGGGTGAGCGGGCGGTGGCGCGCGATCATCTCCTCCACCAGCGCCTTGATCGGGGCCAGTCCGGTGCCGCCGGCCACGCAGACCACCCGGCGGGCCGGACGCTCGGGCAGCGTCATGCTGCCGCGTCCGGGGCCGAGCCGGACCACGTCGCCGACCTGGGTGTGGTGGACCAGGGTGTTGCTCACCCAGCCGGCCGGCACGGCGCGCACGTGCAGGGTCAACAGGCCGTCGCGGCGCGGCGCGTTGGCGATCGAGTAGGGGCGCCAGACCCGCGGCCAGCGGGCGGTCTCCACGGTGGTGTACTGGCCGGCCCGGTAGGGGAAGGGCGCGTCGGGGCGCAGGGTCAGCACGGCCAGGTCGGGGCGGCGCTGCTCGTGGCCGACCACCTCGGCCAGCCAGCTGGGCGGGGTCAGGTCGGCCTCGGCGTCGGCGGCCCCGCTCATCGCGGCGGCGATCTGGCCGTAGGCCTCGGTCCAGGCCCGCTCGACGGCGGGGGTCCAGGCCTCGCCCGCGAACCGGCTGAGGGTGGCGAGCAGCGCGGCGCCGACCGCGTCGTAGTGCTCGGCGCGCACCCCGTACTTGCGGTGGTCGCGGCCCAACTGCTGGAGGAAGGTGGTCAGTTCCTCCGGCCGGTCGAGCATCCGGACAGCGCCGGCCAGGGCCCGGAAGAGCCGGTCGCGCTGCATGTCCATCGCGGGCGGGAAGAGCTCGCGGACCTGTGGGTTGTTCAGGAAGAGCGTCGCGTAGAAGTGGCCGGTGAGCTTGTCCCCGTGCTGCTGGACGAGGGCGAAGCTGGACCGGATCAGGGTCAGGTTGTCAGTCTCAGTCATGGATGCCGTCAGGTGATGGTCCGTCAGCGGACTTCGCCACTGGTCTCTTTGGCGCCGAAGTAGTCGCCGCCCTTGCGTCCTGCGTCGTCGGTGCCCCAGGCCCTGGTGCGGGGCGCCGGGATGAAGCGTGGGATGTGCTTGGCGCAGTGGATGTAGGCCTCGTCGATGTCGACCAGTACCCAGTGCTCGGCCCGCCGCCCGGGGGCGGTCTCCACCGGCAGGCCCGGTACCCGGCCGCGCAGCGTGGCGTCGTCCAGCACGCGGGCCCGGCCGTTGATGTGCAGGCCGATCACCTCGCGGACGAAGTCGACGAGCAGCAGGCCGACATGGCCGTTCTCGGTGATGTTGCCCAGGCTCGCCAGTACGCCGTTGCCGCGGTACTCCGGGTAGGCCAGGGTGCGTTCGTCGATCACGTGCAGGAAGCCGGGCGGGCCGGCCCGGAAGCTGGCGTCGCACTCGCCCCGGGTGTCGCTGGTGGCCACGAAGACCGTCTCCTGGCGGGCGACGAACTCCCGCATCCTCGGGTTGAGGTGGTCCAGCACCTGTTCCCGGTAGAAGCGTTCGGCCCGCTCGGTGCTGCCGTGGGCCTGCTGCAGGAAGTGCTCGCCGGTGGAGCCAGGACGGTGGAGCAGGTGCTTGGCCATCGGGCCTCCGAATGCTCAGGGACGTCGTGGGCGGCGACTGCGGTGGCGGATAGCCCCACTGCAGCTCCATGTCAAGGGCATGACAAGATCTCCCCCGAGCTTGCACAACTGCAGTCGAACACAATGCTGTTGGGTCGGACGGTGTTCGACCACCCACCGCACCCTACACGTAGCGCGACAGGCGGTCACCTGAAGGTGGGAGGTCGGCAGGCGGGCTGCGTCAGAACGTCCCCCAGCCGGCAGCGCGGGATTCGGCAGCCAGGGCCCGGCCCGGCCGACCCCAACCGGGCCGGGCCCAGACTGTGCCGCGCCGTGGTGGACCCGGGGGAGTCCACCACGGCGGCGGGACCGGCAACCGGACTCATGCACAGTCAGGGCTACCGGAACTCCGGTCGACGGCGTGCCCGGGGAAGCCGCCATCGGCCGGAAGATCAGGGGTGCGGATCAGCGGTCGGCTACGTTCGGTGGCCGTCCGCAGGGGAGCTCTGCACCGTGGACGGGTGCGAACGCCCGTCGTTCCCACCGCCCGAGGGTGTGGGAACCGGATCCGCCTTGGTCTTGCTCGGGTCGGCGGAGGGCGTGGGGTCGGGCTTGCCGTGGCTCGGGTTGGGGTCCGGCTTGCCCTGGCCGCCGCCGTCGGTGGCCTTGGCGGAGGCGCTCGGCGTCGCCTCGTCGGACTGCTTCTTCAGGTCCGCGCAGTACGCCCGGACCCGGTCCGAGCCGCCCGCCGCGCGCGTCAGCGGCTCGAACCGGGGATCGGTGGAGCCCTGCTGCCAGAGCTTGCAGAGCGGGAGCAGCGCGTCGGCACCGGCCGAGGGGGACCCGGGGGTGCCGTCGGCCGAGGTCCCGGGCGCCGAACTCCCGGGCGCCGGGCGCACGGCGGCGGGGCTGGTGCTGTGCGGGGTCGGCTGGCCGCCGGACGGTGCGCCGCCCCCGCCGGTGGTCGAGCCCGCGCTCATGAGTGCGGAGGCCGCGGCGTTCTCGGACGGCGTGTGCTGCGGGGAGCCGCCGAGCACCTCGGGCAGGTGCCCGGTGCCGGCCGCCACCGCGACCCCGCCCAGCGCGGTCACCGCGAAGGCGGCCACCACGGCACGGGCGCCGACGAACCGGGTGCCCGCGCGCTTGCGCGGCGCGCGAGAGCGCTGCGGTGGGCAGCTGGCCATCGGGCGGCTCCGGGTCGTCGGGGAAGGAGAGGTCGGGGCGGTGTTCAACTGGGCGGTGTTCAACTGCTGGTCGGGCGTCAGGTTGAGCCGGGCAGCCTCCCGGAACGCGGTCATGGCCGCCTCCTCCCCAGCCAGCTCGGCCTCGGTCGCAGGTGCGGCCGCGGCGGCGAGCAGGTCGGCGAGGGCCCCCTGACCGCCCTGCGCATCGACGGCGTGGCCGCTGAGCAGGTGCTCGGCGGCGGCGCGGTCGATCCGACGGGATCGGTTGGTGCTCATCTCATGTCCTTCAGCGTCGAGGCCCCCGGTTGTGTCACACCTTCGGGAGAGTTTTTCTTCGCACGGGTCGATCCCGGGCGCTGCGCGGGCACCGTGGCGGGGGCGTCCAGCAGCTTGGCCAGTCTTCGCAGGCCGCGGTGGGCGGCCATCCGCACGGTGCCGGCCCGCTTGCCGAGCACCTGGGCGGCGCTCTCCGCGTCCAGTTGCAGCACCACCCGCAGCAGCACCGCCTCGGCCTGGTCCTTGGGCAGGCCGGCGATCAGCGCCAGGGCCTGCTGGGTGCCGACGGCGGCCAGCACCGCGCCCTCGGTGTCGTCCCCGGCCGGCAGGTCGGTGAGGTACTCGACCGGCAGGTCGGCGGTCGGCCGGCGCCGTCTGGCCCGCAGGTGGTCCAGCGCCCGGTGCCGCGCGATGGTCGCGGCCCAGCCGCGGAAGCCGTCCCCGTCGCCGTGGAAGGAGTGCAGGTCGCGGGTGATCTGCAGCCAGGTCTCGGAGGCGATGTCCTCGGCGTCCGAGGCGTCGCCGCCCACCAATACCCGCAGATAGCGCAGCAGCAGGGGCTGCACCGTGCGGAACACCTGTCTGAAGGCCTCTTCGTCGCCCTCCTGGGCGGCCCGTACGGCCCGGTCCAGGTCCACGGAGGACGGCGGTGGTGCGGGCGAGGAGGGCGGGCCGGCATCATCGGCGAACCCGAACTGATCTGCGTTTTGCACTGGCACATCATCCGCTATCGGGGCGGCCGGGGTGACCACCGGGGGAAAACGAAGATCCCGCCCGAGCGAGCGGCTCGGGCGGGATCACCGGTACGGGCAGGCAGAACTCGGGTGGGACCACCGCTGCGGGCAGGCAGAACTCAGGCGGACCGGAGCCGGACCTCGGTGCTGGCGGTGGCCCGCGCCAGGTCGTGGTGGATCGGCCCGGAGCCGGCCGACAGCGGCAGGCAGCCGCCGCCGCGCCGGCTGGCGACGATCTCCGCGGCCACCGCGACCGCCGTCTCCTCGGGGGTGCGGGCGCCGAGGTCAAGGCCGATCGGCGAGCGCAGCCGGGCGATCTCCGCCTCGGTCAGGCCGACCTCGCGCAGCTTGGCGTTGCGGTCCAGGTGGGTGCGGCGCGAGCCCATCGCGCCGACGAAGCCGACCGGCAGCCGCAGCGCCCGCTCCAGCAGCGGGATGTCGAACTTGGCGTCGTGGGTCAGCACGCAGAGCACGGTGCGGCCGTCGATGGCCGCATGTCCGTCAAGCGCGGTGAGCTGGGAGTCCAGGTAGCGGTGCGGCCAGTCGACCACCACCTCGTCGGCCTCCGGGAAGCGCTTGGTGGTGGCGAAGACCGGGCGGGCGTCGCAGACCGTGACCCGGTAGCCGAGGAACTTGCCGATCCGCACCACGGCGGCGGCGAAGTCGATGGCACCGAAGACGATCATGCGCGGCTTGGGGACGTAGGACTCGACGAAGAAGGTGACTGTCTCCGCCGCCGTCGGGTCGCAGGGCCGCCCGTCCAGGGCGAGCGTCACCTTGCCGGTCCTGCCGGCGTCCAGCATCGCCCGGGCCTCGGCGACGGCCGAACGCTCGAGCGCGCCGGTGGTGGTCGGGCCACCGGGGGAGAGGCTGCCGTGGTGGGTGTCGGCGGTCACCGCGACGGTGGCGCCGAGCAGTCCGGCCGGTCCCTCGATCACCCGGGCCAGCGCCACCGGAGTGCCCGAGGCGATGTAGGTGATGCCCGCGTCGAGGCCGTCATCGGCGCCGGGGACCACCGGCTGGACGAAGACATCCAGGATCCCGCCGCAGGTCAGGCCGACCGCGAAGGCGTCCTCGTCGCTGTAGCCGAAGCGCTCCAGCACCGCCTGACCGGACTCGATCGCCTGCTGGCACAGCTCGTAGACCGCGCCCTCGACACAGCCACCGGAGACGCTGCCGACGGCCTCGCCGTCCGCGTCCACGGCCAGCGCGGCGCCGGGGTCGCGCGGGGCGCTGCCCGAGACGCCCACCACGGTGGCCACCGCGAAGGAGCGCCCGGAGGCGTGCCAGGCCTGCAACTGCTCGGCGATGTCCTGCATGTCCGCTCCTATCAAGTGCGAGGGTACGGGGCTGGGCCGGTAGAGACGAATGCCCCGGTGTGCGGCGCACACCGGGGCGGGGGTGGTGCTAGTGGACGCCGAGCCATTCCTTCACGGGTGTGAGCGCGAAGTAGACCAGGAAGACGGCGCTCAGGATCCACATCAGCGGACCCGGCTCGCGCCACTTGCCCTTGCCGGCCTTGATCACCACGTAGGAGATGACACCGGCCGCGACACCGGCGGTGATGCTGTAGGTGAACGGCATCAGCACGCAGGTCAGGAAGGCCGGGATGGCGACCTCGCGGTCCGCCCAGTCGATGTGCCGGGCCTGGCTCATCATCATCGAACCGATGACCACCAGCGCGGCCGAGGCGACCTCGACCGGCACGATGCCGGCGAGCGGGGAGAAGAAGAGCATCAGGGCGAACAGACCGCCGGTGATGGTCGAGGCGAAGCCGGTCCGGGCGCCGTCACCGACACCGGTGGCCGACTCGACGAAGACCGTCTGGCCCGAGGCGCCGACCAGGCCGCCGATCGCGCCGCCGGCACCGTCGATGAAGAGCGCCTTGGACAGACCGGGCATCCGGCCCTGCTTGTCGGCCAGACCCGCCTCGGTGCCGACGCCGATGATGGTGGCCATCGCGTCGAAGAAGCCCGCCAGCACCAGGGTGAAGACCGCGACCGTGGCGCTGATCGCGCCCAGGCCCTTGCCGCCGAAGGCGCCGAACAGGTCGACGTGGCCGACCAGGCCGAAGTCGGGGGCGGAGACCGGGCTGCCCGGCCAGGTGGGCGCGGAGCTGCCCCAGCCCTTGGCGGGGATGTGGGCGACCGCGTTGACGATCACGGCGAAGACGGTGCCGGAGGCGATACCGATCAGGATCGCGCCGCGCACGTTGCGGGCCAGCAGGACGAAGATCGTCAGCAGCGTGACCGCGAAGCAGACGACCGGCCAGCCGGTCAGCTCACCGTAGGGGCCGAGCGAGACGAGGGTGGGACCACCGCTCATCACGAAGCCGGCCTTGTGCAGGCCGATCAGGGCGACGAAGAGACCGATGCCGATGGTGATCGCATGCTTGATCGGCAGTGGTATGCCGTTCATGATCTTCTCGCGCAGTCCAGAGACCACCAGCAGCACGATCAGCAGACCGTAGATCACGCAGAGGCCGAAGGCCTGTGCCCAGGTGGTGTGCGGTACCACCAGTGCGGAGACCGCACCGGAGACCGAGAGGCCGGCGGCGACCGCCAGCGGGACGTTGCCGACCACACCCATCAGGATGGTCACCACGGCCGCGGCGAGGGCCGTCGCGGTGGTCAGCTGGGCGTGGCTCAGCTTCGCGCCGGTGACATCGGCCCCGCTCAGGATGAGCGGATTGAGCAGGACGATGTAGGCCATCGCCATGAAGGTGGTCAGACCACCGCGGATCTCGTTGCCGAAGGTCGAGCCTCTGGCGGAGATCTTGAAGTACGCATCGAGGGCGTTCTTCGGGGTGGGTGCCGCGGTCGGCGTGGGGGTGCCGGCCTGGGCGGGGCCCCTCTCATCTGGTGAAAGGGCTTCAGTGGTGCCGGTCTCCGTCGGGATCCGGGTCATGTCCACTCCCAAGGTTCAAAGGGGATTGGGGTGGGCGAGTCGACCTGGCATCCGCCAAGGGGCGGTACAGGGGGACTTGTTCGACTCACGAAGTGCACTCTGTGGTGCGTGCGGTGCGTGGGGTGGTGCGCACCGCTGCAGAGCCCCGGCGTGGGAGAGGCAGCGGGATAGTGCACTGAGGGTGGTACTGAGGGTGGTGCGCCCCGGGGCGACGGGGGAAGACGTTGTGTGACCGCCGCCCCGGGGAGGTTTTCGAAGTGTTCGTCAGAGCGTTCCGGTGAGGTGCTCGGGACGGACCGGGATGCGGTTGAGCGCGATCCCGGTGGCCTGCCGGATGGCGGCCACGATCGAGGGGGTGGCGGAGACCGTGGGTGCCTCGCCGACGCCGCGCAGCCCGTACGGGGCGTTCGGGTCGGGCAGTTCCAGGACGTCCACCGGGATCGGCGGGGTGTCCAGGATGGTCGGGATGAGGTAGTCGGTGAAGGACGCGTTGCGCACCTTGCCGTCCTTGACGATGATCTCCTCCATCACCGCCAGGCCCAGCGCCTGGGTGCAGCCACCCTGGATCTGGCCGACCACCGAGAGCGGGTTGAGCGCCTTGCCGACGTCCTGGGCGGCCGTCAGCTCGACCACCTTGACCAGGCCCAGCTCGACGTCCACGTCGACCACCGCGCGGTTGGCGCAGAAGGTGTACTGGACGTGGCCGAAGCCCTGCCCGGTCTCCTTGTCGAAGGGGACGGTCGGGCGGTGGTGGTGCTCGCGGGTCAGGTCGATCGCCTCGTCACCGAGCAGGTCGACCATCGAGACCAGCACGCCGGCCGACTCGGAGACCACCTTGCCACCGACCAGGTCGATGTCGTTCTGGGTCCAGCCGTAGCGCTGGCGGCCCTTGGTGATCAGCGCCTGCTTCACGGCCTCGGCCGCGAGCTTCACCGCGCCACCGGTCATGTAGGTCTGCCGGGAGGCGGAGGTGGAGCCGGCCGAGCCGACCTCGGTGTTGGCCGGGTGAATGGTGACCTGCTCGACGCCCAGCTCGGTGCGGGCGATCTGGGCGTGCACCGTGATGCCGCCCTGGCCGACCTCGGCCATCGCGGTGTGCACCATGGCCACCGGCTCGCCGCCGATGACCTCCAGGCGCACCCGGGCGGTCGAGTAGTCGTCGAAGCCCTCGGAGAAGCCGACGTTCTTGATGCCGACCGAGTAGCCGATGCCGCGCACGATGCCCTCGCCGTGCGAGGTGTTGGACAGCGCGCCGGGCAGCGTGCGGACGTCCAGGTTGTCCAGGTCCAGCGGCGGCGGCAGCGGCATGTCCTTGACCCGCTGCAGCAGCTCGGCGACCGGGGCCGGCGAGTCGATGACCTGGCCGGTGGGCATCGAGTCGCCCTCGGCCATGGCGTTCAGCTGGCGCAGCTCCACCGGGTCCATGCCCAGCTCGGCGGCGAGCTTGTCCATCTGGGTCTCGTAGCCGAAGCAGGCCTGCACCGCGCCGAAGCCGCGCATCGCGCCGCAGGACGGGTTGTTGCTGTACAGCGCGATCGCGTGCATCCGGGCGTTCGGGATGACGTACGGGCCGTGGCCCAGCGAGGCGGCGTTGCCGACCACCGCGGGGGAGGCGGAGGCGTAGGCGCCGCCGTCCAGCACGATCCGGGCGTCGGCGTAGACCAGCTTGCCGTCGCGGGTGGCGCCGTGCTCGTAGTACATCTTGGCCGGGTGGCGGTGCACGTGGCCGAAGAAGGACTCGTCGCGGGCGTAGACGATCTTGACCGGCTTGCCGGTGCGCTGCGCCAGCAGGCAGGCGTGGATCTGCATCGACAGGTCCTCGCGGCCACCGAAGGCGCCACCGACACCGGCCAGGGTGAGGCGGACCTTCTCCTCCGGCAGGCCGAGCACCGGGGCGATCTGCTGGCGGTCCACGTGCAGCCACTGGGTGGCCACGTAGAGGTCGATGCCGCCGTCCTCGGCGGGCACCGCCATGCCGGACTCCGGGCCCAGGAAGGCCTGGTCCTGCATGCCGACCTCGTAGGTGCCCTTGACGATCACGTCCGCGAGCGCGCGGATCTCGTCGGTGACACCGCCGCCGTGCACCAGCCGCTGCTCGTGGCAGATGTTGCCGTATCCGTGCGACTTGTACTCGTGCGGCTCGTGGACGTAGCCGTAGGTCTCCGGGTCCAGGCACTGCTCCTCGGTGACGATCGGGGTGAGCACCTCGTACTCGACCTTGATCTTCTTCACCGCGCGGCGGGCCGTCTCCGGGTGGTCGGCGGCCACGATGGCGATCGCCTCGCCGTGGTAGCGGACCTTGTCCTTGGCCAGCGCCGGCTGGTCCTGGATCTCCAGGCCGTAGAACTTCGAGCCCGGGATGTCGTCGTGGGTGAGCACGGCGTAGACGCCCGGGGTCTTGACGGCCTCGGAGATGTCCACGCTGAGGATGTTGGCCCGCGGGTGCGGCGAACGCAGCGCCATGCCCCAGAGCATGTCCTCGTGCCACAGGTCCGAGGAGTACGCGAACTCGCCCTTGACCTTCAGCGTGCCGTCCGGACGCAGCGGGGAGCCGCCGATGCCGTCCTTGGACGCCTGGTTGATGTCCTGAAGGTTCTTCTGACCCTGGATCGTGCGAGCGCTCATTCGGAGTGACCCACCTTCTGGCACTTGCGGGCGGACGCCAGCCGCACCGCGTCCATGATCTTCTCGTAGCCGGTGCAGCGGCACAGGTTGCCGCTCAGCGCCTCACGGATGTCGGTGTCGCTGGGCTGCGCGTCCTGCTCCAGCAGCGCGTCGGTCTGCACCAGCAGGCCCGGGGTGCAGAAACCGCACTGCACGGCGCCGGCGTCGATGAACGCCTGCTGGACCAGACCGAGCTCGCCGCTCTCGTCGTCGGCCAGACCCTCGACGGTGCGGACCTCGCGGTCCTGCACCTGGCCGGCCGCGACCAGACAGGAACAGACCGGCACGCCGTCCAGGTAGACGGTGCAGGAGCCGCACTCGCCCTGCTCGCAGGCGTTCTTGGAGCCCGGCAGGCCCACCCGCTCGCGCAGCACATAGAGCAGGCTCTCGCCCTCCCAGACGTCGTCCGCCTCGACCGGCTTGCCGTTGGCGGTGAAAGTGACCCTCATGCCGCGCTCCTGATCTGCTTGCTGTAGTCGTTCCAGGTCCAGGTCAGCGTGCGCCGGGCCATCACCGCGAGCGTGTGGCGGCGGTAGTCGGCGGTGCCTCGGACGTCGTCGATCGGGGAGGCGGCGGCCTTCACCAGCTCGCCGAACTTCTGGATCACCTCGGTGCCCAGCAGGTCACCGGACTCCCACAGACCGCGCTCGGCGAGCACGCCCTGCAGGTACTCCTCGGCCTCCACCGCACGGCGAGGGGTGGGCGCGGCCGAGCCGATGCCGGTGCCGACCGTGCCGTTCTTGGGGTGCAGCGCGAAGCCGAAGGCGGCCACCGCGATCACCATCGCGTTGCGGGTGCCGATCTTCGAGAACTGCTGCGGGCCGTCCGCCACCGGGATGTGCACCCGGCGGATCAGCTCGTCGTTCTCCATGGAGTTGCGCTTCACGCCGACGTAGAAGTCGTCGATGGCGATCAGCCGGGTCCCACGAGCCTGCGAGGCGACCTCGACGAAGACGTCGCGGCCGGCGGCCAGCAGCGCCGGGTGGGCGTCACCGGCGGGGGAGGCTCCGCCCAGGTTGCCGCCGACGCCGCCGCGGTTGCGGATCTGCGGCGAGCCGACGGTGTGGGCCGCCAGGGCCAGGCCCGGGAGCGGGCCGGACAGCTCGTTGATGATCCGGCTGTAGGGCACCGAGGCGCCGAGCTGGACCACATCGCTGTCGACCGACCACTCGGTCAGCTCGGTGATGCGGTTCAGGTCGAGAATCGCGGAAGGCCGGTGCACGTCGAAGTTCATCTCGACCATCACGTCCGTGCCGCCAGCGATCGGCAGCGCGGTCGGGTACTCAGCCTTCGCCGCGAGCGCCTCGTCCCAGGTAGCGGGCCGCAGGAACTCCATGCGGGTGTCTCCTCAAGTCGTCGCCGATCGAACCTTTGGGCACTGTGCCCGGAATCCGCGGGGCGTCGCCCGTTTGGCGGGCGGGGCGCGGAATTCCCAAACCTCCGGTGTTCGGACTTGCCGCCGAGGCGTTGCCGGGGCGTTGGGTCCTGGTCACCGGGGTGTGTCCGGCGGCGTGTGGCCAGTGAACCGCCGTTCGACACCTCGGAGGCAGTCACCGATGGCATGAAGCCCGTACGCCGGTGTCACCCGGCATCCTGTACGTTCCTCTAAGGGAGATGAATGCCCTGCTGAGCGGTTCCTCAGCCGCCCCTTACGACCGTAATCCGGCCGTGACGGTGAAGCGATGACCCCGTGACCCGGCCCACTGCTGATACGTAACACCGAACGCCCCGAGATCGGGCACACTGTCCCCCCGAATCTTCCTGGTCACCCCCCGTTCAGACGAAGGAGTCAGCGGATGCGCGTCCGTGACCTGCTCGCCCCCGGAGCCCCGAGACTCCGGCTGCTCGCCGCTGAGGACGAGCTCGACCGCCAGGTCAGCGGTGTCATGACCACGGACCTGCACGACCCGGGCCGCTACCTGCACGGTGGCGAGCTGGTGCTCACCGGCATGCTCTGGCGCACCTCGCCGGAGGACTCCGAGCGCTTCGTGCGAACCCTGGCGGCCGGCGGGGCGGTCGCCCTGGCGGCCGGCGAGGCGGAGGTCGGGCCGGTGCCCGAGGACCTGATCGAGGCCTGCCGCCGGCACCGGATGCCGCTGCTCGCGGTGCCCGACGACATCGCCTTCTCCACCCTGACCGAGTTCATCGGCCGGCAGGTCTCGGCCGACCGGGCCGCCGACCTCGCGGCGCTGGTCGACCGGCACCGGTTGCTGGTCTCGGCCGCCGGCGGTGGCGGCCTGGACGCGGTGCTCGACCTGCTCGGCGGTGACCTGGACCTGGACTGCTGGGTGCTCACCCCGACCGGCCGGGTGGTCGCCGGTCCCACCGAGCACCTGACCGCCGAGGACCGCGACCAGCTGGTCCGCGCCCACCTGGCCGCCCAGCGCCAGCGCCGCCGCCCGCCGCACCGGGCCCGCCTGGTCTCCGGCTCCTACTCGCTGCTGCCCGCCGCCGCCCAGCCGGAGGAGGAGACGCCGCTGGCCGACTGGGTGCTCGCGGTGGCCGGGGACGTCACCGAGTGGACGACGAAGCGTCAGCAGCTGGCCGAGAACCTGGCCAGGCTGGTCGCCGCCGAGCGGATCCGCCGCGACGAGGGGCGCCGGCTGCGCCGCCGGCTGGCCGACGAGGTGCTGACGCTGCTTCAGCGCGACGCCGACCCGGCCGAGATCAGCCGCACCCTCTACGCCTCCTCGGCGATGACCGCCCAGTACGAGGGCGCGGTGCCCACGCCGCAGGAGCCGGAGGGCTCCTGGCTGGTGCTCAGCGCCGAGGGCACCGGCCTGCCGGACGGGGTGGTGCGGGCGGTGCTGGAGGAGGCGCTGACCGACACCTCGGAGCGCGCGCTGATCGCGGGCTCGGGCACCGGGGCCGTGGTGGTGCTGCCCGCGCCGGCGACGGCCGTGCCGGCGGACGCGCTGCGCGAGCTGCTCGCCCCGCTGGAGGCCGGGCTCGGCTCGGAGGGCCGGATCACCGTCGGAGTGTCTGCGCCCGCACTGGAGGCCGGCGGCCTGCGCGGCGCGCTGGAGGAGGCGCGGCACGCGCGGCGGATCGCGGCGGCCCGGGTCGGCCGGGTCTGCGTGGCCGGTCCCGAGGAGCTGGCCTCGCACGTGCTGCTGCTCGCGGCGGTGCCGGACGAGGTGCGCCGGGCCTTCCGCAGCCGGCTGCTGGACAAGGTGATCGCCTACGACATCGAGCACCAGGCGGACCTGGTCCGCACCCTGGAGGCGTTCCTGCGCTCGGACGGCTCCTGGACGCGGTGTGCGGCTCAGCTGCACGTGCACGTGAACACGCTGCGGTACCGGATCGGCCGGATCGAGGAGCTGACCGGGCGTGACCTGTCCCGGCTGGAGGACCGGGTGGACTTCTACCTGGCGCTGGAACTGGCCTGAGCGGGCTCCGCCTCGGGGGAGCCCTCGGCGTTGATGTGCGGCAGGATCCGGTCCAGCCAGCGCGGCGTCCACCAGGCGCGGGCGCCCAGCAGGGTGAGCACCGCCGGCACCAGCAGCAGCCGCACCACCGTGGCGTCGATCAGCACGCTCACCGCCAGGCCCAGCCCCAGCATCTTGACCACGATGTTGTCGCTGACGATGAAGGCGGCGAAGACGCTGACCATGATCAGCGCGGCGCAGGTGATCACCCGGGCGGTGATCTCCAGGGCGTGCGCGACGGCGGCCTTGCTGTCCCCGGTGAGCTCCCAGAACTCGTGCACCCGGGAGAGCAGGAAGACCTCATAGTCCATGCTCAGGCCGAAGACGATGGCGAACATCATCATCGGCACGTAACTCTCGATCGGCACCTTGCCGTTGACGCCCAGGGCCGGGCCGAGCCAGCCCCACTGGAAGGCGGCCACCACCACACCGTAGGAGGCGGCGATCGACAGCAGGTTGAGCACGGCCGCCTTCACCGCGACCAGCAGGCCGCGGAAGACCACCAGGATGATCAGGAAGGCCAGCCCGACCACCACCGCGATGATCAGCGGCAGGCGGCGGGCGACGATGTCCAGGAAGTCGACCTGGGCCGCGGTGACGCCGGTGACGTAGCCGCTCGCCGCGGTGCCGGCCACCGCGCCCGGCAGCACGTGGTCCTTGAGGTTGTTGACCAGGTCGGTGGTGGCCTTGTCCTGCGGCGAGTTGGTGGAGAAGACCGTGCTGATCAGCACGTCGCCGTCCGAGGTGGTCTGCACCGGCGTGAAGCTGGACAGGTGCGGGACGCCGGTGAGCGCCTTGGTCAGATTGCCGGACAGCGCGGCGCGGTCCCCGGACGGCACCGCGCTCTGGTCCACCACCACGGTCAGCGGCCCGTTGGAGCCGGGGCCGAAGGCGGCCGACATCAGGTCGAAGGCGCGCCGGTCGGTGAAGCTGGTCGGGTCCGCGCCGTCGCCGATGTGGCCGAGCTGGATCGAGAAGAGCGGGATGGCCAGGATCGCGATCACCGCCAGCCCGCCGCTCACGAACCACCACGGTCGGCGCTCCACCCGCTGGGCGTAGCGGTGCCAGCCGCCGGTGGCCTCCCCGGTGGCGTTCTGCGGCGTCTCGGCGACCGGGGTGCGCAGGTGGTACCGGTCGATCCGGCGGCCGACCAGCCCGAGCATGGCGGGCACCAGGGTGAGCGCGCCGAGCACCGCGGTGACCACGGTGACGGCGGCGGCCACGCCGAGCTTGCTGATGAAGCTGATCCCGGAGACCGACAGGCCGGTGAGCGCGATGATCACCGTGCAGCCGGAGACCAGCACCGCCCGACCGCTGGTGGTGGCCGCCTGGCCGGCGCTGAGCACCGGGTCCACCCCGTCCATCACGTTCTGCCGGTGCCGGGTGAGCAGGAACAGCGCGTAGTCGATCCCGACGCCGAGGCCGATCATGGTGGCCAGGGTCGGCGAGACGCTGGCGAAGGTGAAGGCGGCCGCCAACAGGCCCAGGCAGCTGACTCCGGCGATCACGCTGATCAGCGCGGTGACCAGCGGCATGCCGGCGGCGATCACGCTGCCGAAGCCGATCAGCAGCACCACGATCGCCACCGCGAAGCCGATCGCCTCGCTGCTGCGGTCGTCCGCCACCGGCCGGGCCAGCTCGCCCAGCGCGCCGCCGTACTCGACCTGTACGCCGGCGCCGCGCAGGTCGGCGGTGGCGCCGTCCACCTGGTGCAGGTAACCGGTGCCCAGCGAGGTGGGGTTGGAGTCGAAGCGGACGGTGATGTAGGCGGTCCGGCCGTCGGTGGAGAGCGGTCCGGTGGTCGGGCCGGGCGGCGGCTGGGCGCCGGGCGGCACCGGGTTCTGCACCGAGATCACGTGCGGCAGCCCCTGGAGGTTGCTGACCGTCTGGCCGATCTGGGTCTCGTAGGCGGTGAGCGGCTGCCCGGCGTGCAGTACCACCTGGGAGCTGGTGCCGCCGGCGGCCGGGTCGTGCGCCTTCAGCACGTTCAGACCGCGGCCGGACTGGGTGTCCGGGAGCGAGAAGTCGTCGGAGTAGGAGCCGCCGACCTGCTGGTTGGCCACCAGCACCCCGACCAGCGCGAGCAGCCAGAGGACGATCACCGCCAGCCAGTGCCGGGCACACCATTCACCGGTACGTCGCAGCAGGCCGGGCCGGGCGGGTTCGCCTCGTCGCTTGGTCATGTCCGATCGTAGGGGCGGCCGCGGCCGGTTCCCGGCGGAGCATCGCCCGGGCGGCGGGCGAGGCCACCCGGGTGGAGCAGAAACGAAACCGGTGCTGGGCCGTCGTTCAGTGCTGGGCCGGAATGATGCCGCTCAGCCACTTGAAGACGTCCGGCACCATCGGCCGCCACAGCGACGGGGTGTGCGGCCCGGTGGTCAGCACCACGCTGACCGTGGTCGGCGACTTCGCGGCGGCGGCCAGCGCCTGGCCGTCCTCGTAGCCGTCGCCCTTGTCGCCGCTCTGGTACAGCGCGACCTTCGGCGGGGTCTGCGCGTGCTGCAGGATGTACAGCGGGTTGGCGGTCTCCTTCAGCTTCGGGTCCTTGGCGGTGAGCGCCAGGCCCTCGGCGCCCGGGTTGCTGTAGCCGGAGAGGCTGACCGCCGCGCGGTAGCGGTCGGGGTGCAGCAGCGCCATCCGGTCGGCGCAGTGTGCACCCGCCGAGTACCCCGCCACGGCCCAGCGGTCGGCGGAGGGGTCGGCCCGGAAGTTGTCCAGGATCATCTGCGGCACGTCACGCGAGAGCCAGGTGTCCGCGTTCACCTTGCCGGGCACGTCCGCGCAGCCGGTGTCGACGGTGGTGCTGATCAGCTGGGTCCGCGGCGAGACCAGGATGAACGGGGTGACCTGGCCGCTCTGCATCAGCGGCTTGAGCTGCTCGGAGACCTTCAGCGAACCGAACCAGGTCTTCGAGGAGCCGGGGAAGCCCGGGAACAGCTCGACCACCGGGAACTTCTTGTCCTTGTACGCCGGGTCGTTGTACTGCGGGGGCAGCCAGACGTTGACCTCGCCGTCCACCCCGGACAGCTGGCCCTTGACGTCGGTGGTCTGCACGTCGTTCGGTACGGCCGGGTCGTCCACGGCCTTGAACTGCTGCAGCACCTTGTTGCCCGGCTTGGCGTCGTTGCCCGGCTTCGGGCTCTGACCGGTCTGGCCGGTGTCGCCGCCGCTGGTCGGCGGGGCCGGCACGGCGCGCACGTGGCTGTCGTCACCGAGCAGGTCGCCCCAGCTGCCGTAGATCAGGTTCGCGTTGTTGACCAGCACGAACACCATGGTCACGGCCGTCGCCTGGCAGAACAGCAGCATCACCAGCCGGGCCAGCGACTGCACCGGCTTCGGCCCCTTCACCCGACCCCAGAGCAGCAGGGCCACCGCGATGGAGACCGGCACCAGGATGATCGTAAGGATCAGGAACGGCTGACCTGTCAGTTGCATCTATATCTCGTATCCGGTTGCTGACCGCCCGGACCCCGCTTGCCCGGTGCGCTATCCATGTAAGGGGGACGACATGAACGCATGGTCGGTTGCCCCCGAGCCTGGGGGAAACCTGAGAGGAAGATCACGTGTGCATGAGAATCCCCGGTGTGACCGCCCCTAGTCTGTCACCTGAGCGGGTGCACCTGATGCAGCACCCCGGCCAACACTCAGGATCCCGCCAGCCAATTCCCACCGGCTTCGGCGTATCGTCGCGGTCGTGACACAGTCCAGCGGCCGCAGTGGCCAACCTGTTCTGCCCGCCCTGCTCAGCCGCGGCTCGCGCGGGGTCGACCGGTACGGTGCCGACAAGCGCCGTCGCTCGCTGCCCGCCGGGGTGCTTCGGCTGCCCACCATCGGAATCGACATCGGCGGCACCAAGGTGGTCGCCGGGGTGGTGAACGGCGAGGGGAAGATCGTCGAGCAGCTGCGCACCGAGACCCCGCACAAGAGCAAGAGCCCCAAGGTGGTCGAGGACGTCATCGTGGAGCTGGTGCTGGAGCTGGCGGACCGTCATGACGTGCACGCGGTGGGCATCGGCGCCGCCGGCTGGGTGGACTCGGACCGCTCCCGGGTGCTCTTCGCCCCGCACCTGAACTGGCGCGACGAACCGCTGCGGGACGCGCTCAGCGCCCGGCTGAAGTTCCCCGTGGTGGTGGAGAACGACGCCAACGCGGCGGCCTGGGCCGAGTGGCGGTTCGGCGCCGGTCGCGGCGAGGACCTGCTGGCGATGATCACCCTGGGCACCGGGATCGGCGGCGCGGTGGTCCGGCACGGCTACGTGGACCGCGGGCGGTACGGGCTGGCCGGGGAGTTCGGCCACATGCAGGTGGTCCCGGGCGGGCACCGCTGCCCCTGCGGCAACCGGGGCTGCTGGGAGCAGTACTCCTCCGGCAACGCGCTGGTCCGCGAGGCCCGCGAGCTGGCCGCGGCCGAGTCGCCGGTGGCCCAGCCGCTGCTGGCCAGGGCCGGCGGCGAGGTCGCCGCGATCACCGGGCCGCTGGTCACCGAGGCCGCCCAGGAGGGCGACCCGATGGCGGTGGAGCTGCTGCACGACATCGGCACCTGGCTGGGGGTGGGCCTGGCCAATCTGGCCGCCGCCCTGGACCCCGGGCGGTTCGTGGTCGGCGGCGGTGTCTCGGCGGCGGGCGAGCTGCTGCTGGCTCCGGCCAAGGAGGCGTTCCGCCGCACCCTGACCGGCCGCGGCTTCCGCCCGGAGGCGCAGATCGTGCCGGCCGCGCTCGGCAACGAGGCCGGCCTGATCGGCGCCGCCGACCTGGCCCGGGCGGTGGCCCGGCGCTTCCGCACGGTCAAGCGCAGCCGCGCCGAGCGCTGATCAGCTCCCCGGGACCGCCGGCAGCTGATCGGCCCTCAGCAGGCCGTGGATCGGGCCGAGCGCGGGCCGCCGGCCGCCCGTCAGCTGGTCGACGATCACCGCGCAGCCGGCCCATCCCGCGCCGCACTCGCGGACCAGCTCGCGCACGGCGGCCGCCTGGCTGCCGGTCTCGATCCAGTCGTCCACCAGCAGCACCCGGTCCCGCTCGCAGAGCGCGGACCGCTGCAGGCGCAGGGTGTGGCGGGGCCTTAGGTAGTCCGAGCGACTGGGCTGCGACGTAGCGAAGGGTGGGGGCTGCCGAGGGACGAGGCGGCACCCGCCCGCAGCGGAGGAGCTGCCCACAAAGCGACAATCAACGGGCTCCGCGTCCCGGCTGAGCTTCGGCCCCGGGAGCAGCCCCGCGGCCTTGCGGACCGCGACGAAGCCCACGCCGAGTTCGATGGCGGCCGCCGCGCCGAGCAGGAAGCCGCGCGACTCCACCCCGGCCACCGCCGTGACGCCGGCCGAGCGGAACGGCTCGACCAGGGCCCGCACCGTCGCGGCCAGGGCCGGTCCGTCGCGGAAGACGGACCAGACATCGGCGTGTCCGCCGTCCCAGCGAAAGTGTTCGAGAACCGCCTTCCGTGCGTTGATCACGTTCATGCAGCGAGTGTCGCGGCTGGCCTGACGGTCCATCAACCGGTTTACGTGGTTGCATGAGCACCGTCCGTGCGCGTGTCACGACGGGCGGTGCTGGTCGGTTCGGCGAGGAGGTCGGATGACGCAGGTCGCGCAGGCGGCGGCGCCGAGCGGGGCACGACTGCGCCGGGGCGCCCGGGTGCTGGGGTGGCTGACCACCACCGACCACAAGGTGATCGGCAACCTCTACCTGGCCACCTCCTTCGGCTTCTTCCTGTTCGCCGGGATCCTGGCCCTGCTGATGCGCGCCGAGCTGGCCCGCCCGGGCCTGCAGCTGTTCAGCAACGAGCAGTACAACCAGCTCTTCACCATCCACGGCACGGTGATGATGCTGCTCTTCGCCACCCCCACCTTCGCCGGCTTCGCCAACGCCGTGATGCCCCTGCAGATCGGCTCCCCGGACGTCGCGTTCCCGAGGCTGAACGCCTTCACCTACTGGGTGTTCCTGTTCGGCGGCCTGATGGTGGTCTCCGGCTTCTTCACCAGCGGCGGCGCCGCCTCCTTCGGCTGGTTCGCCTACGCGCCGCTGAACGGGCCGGTGCGCAGCCCGGGCACCGGCGGCGACCTGTGGACCATGGGCCTGGTGGTGGCCGGTATGAGCACCATCCTGGGCGCGGTCAACTTCATCACCACGGTGGTCTGCCTGCGCGCACCCGGCATGACGCTCTTCCGGATGCCGATCTTCACCTGGAACGTGCTCTTCACCTCGATCCTGGCGCTGCTCGCCTTCCCGGTGCTGACCGCCGCGCTGCTCGCGCTCGAGGCCGACCGCCGGTTCGGCACGCACGTGTTCGACCCGGCCAACGGCGGCGCGCTGCTCTGGCAGCACCTGTTCTGGTTCTTCGGGCACCCCGAGGTCTACATCGTGGCGCTGCCGTTCTTCGGCATCATCAGCGAGATCATCCCGGTCTTCAGCCGCAAGCCGATCTTCGGCTACTACGGGCTGATCGCCGCCACCATCGCGATCACCGCGCTGTCCGCGGTGGTCTGGGCGCACCACATGTTCGTCACCGGGCAGGTGCTGCTGCCGTTCTTCTCGCTGACCTCGCTGCTGATCGCGGTGCCCACCGGGGTGAAGTTCTTCAACTGGATCGGCACCATGCTCGGCGGCTCGCTCTCCTTCGAGAGCCCGATGCTCTTCGCGATCGGCTTCCTGGTCACCTTTCTCCTCGGCGGCCTGACCGGAGTACTGCTGGCGGCCCCGCCGATCGACTTCCAGGTCTCGGACAGCTTCTTCGTCGTCGCCCACCTGCACTACGTGCTGTTCGGCACGGTGGTCTTCGCCACCTTCGCCGGCTTCTACTTCTGGTGGCCCAAGATGACCGGGCGGATGCTGGACGAGCGGCTGGCCCGACTGCACTTCTGGCTGCTCCTCCCGGCCTTCCACACCACCTTCCTGGTGCAGCACTGGCTGGGCGCGGCCGGCATGCCGCGCCGCTACGCCGACTACCTGGCCTCGGACGGCTTCACCACGCTGAACACCGTCTCCACGATCGGCGCCGTGCTGCTCGGGTTGTCCACCCTGCCGTTCCTCTACAACGTCTGGTGGACCGCCGGGCACGCGCCGAAGGTCACCGAGGACGACCCCTGGGGCTACGGCCGTTCGCTGGAGTGGGCCACCTCCTGCCCGCCGCCGCGGCACAACTTCCACGCCATGCCCCGGATCCGCTCCGAGTGCCCGGCCTTCGACCTGCACCACCCGCAGTACAGCCGAGCGGTGCTCGAACCCCAGGAGGAGTCGCCGTGAAGACCGAGGCGTACCTCTTCACCGGCTGGGCCGGCTTCTTCGGCGTGATGGCCGCCGTCTACGGCGTCTTCGCCCACGAGCCGGGCGGCAAGGCCGCGCTGATCGTGGCCTTCCTGATGTCCGCGCTGGTCGCGGCCTTCTTCTGGACCCAGTACCTGCGCCGGGCCCGGCGCCCGCAGGACCGCGCCGACGCCGAGATCGCCGAGGGTGCGGGCCCGTTGGACTTCTTCGCGCCGGCCAGCGGCTACCCGCTGCTGACCGCCGTGGGCGTCACCGTGCTCGCCCTGGGCGTGGTCTTCGGGGCCTGGCTGGCGCTGATCGGCTTCGGACTGCTGGTCCCGGGCGTGGTCGGCTTCGTCTTCCAGTACGCGCGGCGCTCAGACGGTGAGAGCCGGTGAGCTGCTGGGCTCCCAGGCGTACCCGTCCGGGTCGGTGAACGCCCCGGCAGCGGCGCCGATCGCGATCCGGTGCGCTCCCGTGCCCTCGGGCGTGACGCCGGCGTCCTTGGCGAGCGCCCGGCGCCGGTACAGCCCCAGCTTGACGGGGCCCGAGTCGGCCGCGAACTCCACGTACATCCGGGCGAAGCTCTTCGCCACGGTGAGGCCGTGCTCGACGTAGAACCGCTTGCTCGCCGCCATGTCCTCGACGCCCAGCAGGAGCACCAGCTCGTCGAACTCCTTGGTGGCCGGGCCGGTGTCCTTCTTGGCGGAGGTCGCGACCTTCCAGACCGTCCCGTCCGGAGCCTGCACGGTGCCGCCGTAGCCCCAGATCGACTTCGTCGCGGGCTTGAGGGTGGTGGCGCCGGCCTCGAGGGCGGCGTTGATCAGCGCGTCGACGTTGCCCGGCCGGGAGGTGGTGAGGGAGAGGGTGAAGCCGCGGAAGCCGGTCGTCGGTGCCGCCGTGGCCCGCAGGCGGAGCCGGGTGTCCAGGCCGAAGGCGGCGGAGTAGAAGTGAGCGGCGGCCGTGGGGTCGGCCACCTCGAGGGTGATGGACTCGATGTTCGTCATGGCTCAAACGCTAGGCGCGGGCGGGTGGCCGACGCTTCTCGAATCCTGATCGGTTCTGCCGCGCTGTCCTACCGCTCCGGGTCCCGGTCCCGGTAGTACCACTCGCTCACCGCCGCCCGCACCCGCTCACCGCGGGACGCGTCCGCCGCCTCGACCGGCTCCGGGGGCTGATCCGCCGTCAGCGTGTACTTCTCCTGCGCCGTCAGCGGGTCGTGGTCCTGCTCGAAGCCGCCTTCGGGGGTCTGGTGGACGAAGCCGGTGGGGGTGCCCCCGCTGACCCGGGCGCGGTCGTGGGACTGCAGGGCCAGGCAGAGCCAGCGGGTGAGCCAGAAGGCGAGCAGGGGGGCGAGGAAGAGCGCGATCCGCAGGGTCCAGTTGAGGGCGTTGACGGAGACGTTGAACTTGTAGGCGATGACGTCCTGGCCGCCCGCGATCAGGAGCACCGCATAGCCCGTGAAGGATGCGACGCCGATGGCGGTGCGGGTGGGCCGGTTGCGCGGGCGGTCGCAGAGGTGGTGCTCGCCGCGGTCGCCGGTGATCCACTGCTCCACGAACGGGTAGGCGTAGAGCAGCATGAACAGGACCAGCGGGAAGAGCACCGCCGGGACCAGCGGGTTCCAGGCGATGGTGTGCCCCCAGGCCCGCGTCTCGACTCCCGGCATCAGGCGCAGGGCGCCCTCGAGGAAGCCCATGTACCAGTCCGGCTGCGCATCCGTGGAGTCCTGGTCGGGGCGGTAGGGGCCGTAGGTCCAGATCGGGTTGATCTGGGCGACGGCGGACAGCAGTGCCATCAGGCCGAAGACCATCGCCGCCAGGCCCCCCGTCTTCGCGACGAAGTGCGGGAAGAACGGCTGGCCCACCACGTTCCGCCCGCTGCGCCCCGGCCCGGCCCACTGGGTGTGCTTGAGGTAGAAGACCAGGATCAGATGGGCCGTCACCAGGCCCAGCAGCAGCCCGGGCAGCAGCAGCACATGGGTGGAGTACAGGCGCGGGATGATGTCCTGGCCCGGCCACTCGCCGCCGAAGGCGAAGAAGGCCAGGTAGCTGCCGACCAGCGGGATGGCCAGCATGAAGCCCTGGGCGGTGCGCAAGCCGGTGCCGGAGAGCAGGTCGTCGGGGAGCGAGTAGCCGGCGAAGCCCTCGACCAGGGCGAGCTGGAACAGCGTCAGGCCGAGCAGCCAGTTGATCTCGCGGGGGCGGCGGTAGGCGCCGGTGAAGAAGATCCGCAGCATGTGCGCCCCGATGGCGGCGACGAAGACCAGCGCCGCCCAGTGGTGCATCTGACGGATCAGCAGGCCGCCGCGGACGTCGAAGCTGATCGCCAGGGTGCTGGCGAAGGCCTCGGTCATCCGGACGCCGTGCAGGGGCGCGTAGCTGCCCTGGTAGACGACCTCGCCCATCGAGGGCTTGAAGAAGAAGGTCAGGTAGACCCCGGTGAGCAGCAGCAGGGTGAAGCTGTACAGGGCGAGCTCGCCGAGCAGGAAGGACCAGTGGTCGGGGAAGATCTTGCGCAGCAGGCCCTTGCCGGCGTCCAGGAACGGCAGTCGGCCGTCCGTCCAGACCGCGGCGCCCTCGGCCCGGCGGCCCCTGCGCTGGTGCTGGGAGCGCTCGGCCGCGTCCCGGGCCTGTCCCCGCAGCTCGCGCAGCTTCCGTACCCGCTCCTGGCGATCCCGCTCGAGCCGCTCGTTGTGCGACCGCCGCATGCGACCCGTACCTCTCGTCCGTTCCGCCCGTCGGACCAGTCTGGTCGGGCCCGCGCCGCCGTGGCGGCAGTGAACCCGGGTGCGGCGTGGGGTTCACCTCAATGGCAGCTTCGGATAGAACAGGGACCTGACGCCGACTCAGGAGGTCTGCCCGATGCGCGTTCCGACCCGTCTCGCCTTACCGCTCGCGCTCGCCCTGGCATCCGCCGCGCTGGGGACCGTCGTCCCCGCGCAGGCCGATCCACTCACTCCGAAGGTCCCCGAGGCCGTCGGCTACGGCGGGGCGGTCGCCTCGGTGGACGCCGACGCCACCGCCGCCGGCATCGAGGTGCTGCGCAAGGGCGGCAACGCCGTGGACGCCGCCGTCGCCACCGCCGCCGCGCTCGGGGTGACCGAGCCCTACTCCTCCGGGATCGGCGGGGGCGGCTACTTCGTCTACTACGACGCCCGGACCGGGCGGGTGCAGACCCTGGACGGCCGGGAGCGGGCGCCGCTCTCGGCGGACAGCTCGCTCTTCCTGGAGAACGGCCGGCCGCTGGCCTTCGCCGACGCCGTCACCAGCGGCCGTTCGGTCGGCGTGCCCGGCACCGCCGCCACCTGGCAGCAGGCCCTCGACCTGTGGGGCAGCCGGCCGCTCGGCGAGCTGCTCAAGCCCGCCGAGAAGATCGCCGACCACGGCTTCACGGTCGACCAGACCTTCCGGGACCAGACCGCCCTCAACCAGGCCCGGTTCCAGGACTTCCCGGCCTCCCGCCAGCTCTTCCTGCCCGGCGGGCAGCTGCCCGCCGTCGGCTCGGTGCTGCGCAACCCCGACCTCGCCGGCACCTACCGCGAACTCGGCCGGGACGGGGTCAAGGCCCTCTACCAGGGCGACATCGGCGCCGACATCGTGCAGACCGTGCAGCACCCGCCGGTCGACCCGGCCAGCAGCCGGGTGGTGCGCACCGGCAAGCTGGACGCCGGCGACCTGGCCGGCTACCAGGTGCACCGGCAGGCGCCCACCCACGTCGAGTACGGCGACTACGACGTGTACAGCATCGCCCCGTCCTCCTCCGGCGGGACCACCGTGGGCGAGGCGCTCAACCTGCTGCAGGAGACCGGCGACCTCTCCCGGGTGGACAGCACGCAGTACTACCACCGCTTCCTGGAGGCCTCCCGGATCGCCTTCGCCGACCGCAACCGCTGGGTCGGCGACCCCGCCTTCGAGCAGGTGCCGACCCGTCAGCTGCTCTCCGAGGACTACGCCGCCGGGCGGGCCTGCCTGATCGATCCGGCGCACGCGCTGAGCAGTCCGCTGGCGCCCGGCGACCCGTACCACCCGGCCGACTGCGCCTCCTCGGGACCGGCGGTGCAGGAGAGTTACGAGGGGCCGAACACCACCCACCTGACCGTCGCCGACAAGTGGGGCGACGTGGTCTCGTACACCCTCACCATCGAGCAGACCGGCGGCAGCGCGATCACCGTCCCCGGGCGCGGGTTCCTGCTCAACAACGAGTTGACCGACTTCTCCTTCGTGCCCAACACGCCCGGGGTCCCCGACCCCAACCTGCCCGGGCCCGGCAAGCGGCCGCGCTCCTCGATCTCGCCGACCATCGTGCTGCGCGACGGCGAGGTGGCCTTCGCGGCCGGCTCGCCCGGTGGGGCCACCATCATCACCACCGTGCTGCAGGTGCTGGTCGGGCGGATCGACCGCGGCCTGACCCTGGAGCAGGCGATCGCCGCGCCGCGCGCCAGCCAGCGCAACCGGTCCGCCACCGAGGCCGAGCCGGCCTTCCTGTCGCTGCCCGAACGGGCCAGGCTCGAGGCGCTCGGGCAGGTGTTCACGTTGAACCCCGAGATCGGCGCGGCCACCGGGGTCGAGCACCTGCCGGACGGGCGCTGGGTCGCGGCGGCCGAACCGGTGCGGCGCGGCGGCGGGTCGGCGGCGGTGGTGCGGCCAACACGATGAGTTGTCGGTGACCGGCGGTAGATTCGAGGACGGGTGACCCGAAGGGGCGCCCGTCCTCGTCTTCGAACTGTCCCTGTCGTCCGCTAGCTGAAGGCCTCCGTCGTGACCCTGCGCATCGCCACCTGGAACATCAACTCCGTGACCGCGCGGCTGCCCAAGCTGCTGGAGTGGCTGGAGAGCGCCAAGCCCGACGTGGTCTGCCTGCAGGAGCTGAAGTGCGCCACCGACGCCTTCCCCTACGAGGAGGTCCGGGCGCTGGGCTACGAGACCGAGGCGCACGGCACCGGCCGGTGGAACGGCGTGGCGATCCTCTCCAGGGTCGGCTTCGCGGACGTGGTCCGCGACCTGCCCGGCCAGCCCGGTTACCTGGCCGACGACGCGCTGCTGCCCTCGCTGGAGCCGCGCGCCATCGCGGCCACCTGCGGTCCGGTGCGGGTCTGGTCGGTCTACGTGCCGAACGGGCGCGAGGTCGACCACGCGCACTACCGCTACAAGCTGGACTGGCTGGAGACGCTGCGCCAGGACGTGCTCGCCGACGCGGCGGGGGAGCGGCCGTTCGCGGTGCTCGGCGACTACAACGTGGCGCCGACCGACGAGGACGTCTTCGACACCGCCGCCTTCGAGGGCCAGACCCATGTGACCCCGCTGGAGCGCGCGGCCCTGGCCAACCTGCGCGAGGCCGGCCTGGCCGACGTGGTGCCCCGCGCCCTCAAGTACGACCGCCCCTACACCTACTGGGACTACCGCCAGCTCGCCTTCCCGAAGAACCGCGGCATGCGGATCGACCTGGTCTACGGCAACGCCCCGTTCACCGCCGCCGTCACCGACAGCTACGTGGACCGTGAGGCCCGCAAGGGCAAGGGCACCTCGGACCACGCGCCCGTCGTCGTCGACCTGGCGCTCTGACGCTCAGTTCTCCTGCTCGGCCTTCAGCGCCGCGGTGGCCAGCAGGTACTGGGCGGTGATGTAGGTGGACATGATCCAGAACTCGTGTCCGGGCAGCTGCTTCCAGCCGGCCAGGCGGGTGGCGATCAGGGTGTCGGAGAGCAGGAAGAGGCCGCCGCCCAGGCCCCCGCGCAGGCCGAGGCCGGCGGCGGTGACGGCGGTGCCGGCCAGCAGCAGGCTGTAGCCGGCCACCGGGACCTTCAGGGTGCCCAGGCCCGGCCAGAGCCGGCTGAGCATCACCGCCCAGGCCGTCGCGTAGGCGGCCGCGGTGATGGCGATCCGCCGACGGTCGGTCAGCGCGCCCTGCTGGGCGAACATGGTGATGTAGCAGACGTGCGCGGTGGCGAAGGCACCCATACCGGCCAGGAAGGCCGGTTCCGCGTCGACCTGCAGCAGCGTGTCGCCCGCCGTGCTGGCCAGCAGGGCGGGGGCCAGCAGCCGCGGCAGCCGCTCGGCGCCGCTCACCGCGTGGGCGGCCAGCAGCGGCATCAGGGCCGGCTTGGTGGCCTGCTCCACCACATGGGTGTCCGTCAGCAGCGAGCCGAGGTGCGCGGCCGAGGTGGCGGCGAAGGCGGTCAGCAGACCCTTGGCCCGGCCGGCGAGCTTGCTGTCGGCGAAGGTGGCGAGGCTGGTCAACATGCGGTGGAGCCCTCCGGGCTGGTCAGCGGGCCGGGCCCTCGGTGAGGTGGCGGATCCGGTCCCGGACGATCAGGATCCCGCCGAAGTTGCCGTCCAGGCACGATAGGCGACGTCGGCGGGTGGCCGGAAGAGGCTGTTACCGACGCGTAGGCGGAGCTTTCGGTGCGTCGGCCCTCTAGGGTCCAAGCCTGCGTCACCGAGCGGGGATGGTGCCTTAGGCTGTCCCGTCGGGACTCAGGGCTGATCCCGGACCAGGGCGGAAGTGGCAGCACGGCGGAGGGGTGCGTGAACGGGGGCGGAGCGCTGCGTGGCACCGAGCCGGCCGTCGGCACGCTGACCCTGCGCCGGGCGGCGAGACCGGCCGAGCCGGTGGCCGCGAGCGCCACGGTGTCGGGCCGTCAGTGCGAGGCGGCGGAGCTGCTGCGGCTGGCCGAGCGGTTCGCCGGGTGCGAACCCGAGCAGGCCCACGAGCTCTTCACCGACGCCTTCGGCCTCTACGGCGCCCGGCACTTCGGCACCGCGCCCAGGCCCGGCGACGGGGACCTGGTGGCGGTCAGCTGGTGGCACGGGCCGACGGTGCGTCACTCGGTACCCCGGGCCCGGCGTGGGCGACGGCAGGCCGACGGCAGCCAGGTCGCCGCCCCCCGCCGAAGTGGCGGACGCCATCGCAAGGCCGATGCGGAGGCGGCGCTGGCGACCGAGCGGCGGGCCGCCGCGCGGATGCTGCTGGCGCACCCGCTGGTGACGGCCACCGGCCCGCACGCACAGGCCTTTGCGCTGATCCACCGTCATGCGCAGTGGTTGACGGAACGCTTCGCCGAGCTGCTGGGGTATCCGCTGATCGTCTCCGGCTCCTTCGCCCGGCTGGTGAAGACGCCGCTGGGGGCGGGCGCGCAGCGCGGCCTCGGCTCCTTCACCCCGCGGGGGTACGCGGCGCTGGCAGCGGGGCTGTCGGTGCTGCTGCTGGGGCCGCAGCGGTGGCCGGTGGGGCAGCTGGCGGCGCGGATCGCAGAGTCGATATCGCCAACTTTCGAAGCGTCGGACGCTGAGGCGATCGACCTGGCGATCGACCTGCTGACCGAGTGGCAGGTGCTCAGCAGGGCCGCCGGCGAGGAGTGGGTCGGGGTGGACCACGCGCTGGCCGCCGCGCTGGCCGCCGGCTGCCGCCCGGCGCGGCCGCAGGACCCGCCGGTGCCGCGCACCACGATCCCGGTGGCGGTGCGACGGCGGCTGGCCGAGTCGCCGGTGCTGCTGCTGGCCGACCTCACCGCGCTGGAGCGGGAGTGGCTGCTGGAGTCGCGGCAGCGGGAGATCGAGACCTTCGCGGACTTCCTGGGACTGGCCACCGAGATCCGCAGCGAGGGCTTCGCGCTGCTCGACCCGGCCGACGAGTTGACGGACCTTCGGCTGCCCGGCCCCGACACGCTGGCGCACGCGGCGCTGCTGCTGGTCGAGCGGCTGGTCGACCAACTGCGCCCGCTGCCCGCCGAGCCCGCCCCGGTCGGCGTGCCGATCGCCGAGGCGCTGATAGACGGGATCCTCGGGGACGTCGCCGACGAGTGCTGCAGTGGCGAGCACGGGGCCGACGCCGACTGGCGCCGCGCGCATCTGGCGGACCGGGCCGCGTTCCGGCGCGAGGTGCTCGACCTGCTGCACCGGATGCGGCTGATCGCGCCCGCCGCCGCCGACGGCCCGGGTGTGCCGGCCCGCACGGGCTGGACCCTGTTGGCCCCCGCCGCGCGCTATGCCGCCGAGTTGAACCTGCAGCCCGCCCCGGGGACCGGCCGCCACTCCCGCAAGGGCTGATGCCCGCCCGGGAGGGTCCGCTCAGCGCGAGGCGCTGGCGCCGATCAGGAAGGGCTGGTGCTCGAACGTCTCCACGGTGGCACCCACGCTGAGGCCGCCGAGCGCGACCGAGGCCACCACGGCGGCGCAGGCGAGCAGCCGGCGGTGGCGCTGGGGCAGCGGGAAGCGCGGTGCCTCCGGAGTGCCCGGAGTGCCGGCGGGGCCCGTCAGCGGGCGGGCCGGGAAGCGCGATTCGTCCATGATGGTCAGCATTCCAGTCGGGTGTTAAACGATGACTACACAGGGGTGAACGCCGTACCGGCGGGACGCGGCGACTTGGATCATGCATCCGCTCGGCTCTGGTTCAGCGCCACAGCGACCCCACGCGTCACACCCCGATCAGGGCTATCGCCGACGGAGTACCGCCGGCACGGCCGCGGCCAGGAGCTGCTGGGCCATCCCGTAGAAGAAGATCGGCAGCAGCACCGCCGGATGCCCGCTGAACTGGGTGCCCGCGAGCGCGGCCGCGGCGCTGGTGTTGTTCATGCCGGTGGCCAGGGTCAGCGCCGCGGCCTCGCCGGGGCCCGGGTGCGCGCGGCGGGCCGCGAACCAGGCGCACCAGCCGACCGCGAACGGCGCCGCGCAGACCGCGACGCCCGAGACCAGGGCGAGCGCCACCAGCACCGGCCGGGGCCGCAGCGCGATCTCGCCGAAGACGCCGGCCGCGTTGAGGCAGGTCAGCCCGAGCGCGTTGAGCAGTCCGAGGAGCCGGACCCAGGGCAGCGCCCGGGCCCGTGGCCGGCCGCCGCGCAGCCGCCCGGTGAGTCGGCGGGTGGCCAGCCCGGCCAGGCAGGGGGCGGCCACCCAGAGCAGCATGAACCGGCAGGTGCCGTCGGCCCGGGCCAGACCGTCCAGCACCGCCCGCGGGCCCGGGGCCTCCGGCTCCTCGGCCAGGGCCAGGCCGAGCGGCACGGTCAGCGGGCTCAGCAGCGTGGTGGCCAGCACCAGGCCGAGGCTGAGCGAGGCGTCCGCCTGCGCCTTGGCGCCCCAGGTCTGGGCGGCGCCGGCCACCGGCATGGTGGCGGTCAGCGAGAGGCCCACCACCAGCCAGAGCGCCTGGTGCTGCTCGGGCCAGCAGTCGGCGGCCCGCTCGGCGCCGAGCAGCACCACCATCCGCAGCACCAGCGCCACCCCGAGCCCGGCCAGCAGCAGACCGGGGCGCAGCAGCGCCCGGGCCAGATCGGCGGCCTGGGTCTCGAAGCCGCCGATGAACATCGCGGTGAGCAGTATCAGCATCGGCGGGGTGCAGCCGGGCACCGGGTGGCAGTGCCGCAGCACCGCGACCGGTGCGTGCAGCAGGCAGCCCGCGGCGCAGGCCAGCAGGGTGACCGGGAGCAACCGGGCCCGCAGCGCCCGGTCGGTGGCCTGGCCGCGCCACCCGTAGGAGAACGTGACCGTCTGGACGGACATGGATCGGGCGGCTTTCAGTCGGACCGAGCAGAGCGTCTGTCAGCATGGCACACGAACTGACGCTGCGTCATATCCGGTAAACGGAACGTGCTCGCATTCACTCCTGCGGGGGGCGGGTGGCCCGGACCGGCTTGCGCTCGCGCAGCAGGGTCTCCTGGACGGCGGAGGCCACCAGTACCCCGTCCCGGTCGTAGAACTCGCCGAGCGCCAGGCCGCGGCCGTCCGAGACCGACGGGCTGCGCTGGGCGAAGAGCAGCCACTGGTCGGCCCGGAACGGGCGGTGGAACCACATCGCGTGGTCCAGCGAGGCCAGCGTGATCCGCGGCGGCTCGTGCCGCTGGAACCGGTGCGGCTGCAGGTGCAGGGCGGTGGTGGAGGCCAGGGTGAGGTCGGACAGGTAGGTCAGCGCGCAGACCTGCAGCAGCGGGTCGTCGGCCGGCAGCGGCGAGGCGGAGCGCAGCCAGACGAACTGCTGCGGCACCCCCTCGCACTCCGGCGGCAGGCCCTTGGCGTCCGAGGGGATGAACCGGATGTCCAGCGAGCGGAAGCCGGCCGCCTTGCGGAAGTCCTCCGGGTCGGCCTCGGCCCAGACCGGGAACGGGTCGGGCAGCTCCTCCGGGCCCGGGACCTGCGGCATGGTGCGCCGGCGGTCGCCGGAGACCTCGGAGGACTTGAACGAGGCCGAGAGGGTGAAGATCGCCTCGCCGCGCTGAACCGCCGTCACCCGCCGGGTGGCGTAGGAGCGGCCGTCGCGGATCCGTTCCACCTGGTAGACGATCGGGCGGGCCGGGTCGCCCGGGCGCAGGAAGTAGCCGTGCAGCGAGTGCACGTGGCGCCCCGGCTCCAGGGTGCGCCCGCCGGCGGTCAGCGCCTGCGCGGCCACCTGGCCGCCGAAGGCGCGCAGCGGGGCGCCGGCATGGCACCGGCCGCGGAACAGGTTCTGTTCCAACTCCTCGATCTGGAGCAGGTCGAGGAAGGTGGCGGCCGGTGCGTCTGTCATTGGGCCATGATACGAACCGCTGTCCGGTGCACCGGTGCCGTACGAACCGGCGTCAGGCGGGGACCTCGTCCTCGCGCGACGGCACCTTCTCGGTGTTCGGCACGGCGGGGACCGGGGTGAGCCGTTCGGCGTCCTTGGGCAGCGCCGCCACCGAGCGCCACCACAGCCGGGCGGGCGGCGGGTCGGCCGGCTCGAACGGTTTGCCCGGCACCGGCACCGCCACCGTGGCACCGAGCGCCTGAGCCGCCGCCAGCGTCCGCTCCACCGGCTCCTCCCAGGGGTGCGGCGCCAGGTTGAAGGTGGCCCAGTGGATCGGCAGCAGCAGCTCGCCCTTGACGTCCAGGTGCGCCCGCACCCCCTCCTCGGGGGTCATGTGCACCTCGGGCCAGAAGTCGCTGTAGGCGCCGACCTGCACCATGGTCGCGTCGAACGGGCCCAGCTCGGCGCCGATCCGCTCGAAGCCGGGGAAGTAGCCGGTGTCGCCGCTGTGGAAGACCCGGTGCTCGGGGCCGGCCACCGCCCAGGAGGCCCAGAGGAAGTGCGTGCTGGTGCGCGGGCCGCGGCTGCAGTAGTGCCGGGCCGGGGTGGCGGTCAGGGTGAGGCCGGCGATCTCGGCCGACTCCCACCAGTCCAGCTCGGTGATCCGCTCGGCCGGCACGCCCCAGTGCTCCAGGTGTGCGCCCACCCCGAGCGGGGCGGCGAACTGCGCGCCGCTGCCGATCAGCGCCCGGATCGAGGTCATGTCCAGGTGGTCGTAGTGGTCGTGGGAGATCACCACGACGTCCACCGGGCCGAGGTCGGCCAGTCGGATCGGCATCGGGTGCAGCCGCTTGGGTCCGATCCACGGGAAGGGCGAGCAGCGCGTGCCCCAGACCGGGTCGAACAGCACCCGGCGGCCGTCCAGCTCGGCGAGCACGGTGGCGTGGCCGAGCCAGCTCAGCCGCAGGCCGGAGGCGGGGGCGGTGGCCAGCTCGGCGGAGCGCAGCTGGTGCACGGGGATCGGCTGGGCGGGCAGCCGGCGGCCCTGGCCGCCGGTCAGCTGGGCCCGGGTGATCTCCAGCGGCGAACGCTCGTAGACCAGTCGGCGGGTCGGCACCGGGTTGCGGAAGGCGCCGTCCTGGAAGTTCGGGCTGCTCAGGATCCGCCGCAGGCGCGCACCGGTGGGCTCGGCGCCGAAGGGGTCGGTCCGTACCCGCCGCCAGCCGGCAGCCGTCAGGTCGCGCAGGCGGGGGGCGAGGGACGGGCTGGGGACGGAGCCGGACACGGCACCTCCTAGGAGCGTTGGACGGCAGCGGCACCACGCCGAGCGGGCACCCGGTCACCCGGTGCCCGCTCGATACGATCAACACTTCATCGGGAGACTACCCAACGCATGCGGACCGGGCGCGGTGGATCGCTGGATCGCCCGCCGTTCGTGGCGCAGCGTCAGGTCCACAGTCCTGAAGGGTCGGCTGTCCGCCGGGTCACTCGTAGAAGCGGGTGATCGTCTCGGCGACGCAGTGCGGCTTCGGGCTGCCCTCGCTGACGATGGAGAACCGGACCACCGCCTGCCGGCCGCCGGGCACCTGGTCCACCGAGAGCAGCTCGGCGGTGGCCCGCACCGGAGTGCCGACCGGTACCGGCGCCGGGAAGCGCACCTTGTCGGAGCCGTAGTTGACGGCCATCCGGATCCCGCCCACGCTGTAGCACTCCTTGGCCAGCAGCGGGATCAGCGAGAGGGTCAGGTAGCCGTGCGCGATCGGGCCGCCGAACGGGCCGGCCTTGGCCCGCTCCGGGTCCACGTGGATCCACTGGTGGTCACCGGTGGCCTCGGCGAACAGGTTGACCTGCTGCTGGGTCACGGTGTGCCACTGGCTGGTGCCGAGTTCGGTGCCGACCGCCGCGGCCAGCTCGTCGAGGGTGGCGAAGTCCGTCATGCTGCGCTCCTTTGGATCCCAAGGGTGCCCGTCGGGGTGGAGCGTAGCCCTACCGACCGGTCACTTGACCGTGGGGTACCGGATCAGCGGTTGCCGGATCGTCAGTTACCGGGTCGGCAGTTACCGGGTCGGCCGGCGCGAGCGGACGGAGCCGACGGCCGGTCACCAGCTCGGCGGTGAGCCGGACGAACATCGGCTGCGGCTCGGGCAGCCACAGCCGCGGGCCGGAGCGCAGCAGGGCGGCCCGCGCCCGCGGCTCGCGGACCACCTCGGCCGGGCCGTGCAGCACCACGCTCCAGCCGGTCCGGTTGCGCTCGTCCAGCCGGTCCGCCTGGAAGGCGGCCACCGTCCCGTCCAGCGCCCGGGCCACCGCGTCGTCGGGCAGCAGGGCGAGCAGCAGTCGACCGTCGGCCTCGACCTGGAAGGCCACCGGCACGACCCGCAGCAGGGCGTGCGCGGTGTACACCACGCGCCCGATGGGCACGGTGCTGAGCAGCCGCAGACACTCTGCCTCGCTCAGATCCTCGATACGGTCGACCTGGTCCATACCCTGATGGTGCGCCCGCCTCGGGCGGACCAGTAGGGCCCATGGTCCCGGAGCGGGGGACCGATGGTGCAGTGGGAACGGCGAACCAGTTGATGAGGGGTGCGGGCATGGTGGGGACGACTGGTGGGGTCGAACTTGTTCTGATCGGCGCGAACGGCGGTCCCGAGCGCAGTTTCGCCGGCTCCGCGCAGGCCGCCCAGGGCGCCGAGGTGCTGGCCCAGGCACTGCCCGGGGTCCTGTTCGACAGCGGTAGCAGCGGCTGCCGGGTCACCGTGGTGCCGGCCGCTGCCGACGCCAACACCATGCTCACCGTGCTGCGCGACGCCGCCCGGCAGGAGGGACGCCGCCTGGTGGTCGGGCTGCTCGGCCAGCTGGTGGTGGACCCGCGCGGGCGCCGGCTCGCCCTGGTCACGGCCGGCAGCACCCCCGACAACGCCTATCGGCGCGGCCTGGCCTGGGACTGGGTGGTGAGCACCATGGTGCACGGCGCCCAGGAGGAGGCGCTGCTGCTGGTGGACGCGGTGGCCGGGCCGCAGGTCTGGGAGGCGATCGGCAGCGGCGACCATGGCGCGGCGGAACTGCTCGCCCACTCCCGGGTGCCGCTCTGGGGGCGGATCGGCCCGTACCAGGGCGGTCGGCGCGGCCGCTCGGCGATCCTGCCCGGCGGTGAGGGGTCGTTCAGCTGGGCGATCGGGCGGGTGCTGGAGCGCGGTGTGCCGGGCCTGCCCGCCGCCGTCGGTCCGGCCGAGCTGCAGCCGGCGGTGGCGGCCGAACTGGCCTGGGGTGAGTTGGCGTCAGGGACCGAGGCGCGGTTGCTCGTCCCCCCTGCGGGTGGCCGGTTGTTGCTGCGGAATCGGGCCGCGGTGCGCGGTGCATTGGCCGGATTGTCGGTTTCCGAAGAACTGTTGGCAGTCTTGTGGCGCGAAAGTGCCCCAACGGATCCGGCTTCCGACTAAGGTCAGGGCCAGCAACTTCACTTGGGGCAGAGGTTTTCTGCCAACTTCGGCCAGCTGTCGGGCAGTGGCGGCAAGGTGGGGCTATGGGCCGTTGCAGGGCTTTGTTACGCCTACGGGCGCTCGGGGTCGGTGCGGCGCTGCTGAGCACGCTTTTCACGGTCGCGGCTTGCGGGCAGAGCGGATCGGCGGGGCAGGCGCAACGGCTGTCGACTGCCGTGCCCGGTGGGACTGGTGGGGATTCCGGGATTTCCGGCGGCTCGGGGGATTCCACGGGCGCCAGTGGGGGTACAGCGTCGGATAGCGCTTCGGGTGGGGGGACTCCAGCGCCGACCGACGGTGCCGACGGCGCCGTCGGCCGGGTGGTGTTGCGGACCTATCAGGACTGGTGGGCGGCCCAGGTGAAGGCGTACGCGGGCGATGACCCGAGCGGGGCGCAGGTGCGGGTGTACTCCAATGGCAAGGCACTCGGCGATGTGCTGTTGAGCCTCCATTCACTGCGCGACGCCAAGTTGGTGATGACCGGGCAGCCGAGCAATTCCCCGGTGGTCCAGAATCTCGATCTGAACAGCTCGCCGCAGACCGCAGTGATCGAGGACTGTGTGGACGTCAGCGGATGGCACCAGACCGATCCCGCCAACGGATCGTTCAAGGATGCCCCGCAGCATCTGACCCGCTATCCGGCGAAGGCCGTGCTGGAGATCAACGCGGGTATCTGGAAGGTGTTCGAGTTCAACCGTGAG
Organism: Kitasatospora azatica KCTC 9699; assembly: GCF_000744785.1. Lineage (NCBI taxonomy): Bacteria > Bacillati > Actinomycetota > Actinomycetes > Kitasatosporales > Streptomycetaceae > Kitasatospora > Kitasatospora azatica. The sequence goes on along the minus strand of NZ_JQMO01000002.1, from coordinate 1,381,004 downwards.
GCGGGCCGGACATGCTGAGCACAATGCGTCGCACCCTCGGTCAACTTCTGCTGCTGATCGGACTGGTGGCTGCGGCAACGATTCCCGCGCAGGCGGCGACGTCGAGCGGTGGAATCAATCCCTGTGTGGTGCTGGCCATTTGCGTCGAGATCGACGCGCCGGGCAGTACCGGCTCACCGGGAGGTGGCGGTGGGTCCAGTGGCGGCGGCGGTGGCGGCACCGAGGCGCAGTGCGCCTGGCACGGGGTCCAGCACCCGTGCTGGGACCCCGACCTCGGCTGGTTCGACACCACGAGCGGCTGCTACTTCACGCCGGAGGTCCCGCAGCCCGACCCCGGGTCGACGCAGTGGGAAGGCAAGTACGGCAGCGGCACCGTCTACCTGACCACCTGCTACGACGCGGCCAACAATCCCACCGCGGGCACCAGGTGGCTGTCCAAGCCACCCAACGTCACCGCAGCACCGCCGACCCCCGGCACGGTGGCCCAAATGGCGATCAAACAGCTGAGGTTCGCCCGCCCGATCGAGCACATCGACCCGAAGAACGGGCAGATGCTGGTCGGCGTGAAGGCCTGGCTCTGGTACGAGACCTCGCCGGCCACCCATGACGTCACGGTCGGGCCGCAGAGCACCACGGTCTCGCTCAACGGTGTCACGGTGACCGCCACCGCTACCCTGAACAGCGTGGTCTGGGACCTCGGTTACGCGATCGCCGGGGTGGAGCAGACGGTGACCTGCCACGGTCCGGGCGTCCCGTACGCCGCGGGGCTGGAGCAGAACCCGCCGGCCGACGCCTGCCTGGCCTCCTTCGACAAGCTCTCGCCCAGCACCGGCGCCCCGCCGAGCACCGGCCCCAAACCCACGGCCTCGCCCTCGCCCGGCGGCGGCTTCTGGCCGGTGGCCACCGAGATCTGGGACGTCACGACGGTGGACGACAACAATCCGACCGTGAAGCCCTGGCCGGACCTCCAGTACAAGGTGGCCGGCGCCCCCGTGCAGTTCCAGGTCAACGAGCTCCAAGTACTCAACTGACCTGTCCCAAGCAAGAGTCGAGCTCCTCCAGGAAGGCCGAAGTCCGATGGAGAACCGCACCTTCTCGTCGCCGACCCTCGGCACGCCCACCGCCCCGGCCGTCGCGCCCGCCAGAGGCGAGGCGCGCCCGGTGGCGCCCTCGCGCTCGCTGAGGGCCCGGCGGCGCCGGCCCGGCGTGATCGCGATGGCGGCGGCGTTGATCGCGGCCGGCGGGCTGGGTGGCGCGGTGCTCTACAACAGCACCGGCCAGCGGATCGCCGTCCTGGCGCTGGCCCGCGACATCCCGTACGGCCACACCATCACGGCCGACGACCTGGTGGTGGCGCGGATCGCCAGCGACCCGGCGCTGGCGCCGGTCAGCGCCGCCGACCTGACCCGGGCGATCGGCCTGCGGGCCACCACCGACCTGCACCGCGGCGCGCTGCTGCTGGCCAGCGACCTGACCAACGCGGTGGTGGTGCAGCCCGGGATGCAGCAGGTCGGCCTGCCCGTGCACGCCAGCCAACTGCCCGCCGCCGGGGTGGAGGTGGGCCAGCGGATCGTCATCGTGCTGATCACCGACCAGCCGGCCGGCGGACCGCCCGCCGCGCCGCAGACCATGAACGCGGTGGTGGCCCAGCTCGGCAAGGGCGGCGACAGCCAGGTGATCGACGTGGCCGTGCCACAGGGCGACGCGGCCAAGCTGGCCGGCTGGGCGGCCGGCGGCAAGTTCCAGATCATCCTGGCACCCAGGACGGGAGCTGACGCTCCGTCCGCATCGGCGAGTCCCAGCCCCTCGCGCTCCGCCGGGAGCGCCTGATGGCCGTGATCGCGGTGACCGGCGGGCCCGGGGCCCCCGGCGCCACCACCTCGGCGCTGGCCCTGCTGCTCTCCTGGCCGCTGACCCCCGGCCGCAAGGTGATGGTGGTCGAGTGCGACCCCGACGGCGGGGCGGCGCTGGCCGGCGCCCTGGAGGGCCGGGTCGAGGCGGTGTACGGGCTGCGCAACCTGGCCGTCGCCGACCGGCGCGGCCTGCTCGCACAGACCCTCTGGGACCAACTGATCGACATCTCGCCGGAGGGCGAGGGCGAGCGCCTGCTGCTGCCCGGGCTGACCGACCCGGCCCAGGCCACCGGGCTCGCCTACACCTGGGAACCGCTGGTCGAGACCCTGCACGCGCTCGAACCGCAGGGCTACGACGTGCTGTTGGACCTCGGCCGGTCCGGCGCCTTCGGCCCCGGCGCGGTGCTGGCCCGGCGGGCGGACGCGGTGGTCGCCACCGTGCGCACCACGCTGCGCGGGCTCAGCTCCGCGCGGCCCCGACTGGCCGCGCTGCGCGAGGACCTGGAGACCGCCGGCACCGGCGCCGACGCACTCGGACTGCTGCTGGTCGCCGAGGGGCCGTACCCACCCGCGGACATCACCCGGGAGTTCGGGCTGCCGGTGCTCGGGGTGCTGCCCTACGCGGCGCGCACGGCGCGGGTGCTCTCGGACGGCGGGGACAGCACGGACCGGCGGTTCCTCAGATCGGAGCTGATGCGCACCGCGCGCACCGTCGCCGACCGGATCCAGACCGTGGTGCGCCAGCGCCGGGAGCGGCTGACGCCGATCGGTGGGCCGGTCCGGGAGCAGGTGGTGGCCGCCGCGCCGCCGACCGAGTCGCTGACCCAGCAGCTGTCCCAGCCGCTGGGTGTGCCGCTGGGTGCGCCGACTGCCGCGCCGGTGGCGGACCACGGCTGGGGTGCGCCACCGGCGGGACAGCCGCCGGCCTACCCCGTCGCGGGGGCCGGCTGGGGGCAGCAGCAGGCGTACGCGCCGCCCTCGGGCGAGGTGTACGAGCCGGTGGCGGCGTACCAGGAGGCGCCGCAGTACCAGCAGCAGTATCCCGGCCAGCAGCAGTACCCGGGCTATGAGCGGCAACCGGGCTATGAGCAGCATCCCGGTTATGGACAGCCCCAGCAGCCGTACCCGGTCGACGCGGCGACCGAGCCCGCCGTCGGCCCGGTCGCCGGGCAGGCCTTCGCCTCACCGGCGGGGCAGGTGTTCGTCCCGCAGGCCGGGCCGGTGCAGGTGCGGCCCGGCCCCCAGCCGCCGCTGGCCGGGATAGCGCCGCAGCCGGCAGCGCCGGAACCGTTCCGGGCGCCCGCGGAGGGCGTCGAGACCCAGGGGGAGGTGCTCCGTGCGCGGTAGCCCGATGCGTGACCGTGCCGCCGCCGACCCGGGCGCACTGCCGTGGACGGTCGAGCCCGAGGAGGCGGAGCAGCAGAGCGCGTACCAGCAGCAGGGCGCGCCGCCGCCGGCCCAGGTGCCGCCCGGCCAGGTGCCGCCTGCCCAGGTGCCGTCCGCCGCCGGGTACGGCGCGACCGTGACGCCAGGACCGGTGCTGGCCGGACCGGTGGTGGCCGGTCCGGTGCGCCCGTCCGACCGCCCGACCGGGCAGTTCACGGGCCCGTTCACCGGGCAGTTCAACGGTCCACCGCCCGCCACTGGCCAGCCGTGGTCGGTGCAGCCGCCGACCGCGTCCACCCCGACGGCCGCCCCGGCGCCGACCGCCGTGCCCGTGCCCAGCTCCTGGGCCCAGCCCTCCCCGACTGCGCTGCCGGTGCTGCCGACCCCCGAGCCCTGGGCCGCCACCGCGCCGCCCCCGCCGGTGGTCGACCCCCAGGTGGCCCGCGAGCTCAAGCGCCAGGTGGCCTCCGAACTGCACCAGCAGATCTCCCGCCTGACGGCCACCCAGGGAATGGAGGTGGACCGCGCCACCCGCCGCCAGCGCGGTCGGGCGCTGATCGAGGAGACGGTGGCCCGCTGGTCCGACGCCTATGCGCAGACCCACGGCGTCCCCCCGACCCGGGAGCAGGACCGCGCGCTCTCCGAGGCCGTCTACGACCTGCTGTTCCGGGCCGGCCGGCTGCAGCCCTACCTGGACGACCCGGAGATCGAGAACATCCTGATCAACGGCTGCGACGACGTCTGGGTCTCCCGGGTTCACCAACCGCTGCGCAAGGTCCCGCCGGTGGCCGACACGGACGTCGAACTGGTCGAGCTGCTGCAGGACCTGGCCCGGCAGCACGGTGGTGGCGAGCGCAGTCTGAGCTCCGCCAGTCCGACCCTGGCGCTGCGCCTGGAGGGCGGCATGCGCCTGCAGGCGATGACCGAGGTGACGCCGCGCCCGTATGTCGCGATCCGTCGCCACCGGGTCGCCTCGGCGACGCTGGCCGACATGGTGGCGCTCGGCACCGTGGACGCCACCATCGCGGCCTTCCTGGCCTCGGCGATCCGGGCCCGGAAGAACGTGATGATCACCGGCACCCAGGGCGTCGGCAAGACCAGCCTGCTGCGCGCGATGGCCGCCGAGATCCCGCCGGACGAGCGGATCGGCACCCTGGAGTCGGAGTTCGAGCTCTGGCTGCACACCCTGGGCCATCTGCGCCAGGTGGTGCCGATGGAGGCGCGGGAGGGCAACGGCGAGCGGATCGACGGCAAGGTGGCCGGCGAGCTGTCGATCGGCGAACTCATCCCGGCCGCGCTGCGGATGACGCTCTCGCGGATCATCGTCGGCGAGGTCCGCTCCGGCGAGGTGGTCCCGATGCTGCGGGTGATGACCAACGGCGAGGGCGGCTCGATGTGCACGCTGCACGCGCGCGGCCCGCACATGGTGGTCGACCGGATCGCCGAACTCTGCCTGGAGTACGGCTCGCACATGACCGACACGCTCGCCTACCGGCTGACCGCCAACGCCGTCGACCTGATCGTGCACGTCGCGATGGTGGACGAGACGGCGGTCGGCGGGCGGCGGCACCGGTTCGTCTCGCACGTGCTCGAGGTGACCGGCCTCGGCGAGCAGGGCCGGCCCGCACTGAACACCGTCTTCGGCCCGCGCCCGGAGATCGGCGAACCGCGCGCCGTCCCGCACACGCCGCCGAACTGCCTGGACGACCTGCGCCGGGCCGGCTTCGACGCGGGGCTCCTGCAGTCCGCGTACGGGAGTTGGACGGCTCCGCTCTCGCTGCGGATCGGCGGGCTGCGATGACAGTCTTCCTGACGGTCCGTCAATTCCGCGTAAGGGGGCGCTGATGCTGCTCTTCGCCCTGTGCGGGCTGCTGCTCAGCGGCGGCCTGGTGGTGCTGGTGGTCGGCCTGCGCGGCAGCAGTGCCGAGGCCGCCGAGCCGAGCCCGCTGGCGACCCGGCTGCATGTCCTCTGGTACGGCGCCCCCGGCACGCCGGACCCCGGCACCGTGCGGATGCGCCGGATCCAGCTCGCGCTGAGTCTGGTCGCCGCGCCGCTGGCCTGGCTGTTCAGCCGGATACCGGTCACCGTGGTGCTGGTCCCGATGCTGGTCTTCGGCCTGCCCTGGCTCTTCGCGGCGACCCGCTCCGACACCCGGCAGATCACCCGGCTGGAGGCGCTGGCCGACTGGACCCAGCGGCTCTCCGACGTGCTGCTGCTCGGCACCGGCCTCAACCAGGCGCTGATCACCAGCCGGCGCACCGCACCGGCCGCGCTGCAGACCGAGGTCGAGGACCTGGCGGCCCGACTGCAGGCCCGCTGGCGGGTGGAGGACGCGCTGCGCCTGTTCGCCGACGCGGTGGCCGACGCCACCGCCGACAAGGTGCTCGCCGCGCTGCTGCTGCGGGCCGGTGACAGCGGCCCCGGACTGGCCCGCGCACTGGCCGACATGGCCGAGTCGGTCCGTGACGAGGTGCGCCAGCGCCGCTCGATCGAGGCCGACCGGGCCAAGCACCGGACCACCATCCGCTGGCTGGTCACCATCATCCTGGGGGTGATCGCCGTCGGCTCCTTCAACGACCGTTACACCGCGCCCTATCACACGCTGATCGGCCAGGTGGTGCTGGGCGTGCTGGCCGGGCTGTTCGTCGCGGTGATCGGCTGGATGCGTTCGATGGCCGCCAACAAGCCGCTGCCGCGGCTGCTGGAGGTCGACCGGCGCAGCCGGGTCGGGGCCATGCCCGGGCAGGCCGAGGAGGCCGCACCGCTTGAGGAGGTGCGGTGATCGTCTCGCCCTGGGCGGTGCTGGCGGGCTGCGTGGTGGCCGCCGGTCTCGCCCTGCTGATCGCGGAACTCCGCCCGGCGCCACCGGACCTGAGCCGGGCGCTGGACCGGCTGCACCGACCGCCGGTGGAGCACCAGACGGCCGCCGACCAGGCCGGCACCGGCTGGTACGACCGGCTCGGCGACCGCGCGCTGGTGCTGGCCGGTTCGAAGGTGCCGCTGCAGTCGCTGTCGCTGATCGGCCGCACCCCGGCCCGGTTCATGGCGCACAAACTGCTCTTCGCGCTGGTCGGCCTGGTGCTGCCCGGCTACCTGTCGGCGATGGCCGCGCTCACCGGGTTCGGCCCGCCGATCGCGCTGCCGGTGCTGATCAGCCTGGGACTGGCGATCGGCGGCTGGCTGCTGCCCGACGCGGTGGTGCAGAGCGAGGCCAAGGAGGCCCGGGTCGAGTACCTGCACGCGATCGCCGCCTACCTCGAACTCGTCGCGCTGGAACGGGCCGCCGACCACGGACCGGCCGAGGCGATGCGGCGGGCCGCGGCGGTCGGCCACGGCACCGTCTTCCGGCGGATCCAGGACGCCCTGGAACGCGCCGCCACCGACCGGGTGCCGCCCTGGGACGGGCTGGACGCGCTGGCCGCCGAACTCGGCCTCGGCCCGCTCCAGGACGTCGCCGACATCATGCGGATCTCCGGCACGGACGGCGCCGCCGTGTACGACACCCTGCGGGCCCGCGCCAAGGGCCTGCGCGACGAACTGCTCGCCGCGGACCTGGCCGAGGCCGGGGCCAACAGCGAACGGATGGTGGCGCCCGGCGCGGCGCTCACCCTGCTCATGACCGTCCTGATCGTGTACCCCGCGCTGTACCAGATGCTCCATGTGTTCTGACATCCCGTCCGGCCCACCGGACTTCCGTCCCCCGTGTCCCCCACGTCCACTGAGGAGTGCGAACCATGAAGGCCGTTCCCATGACGAAGCTGCGCACCTTGGCGCAACTGTTCCTGGTGCCACTGCTACTGCCGCTGCAGTTGGCGATGGCGCTGCTGCGGGTGCACGTCGGCCGGGCCAAGGCGGCCCACGCCGAGGGCGACCGCGGCGCACTGAGCATCGAGATGGCGCTGATCGTGATCGTGGTGGTCGCGATCGCCGGCGCCGTGGTCACCGTGGTGATGAGCCTCGGGCAGAAGGCCAAGGACGACATCCCGACCACGCTGCCGACCGTCAAGGTCACCTGACGGTGGGTCGCCGGGAGTTCGATGACCGCGGTGTCCTCAGCATCAGTTTCGCGATCATCTTCCCGGCGATCCTGCTCTTCGTGCTGCTCGTGGTCCAGGCCGCGCTGTTCTGGTACTCGCAGAGCGTGGCCTTGACCGCGGCGCGTGAAGGGGCCGACGCGGGACGGGTGTTGAATGGCACCGACGCCGATGCCAGGACTCGTGCCCAGGACTTCCTGGACCGCTTCGACGGTCTGCTCGGCACACCCACGGTGAGCGTCCCGCCCCGCAAGCCGACCGACACCACCATCACCGTCACCGTGCACATCCAACCGCTCCTGCTGCTGCCGGGCCTGGACTCGCTGGACGTCAAGCAGAGCGTCACCATGCCGATCGAACAGTTCGTCCGATGAGCGCGCGCCAGCGGGGTCGGGGCCGGGGTCAGCGCCGGGAGCGGGAGCGGGAGCTGGAGAGGGAGCGGGGGAGCCTGGCCGTGGAGGCCGCCATCGTGGCCCCGGTGCTGCTCGGGCTCTTCTGCCTGGTCCTGCTGGCCGGGCGGGCGGAGCTGCAGGCCGGCTCGGTGGAGGAGGCCGCCCGGGTCGCGGCGCGGGCCGGTTCGCTGGACCGCAGCGGCGACGTGCAGGGCGTGGCCGACAAGGCGGCGCGTGACTCGCTCAGCGGGGCCGGGGTGCGCTGCTCGAACCTGCGTGTCAGCGTCGGCGTCGAGCCGTTGACCGGTCCGCCGGTGCCGTTGAACGTGGTCGTGGTGAACGTCAGTTGCGAGGTACCCGTGAATGATCTGTCTCCGGTGTGGGTACCCGGCGAGTTGACGCTGAACGGGGGCTTCCGGTCGGTCATCGACCGCTACCGGTCCAGCTAGTCGAACTACACCCTGGGGAGGGGAACGTGAGGGTCTGTCGGGGTGGCCGCGATCGCGGCGTCATCTCGATCTTCGTGGCGATCAGCGCCACCATGATGCTGCTCATGCTGGGCATCACGGTGGACGCCGGCGGTCGGCTGCGCGCCATCGAGGAGGCCGACGCGCTCGCCCAGGAGGCCGCCCGGGTCGGCGGCCAGCAGATCGACGAGGCAACCCTGCTCAGCGGCGGGGGCTACCGGATCAACACCGCCGCCGCGTACGCCGCCGCCACCGACTACCTGCGCAGCGACTCCCGGTACAAGGACCTGCGGCTGGTGGCCGAGTCCGACCCGAACAACCCGCCCCAGGCACTGGCCACCAGCATCACCGTGGTGATCAACATGCAGTACCGGACCGCCACGCTCGGGCTGTTCGGCTTCTCCAACCTGTCCGTCCAGGGACACGGGACCGCCAAGCTGGCGACCGACCCCACCAGACCGGGAGGCCCCTGATGGCCGCGCCACGTGCCAAGGTCCGCGCCCGCGCGGTGAGTTCACCCGACGGACGGTCGCAGTCCGGAGCCCATCGGCCGCCCGGCGCGGCCCGCCCGCCGGGCCGCCGGCGCAGTCCGCTGCGCTCGCTGCCCGCCGCTCTCGCGGCGCTGCTGGTGCTGGCCGCGCTGCTGGTCGGGGTGCCCGCACTGCTGCTCTACGGCACCCATGCGGTGGCGGCGATGGGCGGGGTCGGGCAGCGCAGCCTGCGCGAGGTGCTGACCTCGCCCGACGACGGGCGGCTCTTCCTCTGGGCGCTGGTCGCGATCGGCTGGCTCGGCTGGGGCTGCTTCGCCTTCTCGGTGTTGCTGGAGATCCCGGCCCAGCTGCGCGGCCGGGTGGTCCGGCGGATCCCCGCCTTCGGCTGGAGTCAGCGGATGGCGGCCGGGCTGGTCGGCGCGGTGATCGCGTTGCTACCGGTGGCCGGCGGCGCCTTCGCCGCCACCGCCGGGCCCGGGCAGCTGACCGCCGCCACCGCGCCGGCCCAGCTGGCCGCGGCGCCGCAGTACGCCGCCCTGGCGGCGGCGCCGGCCGCAGCGCCCACGCTCGCGCTGCCCGCCGCCGACCCGGCACCGCAGCAACCGACCTACACCGTGCGGGACACCAGGCCGGCCGACAGCCTCTGGTCGATCGCCGAACGTCAACTCGGCTCGGGAGACCGCTGGCAGGAGATCGCCAAGCTCAACGCCGGGCGGGTGATGGACGGTTCGGGGGAGCGGTTCGACGCCGAGCGGCCGATCCAGCCCGGCTGGCAGCTGCTGATGCCGGCCGGGGCGAAGCCGGACCAGGCTCCGCAGGCGGCGCCCGCGCCGGGTGCGGGTGCGGGCGGGGCTGCGTCGGCCGGTGCGGGGGCCGGTGTGGGGGACCGGCATGCCACCGCGACGGTCAGGGAGGGGGACTCGCTCTCCGCGATCGCGCAGCGCGAGTTGGGCAGCGCGGAGGCCTGGCCGCAGCTGTTCGACGCCAACAAGGGGGTGCAGGGACCGAACGGGGAACGCCTGAGCGATCCGAACCTGCTGGAACCGGGGATGGTGCTGAACATTCCGGGAGTGGCGGCGCCCGCGCCTCCGGCCCCTGCGCCTCCCGCTCCGGCGCCCGCGCCGGTGCCCGCACCCGCACCCGCGCCTGCTCCCGCCCCGGCGCCCGTGCCGGGTGCTCCGTCCGACGGCACGCCGTCCGTCGACGCCGCGCCGCACGCGCGGCCCATCGTGCCGACCGCCAGGCCGGATGCCGGGCCCGCCGCCGCGCCGGCCGCGAAGCCGGCGGCCACGCCCGACGCACAACCCCAGGCACAACCGGCCGCGAAGCCGGGCGCCCAGGCCGACGCGAAGCCGAGTGCACAGCCCGACGCCAAGCCCGTGGTCCGGGCCGCCGCCCACGCCGCGCCCGCCCGCGAGGACTACACCGCCGCGCTCACCGCCTCCGGAGTCGGCGTGCTGCTGGCCGCCGTGCTGATCGGCGCGGTGGCCCAGCGGCGAGGCGTCCAGCAGCGGGCCCGCCGCCCCCGGCACCGGATCCCGATGCCGAAGGCGCCGGCCGCCACCTTCGAGTCCGAGTTGCGGGCACGTCAGAATGCCGGCGGGCTCGACCTGTTGAACCGATCGCTGCGCACCCTGGCGCGCAATGTCAGTCGCGGCGGCAGGCGGCTGCCCGCGCTCGCCGCCGTCCGGGTCACCGCCGGCGGCACCGTCGAACTGCACCTGGCCACCGGCGCCGTGCCGATCGCACCGTTCCGTGCCGCGCACGCCGCCAACGTCTGGTGGTGCGCCGCCGACTCCACCGAGCTGCTCTCCGAGCAGCAGGCCGCCAAGGTGCCCGCGCCCTACCCGGCCCTGGTCACCCTCGGCACGGCCACCGACGGCGCGGCCGTCCTGGCCGACCTGGAGACGGTCCGGCTGCTGCACCTGTCCGGCCACCCCGACGACGCCCGGGGGGTGCTGCGCACCATCGCCCTGGAGTTGGCGCACAGCCCGCTGGCCGACAAGCTCAACCTGCACCTGGTCGGCTTCCCCGAGGACCTGCCGGTCTCCGAGACCGTCGCCGACCGGGTGCGCCGCTACCCGACCCTGGAGGCCGCGCTCGCCGCCCTCGGCCCGCGCACCGCCCGGGCCAGGGCCACCCTGGTGGGTGTCGGCGCCTCGCACCCGCGCGACGCCCGCAGCCGGGGCCACGCCGACGAGGCCTGGGTGCCGGAGATCGTGCTCTCCGCGCAACCGCCGATCGGTGACGTACCGGCAGAACTCGGCCGGCTGCTGGACGGCCGCCCGCGCACCTGCCTGGCCGTGATCGCCCGCGCACCCGAGCGCGGCGCCGGACCGGTGGCCCGCTGGACCCTGCCGAGCACCGGCCCGGCCACCCTGCCCGGGCTGAACCTCTCGCTGCAGCTGCAGCGGCTGACCGACGAACAGTACGGACACTGGGGCGAGTTGCTCAGCACCGCCGCCTCCACCGCCCAGGAACCCGCGCCCAGCTGGACCTTCGACGGCGACGAGATCGAGCCGGCCGACCTGCCGAAGCCGGTCCCGGTGCTGGTCGGGGTCGGGGCCGCAGCCGGGGCGGGCAGTCTGCCGTTCGTCGGCGCCGCCCTGCCGGACGGCCCACCGGAGACCGGGCCGAAGCTGATCGCGCGCCTGATCGGGACGGGGAACAGCCCGTTCGCCACGGTCGACCCGGCGGCTCCGTCGGCCGGCCGGCACAGCATCAACGGGCTGGGGCTGCAGGCGAGTTCACGCGAGCCGGTGGCAGCCCTGGAGCCGGTGGCAGCCATGGAGCCGGTCACCGAACCCGAGCCGACGGCGGCCGCAGCACCGGTGGCCGGCTACGAGCCCGCGAACCCGTACAGGGCTGCGTCCGGCTCCGGGCCGGTCCAGGGCTACGAGCCCGCGCCGGAGCCCGTTGCCCCCTTTGAGCCCGCTCCCTTTGAACCCGTCCCCTTCGAACCCGTCCCGTTTGAACCCACCCCCGCCCACGAACCGCTCCCCGCCCACGACGCTGCGCCCGCCCAGGACGCCGCCCCCCTCAGGATGCCGCCCCCGCCCCCACCATTCCCGACCCCCGTGTCCCCGTCCGCCCCGAGCCCGTGCCGGCCACCCCGCCCGGCGGAGTGCCCGTGACGGCCCGGACCGACGCCGACGACCTGCTCGCGATCCTCCGCTCCCCGGAGGCGCACACGATCCGCACCACCCCCCGGGTCCGCCTGCTCGGCCCGGTCGACGTGCTCGGCGCGAGCGGCCCGGCCGACCCCGTCGCGCTGCCCGCCCTCACGGAGCTCGCCGCCTACCTGGCCCTGCACCCGGGTGCCGACCCCGCCGCCGTGGAACGTGCGCTGCACCCCGGCGACCACGCCCGCCCCGACCAGGCGCCGCCCGCCACCCTCGCCGAGCTGGCCGCCTGGGTCGGCGGCGACCCCGACGGCCGGGCCTTCCTGCGTCAGGACGCGCTCGACACCTACACCTTCGCCCCGACCGTCACCTGCGACTGGGACGAGTTCCGCAGTCTCTACCGCCGCGGCATGCGCAGCACCAGCACCACGGCCGACGCCGCCCTGGCCCACGCCCTCGCCCTGGTCCGCGGCGCCCCGTTCGCCGAGGCCCCGGCCGGCGGCTACGGCTGGGCGGAGACCGAACGGCAGGACATGCTCGCCGCCGTGGTCGACACCGCCCACGAACTCGCCGCCCGCCGCCTGCAGTACGGCGACCACCGCAGCGCCGAGGCCGCCGTCTTCCGCGGCCTCGCCGTGGCCCCGGACGTCGAGCTGCTGCACCGCGACCTGTTCTACGCCTACGCCTCCGCCGGCGCCCGCGACCAACTGCTGAAGGCCGTCAACCGGCTGGACGCCCTGAGCCGCCGCACCGGCCGCAGCCTGGACCCGGACACCGTGGCCCTGCTGCGCGACCTCCTGTCGAGCCCGTGATCCGGCTGCGCGATGTCGAGCCCGCCGACCTCGACGCCTATCTGCGGATGCGGTGCGATCCGCAGATGATGGCCGAACTCGGCGGGCCGCTGCCCCCGGAGGGGATGGCGGCCAAGGTCGCCCGCGACGTGGCCAGTGCGGCGGCGGACCGCGACTGGATCAAGATGATCGCGCTCGAGGACGACGCCACCGCCGGTACGGTCACGCTCTGGAACCACGAGCTGGACGGCCGGGCATTCAGCGAGATCGGCTGGATGGTGCTGCCCGAGTACCAGGGGCGAGGCCTGGCCAAGCAGGCGGTGGCCGCCGTGCTCGGGCTGGCCGCCGCCGACGGCCGGTGGGGCCTGGTGCACGCCTTCCCGGCGACCACCAACGGCCCCTCCAACGGGATCTGCCGTTCCCTCGGGTTCAGCCTGCTGGGCGAGCGTGAGGTGCTCTTCGCCGGCCGGTCGTTGCGCACCAGCCACTGGGTCTTCGACACCGCACCGGCCGCCCCGCCCGCTAGCGCAGTGCCAGGTGGGCCTGGGGGCGGCGGCGGGGGGTGAACTCGGGGCGGTGGGCGGTCGGGCGCAGGTCGGCGCGGAGGATCCGCTGGTGCAGCTCGCGCAGTTCGGGGCCGGGCTGGACGCCCAGCTCGGTGCCGAGCAGTCGGCGCACCCGCTGGTAGACGGCGAGCGCCTCGGCCTGCCGGCCCTCGCGGTACAGGGCGGTCATCAGCTGGGCCCAGAACCGCTCGCGTTCCGGATGGGCGGCGGTCAGCGCGTGCAGCTCGGGGACCACCGAGCGGCGGCCGAGCTGGAGCTCGGCGCTCAGCCGGGCCTCGACCGCCTGCAGGCGCTCGTCGGCGAGCCGGTCGGCGTGCTCGCTGTGCAGCGTGTCCGAGGGCACGTCGAGCAGCGCCTCGCCGCGCCAGACGTCGAGCGCCGCGTCGAGCAGTGCGGCCGCCTGCTCGTACTCGTACGCGCGCAGCGCCGCCAGGCCCTGGGCGCGCAGCTCGGTGAACCGGTGCAGGTCGAACTCGGTGGCGGCGACGTCGAGCAGGTACCCGCCGGCCCGGGTCTCGATCCGGGCGCCGATCGGGCCGAGGCTTTTTCGCAGCCGCATCATGCAGGTCTGCAGCGCGGCGGCGCTGCGCGGCGGCTGCCCGTCCCAGACGCTGTGCGCCAGCGCCTCGGGTGCGGTCACCTGCCCTCGACGCAGCAGCAGCGCGGCGAGCAGCACGCGTTGCTTGGGCGAGGGGACGCGGTACTCGCCGCACTCGTCCCGTACCAGTAGCGGACCCAGGATTCCGAACTCCATGGACACCGTTCTACGGGTGCCAGGAGTTGACCACGAGGCCCTGAGCGGCTGGTCAATCAACTCCGAACAACGGGCGGGCCCCCGCTCAGTGGGCGGTCATCGCCCAGTCGATCCCGGAGAGGGTGACCATCGAGACCAGGGTGGACCAGAGCACCGAGTCCCGGGGGAGCGCGGTGCTCACGCCGTACTGGCGGGCGTAGACGAAGACGTTCTGCGCGGTCGGCAGTGCCGAGCAGATCACCACCGCGAGCAGCTGATGCGCGGTCAGGTGCAGCAGCAGGCTGCCGACGGCGAAGGCGACCAGTGGTTGGACCATGTTCTTGGTGAGCACCGACAGCCCGAGTTCGGCGCGCAGCACGCCGCCCTCGGCGGTGGCGGACGGGCGGGCGTGCAGCGACATCCCGAGGGTGATCAGTGCGGTCGGCACCCCGGCGCCGCCGAGCAGCTCGAAGGAGTGGCCGAGCGCGGGGGGCAGGTGCCAGCCGGCGGCGGAGCAGGCGACGCCCAGCGTCGAGGCCATGATGATCGGGTTGCGCAGCGGCAGCCGGAGCATCCGGGCCAGGCGGTTGCCCGGCTCGGTGCTGGTCCCGGCGTCCAGTGCGCCGAGGATCACGGGGGTGACCAGCAGTACCTGGAAGAGCAGCACCGGCCCGACGAACGAGGCGTCCCCGAGCACCTGGACGGCGACCGGGATGCCCAGGTTCGCCGAGTTCACGTAGCCGGCCGCCATGCCGCTGATCGCCTGGTCGGCCGGTCTTCGCCCGAACAGCCAGCGTGCGCCGCCCCAGCCGAGCAGTGAGGCCACCAGGGTCCCGGCGGCGAAGGCGAGCATCGAGGAGTTGGCGAAGGTCCGCAGCGGCGCCTTGGCCAGCATGGTGAAGAGCGCTGCGGGCATCGCGACGTGGAAGACGAACTTCCCCAGCACCGCCTCCGCCTGCTCACCCAGCAGCCCGGTGCGGCTGACCAGGTAGCCGACGGCAGTGAGCACCCAGATCGGAACGAAGCTGGCGAGCAGGGGCTGCAGGGAATGCATGGCACACAGTCAATCAGGGGGCCTGGGCGGCGCGAGCGGCGCACCCCGGTCATCGGTCGGTCCGAGGTTCATGTCCGCCGGGCAGCTGCCCGGCTCGGGGGACCGGTAAGGTGGCGCGACAAGGGGGAGCGGTGGTGGGAACCGTGACCTGCGGACCGAGACGCCCTGGGTGGCGGGCGGGGTGGTGACCGGCGTTGGCGGACAGTGCATCGATCTCCGGGGGTGCGGTGCCGTCGGACGCCGGGGAGAGCATGCCGCTGCCGCCGGTGATCGAGGACGCCATCCCCGAGGAGTACCGGGCCCGGGCGGCGGCCCGCGAGGCGGCCCGGGAGGAGCGGTCGGAGGCCACCGCGCTGCTGCGGGTGGTCCCGGTCCCCGAGGCGCATGCGGCCGAGCCGATGCCCGCCCGGGTGACCGTCGGCGGTGGGCTGCGCGGGCGGATCCTGGCCGTCGAGGGTGGCTACGGCAGTCGGCGCGGTTGGGGCCGGGGCGGCTCCGCCCAAGCGCCGGTGCTCTCCACCATGCTGGGCGCGGTCGCACCGCAGACCCTGCTCGCCGCCGAGTCGGTGGACGCCGTCCATCTGCCCGCCGCGAGCGACCCGCAGACCGTCTTCACCCACCTGCGCGCCGCCGCCCGCCATCCCGGCCCGCTGCTGGTCCACCTCGGCGGTCACCTGGTGGCCGACAAGCGGGGCGGCGGGCTGCAGTTGACGCTGCGTGACAAGGAGGGGCTGGCCTGGGCCGCGGTCGCGGCCGAGCTGCGCGCGCGCCCCGCCGACCGGTACACCCTGGTGATCGCCGACCTCAGCGCCGAGTCCACCGCCTGGCCGCAACTGCCGGCGCTCGGCGACGGGTTGCCGCTCTGGGCGGTGGTCAGCCCGGACCCGGAGCAGATCGGGATCTTCACCCGGGCGCTGATCGAGTGCCTGCACGGCGGTCGGCCGGGCGCCGGGGCCGTGCTGGCGCCGGAGCAGCTGCGCGCCCAGGTGCACTCGGTGCTGCGGCCGGACGCGCTGGTCTTCGCGGGCTACGGCCAGGACCGGCCGATCTTCAAGAACACCGCCCGCCAGCAGGCGCCGAACGAGTCGGCCGGCTCGGCCGGGCCGCTGCGGCCGTCGGCCGCACCGGCGGCGCTGCCGCTGCCGCGCGCCAACCGGGGCCCGGTCTCGCTGCTGAAGCCGGGGGTGGCGCCGACGGTCCGTCCGATCCGCCCGGTGACGCTGCTCAAGGCCGTCCTCGAACAGCAGTCGCTCATCGAGCAGCAGCCGGTCCTCGAAGAGCGGCCCGCCCCTGTCGAGCCCCCTGTCACGCCCCCCGAGGACTACCGCGACGCGCTCGCCCGGATCGTGCAGACCGCCGACGCGGGCGACCACCGCGCGGCCACCGAGCTGGCCCGCACCCTGGAGCAGCAGGTGGTGGCCGCCCACGGCGCCATCGCCGCACCGGTGCTGATGGTCCGTCAGGTCCGCGCACATGTGGCCCGGCTGTCCGGTGACCCGGTCACCGCCGCCGAGCTCTACCGCGAGGTGGCGCTGGTGCTGCTGATCGCGCAGGGCCCGGACGACCCGGAGACCCAGCGGGTGGCCACCAATGCCGAGGCCTGCTGGCGCGCCATCCCGGACCGGGCGCAGGCACTGCGGACCGCGCCGGCGATGCTGGAACTGCGCGCCCAACTGCCGGGCCCGGACGGCCGCAAGCTGCGCGCCGCCGAGCGCTACGCGGAGAAGCTGGCCGCCGAGTAGGCCGAGGAAGGGCCCAAAGGCGAGTGGGGCACTCGCAGACCGCGAGTGCCCCACCCCTACGACGAGATGTCAGTGCCCGGCGAGCGCGTGCACGAACTTGTTCGCGTCGATCGTGCCGACACCCGAGGCCAGGTCGTAGCCCTTGACCGCGTTGTAGCCGGTCACCCCGTTCCAGCCGTTGTCACTGGTGGTGACGTCCACGATGCCGCTCCACTGGGAGGGCAGCAGGGACAGGCCGTACAGACGCCAGTTGAGCTGGCCGAGGCGGTAGCCGGCGGCCTGGTCGGCGAGCGCGACCACACCGGAGAAGATCGGCGAGGCCTCGCTGGTGCCACCGGTGAGGTGCCAGCCGACCCGGGTCGGGTCGTAGGACTCGTAGGTCCAGGCCGCGCCGTCCACCGCCGCGCTCATGCTGATGTCGGGGGTGCCGCGGTGGTTGCCCACCACGTTGGCCACGCCCGCCTGGTACCACGGGCGCTCGAAGACGCCGGAGACGCCACCGCCGCCGGCGCCGTAGGCGTCGTGCCAGACGGCGTCGGGCGCGGTGCGCTTGCCGTCGTTGTCCAGGGTCAGCTGGGTACCGCCGATGGAGGTGACCAGCGGGTCCGAGGACGGCCAGGAGTTGACCTTGAACGGGTACAGGTTGCTGTTGTTGTCCGAGTCGGTCACACCGTTGTCACCGGACGAGGCGAGCACCGTGACGCCGTGCGCGGCCGCCGCCTTGAAGGCGTAGCGCAGGTCGGTCAGCGACTTGAAGTCACCCTTGTCGAAGCCCGGGAAGGTGTTCTCGGTGGCCCCGAAGCTCTGCGTGATGACGTCGCCGATGCCCTTGTTGATCAGGGACTTCTCGGCGTCCATCATCTCCGGCAGGCCGGTGACGCCCTCGGTCTCCGCGACCCCGGTCTCGACCAGGACGATGTGGGCGTCCGGGGCGACGGCGTGCGCGTACTCGACGTCCAGCGTGGTCTCACCGGCCCAGCCGGTGTGGTCCGGGTTGGTCGGGTCGAAGACCGGGACGTTGCCCCACTTCACGACCTCGACATTGGTGTCCGGAATGCCCCACTGCTTGTCGAAGGTCTCCAGGTCGTGCTGGATCGTCGGCGAACCGAACGAGTCCACGATCACGATGGTCCGGCCCTTGCCGGTGATGCCCAGCTGGTACAGCGGGTTGAGGTTGTACGCGTTGCGGTACTGCAGCGGCGAGTAGCAGTGGATGCCGATCTGCGCGACACAGTCGCTGGTGCTGATCGGGGCAACCCGTGCGGTCGCGTTGATGTGGCCTTCGGAGGCCGGGTGGAGCTTGAACGCCACCTGCGGCGCGCGGCCGGCAGCGACGGTGCTCTGGGTGGTGACCATGCCGGTGGTCAGGGCGGTGGCCCCGACGGCGAGCAGGGCCAGCGCCCGGGTGCTCTTGGAGCGTCGGGGGCCCGCGGTAGCGGGGGAGGTTCCCATGGAACTCCTTTTGGATGGAGGGTCGGACCGACACAGAGTCGGCCCGGGTATCCCATCGTGTGAAGAGCCGATGGAGCTATAGTCATTTCGGACCCTTGACATGACCTGCGAACTTGCCGAACGTTCCGGCAGAATCGCCCGAATGGCCCCGATGGTTCGTCAGATTCGCATAAGGAGTAGCGGACCGCTGACGAACGACCCGTGAACTCCCGCTCCAGCCACTCCCGCCTGGTTCAGACCAGGTGCAGGATCTGCGCTGACCCGTGCGCGGCTGACCAGCTTGGCCCAGAACTCCATCAGCTCGGCGAGCGTCATCCCGACCGGCACCAGTTCAGGGTTCTGCAGGTCGGCGACCGCCTGACGGTCGTACAGCTGCTCCAGCGGCAGGCCGCTGCTCAGCTGCGCCGCCACCGTCGCGCCGGCCGAGGTGCCGATCAGCTGGTCCGCGGCCCGCCCGTCCACCCCCTGCTCGGCCAGCCCGGCCAGCGCCCCGGTCTGCCAGGCGATGCCCGCCACCCCGCCGCCGCCCAGCACCAGTGCCCTTGTCGACATGTCGCTCCCCTCGTCACAGGCCGACCGACCCGGCCCCGCGCAGGTCAGCGCCGGTGATCGTCAGTCAATTCCCGTGCGCTGCAGTCCGTCGCGCGAGTGCGGTGCCTTCCGGAGTGAACACTTGCGTCAAAGCTGTTCAGTGCTGGGCCCGTTGACCGATAATCAGGCCGGGTGCCGGGGTGGCGCCGCAGTGCGAGCTCGGGGGAGCGCATGAACGACATCCAGATCCATCCGGACGGGGTCCGCGGGTCCGCGAAGGCGGTGCAGGACACAGCCGACCAGACCGGGCCGGCCGCCGGGCACTGGCTGGACGCCAGCCTGACGGTGGCTCAGGCCGAGCCGGTCTGGCAGAGCGCCGGCGCGCTGACCCGCTGCACCAACGCCTGGCAGTCCCACCTCGACCAGATCGTCGGCCAACTGCAGGCCTGTGCCGACCAACTCAAGCAGTCCGCCGACTCGTACGACGCGGCCAACCACGAAGCGGCCAACCGCTTCGTGCAGGCGCTGACCGACCTGACCGCGAGCTGACGGCCATGGTGACCCTCGCCGATCTGGAGAAGGCCGACCCCGTCAAGTGGAAGGCGGCGGCCGACGGCTGGCTGGCGCTGGTCCAGGAGGCCACCACGGCCGCCAACGACCTGCGCAGCCAAGGAGTCCTGCCGCTCGCCGAGCACTGGCAGGACCAGGTCGGCCAGGCCGCCGGCCAGAAGCTCGCCGACCAGGCCAACGCGCTGGAGGCCGCCGCCGACATCATGCGCGGCGTCGTCATGGTGCTGGACGGGTTCGCGCACAGCCTGGAGTACGCGCGGCAGACGGTGTACAGCGCCGCGGTCCTCGCGGCCAGGTACGGACTACAGCTGGACCTGGTCCAGGGCTGCGTCGTGGTGCCCGACGACGCCCCCACCCTCGACCACCCCGACCAGGTCGCCGAGGTGAACCGGATGCTCACCGAGGCCTGGCGGCAAGCCGACCAGGCCGACACCAGGGTCGCCGCCGAACTGGACAAACTGGCCGCGGACACCGGCGTTACCGACCTCGGGCAGGCGCTGGACGTGATCCAGGGCGAAGCCTCCAACGTGGAGCTGGCCGCCTACGCCGGGGACATCCCGGACGGCAGTGACCCGAAGCTGGTGGCCGAGTGGTGGAACGGCCTGAACCCCGACGAGCAGCAGCAGTTCATGCGCTCGGAGCCGGTCGCGATCGCCAACCTGAACGGGATCCCGGACTCGGTGAAGGCCGAACTGCGCGGTACCGACGGCAAGTACGACCGGGTCGCCTTCGTCCAGTACGCGCTGGCGCACTGGAACGACGGCCACGGCGACGTCGACGGCGAGGACAACTGCACCAACTTCACCTCCAACGCGCTGCACGAGGCCGGCATGCAGTACAAGGGGTGGAACACCTTCGACAGCGACGGCTGGGGCCAGAGCATGGGCGGCGAAGGCGGCTGGGACTTCGGCCTTGGCATGATCGCCGGGTGGGAGCACACCGACAGCTGGAGCGCCGCGCAGAACCTGCACGACTTCCTGACCGGCAACGGCGGCCAGGAGGTGACGCAGGACCAGGTCAAGCCCGGCGACATCCTCTTCTTCCAGCAGGCCAACAACGGCAAGGGCGACGACATCCCGCAGGGCCAGATCCACCACACGGCCATCGTCACGGCGGTCACTCCCGACGGCGACATCCGCTACACCCAGCACTCCGACCCCCGGCTCAACGTCAGCCTGAGCGGCCGCACCGAGCACGAGCTCACCGCCGAGGGATCCCAGCAACTGCACTTCGTCCGCCCGCAACCGAACTGGTACTGAACCCGTGTCCGACTCAGCCCGCTCCACTCGCTTCGTCCGCTCCACCCGCTGGTCCTTGGCGGCCCCGGGGCTCTTCCTGCTCGCCGTGCTCCTGCAGGTCCTGCACGGCTGGGCCTTCGACCGCGCCGTGCTGGAGCCGACCCGGCACTGCCACCACCAGGGCGCCGTGCCGGTGCTCGCGTTCGCAGCCGGCTTCGCCGCGCTCGGGCTCACCGTCGGGGCGCTGGTCATCGCGGTGCGGGCGCTGAACCGCGGCGCCGGCGGCGCCGGCCGGGCCCTGCTGGTGCTGCTGCTGGTCGTCGCAGCCCTGCTGCTGGCCTACGACGCGCTCGCGCTGCTCGGCGACTTCGCCCCGGGTGCGCACGACCCCTTCCACTGCGGTGAGTGAAGGAGCCGCAGTGGAAGGGGTCGTGGGTCGATCGCTCAGCGCGCCCCGCCGTTGACGTACAGCGTCTGCCCGCTGACGTACGAGGCGTCCTCGCTCGCCAGGAACGCCACCACCGAGGCGATCTCCTCCGGTCGGCCGGCCCGGCGCAGCGGGGTGCGGGCGGCCACCTCGGCCTGGTGCTCCTCGGGCGTGGCGCCGACCCGCTCGGCGGTGGCGGCCGTCATCGCGGTGGCGATGTAGCCGGGGGCCACCGCGTTGACGTTGATGTTGAACGGGCCCAGCTCGATCGCCAGGGTCGCGGTCAGGCCCTGGATCCCGGCCTTGGCGGCCGCGTAGTTGGCCTGGCCCCGGTTGCCGAGCGCCGAGCGCGAGCTGAGCGAGACGATCTTGCCGTACTTCTGCGCCACCATGTACTGCTGCGCCACATGGCTGCAGTTGTACGCGCTGGTCAGATTGACCGTCAGCACGGCGTCCCAGTCGGCCTTGGGCATCTTGAAGAAGAGGTTGTCGCGGGTGATCCCGGCGTTGTTGACCAGGATGTGCAGGCCGCCGAGCTCCTCGTTGAGCTGCGCGAAGACGGTCGCCACCGCGTCGTAGTCGGCGACGTCGCAGCCGTACGCCCGCGCGCTGCCGCCCTTGGCGGTGATCGCGTCCACGGTGGCCTGCGCCCGCTCGGCGGTCAGGTCGAGCACCGCGACGGTGGCGCCCTCCTCGGCCAGCAACTGCGCGGTGGCCGCGCCGATGCCCTGGGCGGCGCCGGTGACCACGGCGACCTTGCCGGTGAAACGTGACATCTCTGATGCTCCCTCAGTGACTTCAGTCGTTGGTGACGAGTACGGCGGTGCCCTGGCCGACGCCCACGCACATGGTGGCGAGCCCGCGCCGGGCGCCGGTGCGGCGCATCCGGTGCAGCAGGGTGGTGAGGATCCGGGCACCGGAGCCGCCCAGCGGGTGGCCCAGCGCGATCGCCCCGCCGGTCGGGTTGACCAACTCCGGGTCGAAGCCCAACTGGTCGACGCAGGCCAGCGCCTGGGCGGCGAAGGCCTCGTTGAACTCGGCCTCCTCGACGTCGCCGACGCTCCAGCCGAGCCGGTCCAGCACCTTGCGGGTGGCCGGGACCGGGCCGATGCCCATCACGTCCGGGTGCACGCCCGCCGAGGCGCCGGCGGCGTACCGGCCGAGCGGCTGCAGGTCGAGCTCGTGCAGCACCTGCTCGCTGACCAGCAGCAGGCCGGCCGCGCCGTCGTTCATCGGGGAGGCGTTGCCGGCGGTGACCGTGCCGCCCTTGCGGAAGACCGGCTTGAGCGAAGCCAGCCGCTCCAGGCTGGTGTCCTCGCGGATCGACTCGTCCTGACCGACCGTCACCCCGTCGGGCCTGGTCACCGGCAGGATCTCGGCGTCGAAGTGGCCGTCCTTGCGGGCCGCCGCGGCGCGCTGGTGGCTGCGCAGCGCGAAGGCGTCCTGGCGTTCACGGCTCACCTGGTACCGGGCGGCCACCTCCTCGGCGGTCTCGCCCATGCTGAGCACGCCGTGCAGTTCGGCCATCCGCGGGTTGGTCAGCCGCCAGCCGAGCCGGGTGTCGAAGGTCTCGATCTTGTGCGGCAGCGCCTCGTCCGGGCGGGGCAGCACGAACGGCGCGCGGGTCATCGACTCGCAGCCGCCCGCGATCACGATCTCCGCCTCGCCGGCCGCGATGGTCCGGGCGGCCATCGTGACTGCTTCCAGGCCGGAGGCGCAGAGCCGGTTGACGGTGGCGCCGGGGACGGTCTCCGGCAGGCCGGCCAGCAGGACCGCCATCCGGGCGGCGTTGCGGTTGTCCTCGCCGGCCTGGTTGGCGGCGCCCCAGTAGACGTCGTCGATCCTGGCCGGGTCGAGGGCGGGGATGTCGGCCAGCAGCTGCCGGATCACGGCGGCTGACAGGTCGTCGGGGCGGACGGTGGAGAGCGCGCCGCGCAGCCGGCCGATGGGTGTGCGGCGGGCGGCGGCGAAGTAGACGGGACGCACTTCGTTGGGCTCCGTTCTAGAACGCGTTGATACCTGTCAGGGAACGTCCGATGAGCAGCTTGTGCACCTGGCTGGTGCCCTCGTAGAGGGTCATCACCCGGGCGTCGCGCAGCAGTTTGCCGACCGGGTACTCGTCGATGAAGCCGTACCCGCCGAAGACCTGCAGCGCGTTGTTGGCGGCGCGGACCGCGGCCTCGCTTGCGTAGAGCTTGGCGACCGAGGACTCGGTGGCGAACGGCAGGCCGCGTTCGATGTGGTCGGCGACCCGCCAGGTGAGCAGCCGGGCCGCGTCCAGGTCGACCGAGATGTCCGAGAGCAGTTCCTGCACCAGCTGGTAGGAGCCGATCGGCTTGCCGAACTGCTCGCGCTCGGTGGCGTAGCGCACGGCGGCGTCCAGCGCCGCCTGGATGATCCCGACACAGCCGGCCGCCACCGACATCCGGCCCTTGGCCAGCGCGGACATCGCCACCGAGAAGCCCTTGCCGGTCGCGCCGAGCCGGGCGCTGTCGGGGACCCGGACGCCGTCGAAGCTCAGCTCGGCGGTGGCCTGGCCGCGCAGGCCGAGCTTGCCGTGGATCTCACGGCGCTCGAAGCCGGGGGTGTCGGTGGGGACCAGGAAGGCGGTCACGCCCTTGTGGCCGCTCTTCTCGGGGTCGCTGCCCCCCGTTCGGGCGAAGACCAGCGCCACATCCGCCCAAGTGCCGTTGGTGATGAACATCTTGGAGCCGGTGAGCAGCCAGTCTCCCCCACCCTCCGGGCGGGAGGTGCCCCCAGGCCGGTCCCGGACCGCCTTGGTGGTCAGGTTGGCGGCGTCCGAGCCGGTGCCGGGCTCGGTGAGTGCGAAGCAGGCCAGCGCCTCGCCGGAGCAGAGCCGGGGCAGCCAGTGGCGCTTCTGCTCCTCGGTGCCGTAGCTGTTGATCGACTTGGCGACCAGTCCGAGCGAGACGCTGACGATGCCGCGCACCGCGGAGTCGCCGCGGCCGAGCTCCTCCAGGACCAGGCAGTACGCCAGGTGGTCGCCGCCGCTGCCGCCGTACTCCTCCGGGATGGTCAGACCGAGGAAGCCGAGCTTGCCGAGATTGCCGATGATCGCGCGGTCCACCGACTCGGCGCGGTCCCAGTCGGCGGCGAAAGGGGTGATCTCGCGGTCGGTGAACTCGGCGGCGAGTGCACGGACCGCCGCCTGCTCCTCGGACAGCTCCAGGTTCATCGTCAGAGTCCCTTAAACTAGCGGTGCAAGTTTTTTGGACTGTAGCCCGCCCGGGACCGATCTGGGAAGGGGCGCCCTGCGAGAATGACCTTCCCCAGCCTTCGGCCCGGGGACCCCCATCGCCACCCGACCGGAGGAGGCCCCGCAGATGGCCCGGCCCCGCACCCCCCTGCTCAGCCGTGAACGGATCGTCACGGCCGCGCTGGCGCTGGTGGACGCCGATGGCCTGGAGGCGCTCTCCACCCGGCGGCTGGCCACCGAGCTCTCGGTCAGCGGTCCCTCGCTCTACAACCACTTCGCCACCAAGGACGAGCTGCTGGACGCGGTGGTGGACAGCGTGATGGGCGAGGTGGACCTGAGCATGTTCGCCGCCGGGCTCGACTGGCGCACGGCGCTGCACGACTGGGCCCGCTCCTACCGCGCCGCGCTGGCCGCGCACCCCCATGTGGTGCCGGTGCTCGCCCAGGGCCCGGGCCGGCGGCCGAACGCGCTACGACTGGCCGACGCCGTCTTCGGCTGCCTGGTGGCCGCCGGCTGGCCGCGCGGGCAGGCCACCCGGATCGGCGCGCTGATGCGGTACTTCATCACCGGCTCGGCACTCGGCTCGTTCGCGGCCGGCTTCCCGGAGGACGCGGGGGTGTACGGGAGCGAGTACCCGCACCTGGGCGAGGCGCACCGGCTGGCGGAGCACCGGAGCCAGGTGGACGAGGGCGCCTTCGAACTGGGGATCGAGGCGCTGCTGGACGGCCTCGAACTGCGCTACCTACGCGGTGGCCACCAGGGCGCGCAGGGCGGCGGTCACCAGGGCGCGCGGGCCACGAAGGCCGGGCGCAGCGAGGGGTCCACCGGATCGTAGTAGCGGTGGTAGACCGGGGTCAGCCCGCCGGAGACCGGCGGCACGATCCAGCTCCAGTCGGCGGGGGTCGGCCGCCCCAGCCGCTGCTCCTGGGCGACGTGCTTGAGGAAGCGCTCCGACTCGGTGTGATGGTCCGTCATCGTCACCCCGGCCTCCTGGTAGGAGTGCAGCACCGCGCGGTTCAGCTCGATCAGCGCGCGGTCCTTCCAGAGCGTGCGGTCGCTGGAGGTGTCCAGCTGCAGCCGGGCGGCGACCTCGGCCAGCATGTCGTAGCGGTCGGTGTCGGCGAGGTTGCGGGCGCCGATCTCGGTGCCCATGTACCAGCCGTTGAACGGGGCGGTGGGGTAGCGGATGCCGCCGATCTCCAGGATCTGGTCACTGATCGCGGGGACGGCGTACCAGCGCAGGCCCAGCTCGGCGAACCAGGCGTACTCGGGGTGGCTCAGCGGCACCTCGAGGGTGCTGTCCTCCGGCAGTTCGTACCAGCGCGGGCGCTCGCCCGCCCGCTCCTGGACCAGCAGCGGCAGGACGTCGAACCGGCCCTCGCCCGGCTTCCAGCCCAGGTCCTGCGCGCGGGCGGCGAGTTGACCGCCGGCCGGGTCGCCGGTCCAGCCGCCGTCCGGATCGGGGTAGCCGGCGTAGCGGACCAGCTGGGAGTTGAGGATGCGCGGGGCCGGTCGGCCCGGCCGGTCCGGGGCGAAGACGCTGATCACCGGGCGGATCCGGCCGCCGTTGCCGGCCAGCCTGAGGTGCTCGAAGCACTGCTCGGCGATCTGGTCGGCGTTGCTCAGCTCGCGCAGGTCGCGGACCACCAGGCTGCGCCAGTAGAGCCGGCCGATGCAGCGGGCGGCGTTGCGCCAGGCGACCTTGGCGCCGAAGGCCAGTTCCTCGGGGGTGTGCCGGTAGGTGCCGGTGCGGTCGATCTCGTCGAGCACCTGCCGCACTCGCGGACCCGGGGCGGGCGCGCCCGGCAGTTCGGCGTGGAACTGCCGGACGAAGGCCGCCGCTTCGCCGGGGTCGGTGAACGCCGGGGTCGGCGGGGTCGCCGGGGTCGGCAGGTTCGGCGGGATGGACGTGGTCGAGGTGGTTGACGGGGTCGGCGGGACCCGGCGGGCCTGCTCGGGGACGACCGCCTCGGCGGGGACCGGGTGGCCATGGCCCATTGGGCAGCCAGTCGCGGGGGGTGCGGGCTTGCGGGACCGTATCCGGCTGAAGATCAAGGGGCGTCCTTTCCGTCCCCATGGATACCTGACGGCCGCCGCCGGTAGCCGAAAGTAGGTGAATCTTGCACAGGCTCCGCCCGGGACGCGCTAGGCTGTCGGGTTCCGCGAGCATTTTGTGATGGTCATGCCATCTGGTCGGTCTTCTCCTCGGCGGCAGCGGCGTCAGCCGGCACCATCAGCCGCTGCGGTCGGCGCACCAGCAGGTAGCCGAGACCCACCAGGCTGACCGTCCCCACCCCGAGCAGCGCGGCCCAGACCTGGTACCAGGGCGCCCCGGCGGGGGCCAGGATCGTCCGCGGCCAGCAGATGTTGACCACCTCCAGACCGGTCCAGAGCACCGCCAGCGCGTTCAGCGCGGTACCGGCCCGTCCGTAGTTCACCTCGCCGGCCGGGCGCCAGCTGCCGCGCAACCGCGCGATCAGCGCCGCCAGGGTCAGCAGGAAGAACGGCAGGAAGGTGGCCGCGCTGCCGAAGGTGATCAGGCTGCCCATCGCCGCGCTCTTCAGTCCGAGCGGCAGCGCCGCGCAGCTGATCAGGGTGGCCGCGACCAGTCCGCCGATCGGTGCCTGGTGCTTGTTCACCTTGCGCACCTGCGCCGAACACGGGAACACGCCGTCCCGGGCCAGCGAGTAGAGGCCGCGCGCCGCACCGCCCTGCGAGGCCATCAGACAGGCCGTGAAGCTGACCAGCACCACCACGACGAAGGGCTTGGCCGACCAGTCGCCGAAGGAGCTGGTCACCGCGGTGGTCACCGGGTCCAGGTCCTGTCCGGCCACCACGGCGGCCGGGTCCGGGTGGGCCAGTGCGACGCCCACCGCGTTGAGGATCACCACCGCGCCGACGCTGAGCAGCGCGTACCACATGGCCCGGGGCACCTGGCGGCCCGCGTTCCTGGTCTCCTCGGCGGTGGAGACGCAGGCGTCGAAGCCGATGAAGGCCCAGCCGCCGACCGCGACCACGGCCAGGAAGGACATCAGGGCGCTGCTACCGGTGGCGGCCGGCGCGCCAAGGGCGTCGGTGAGCAGGCTGAAGCCGTGCTTGCGGAAGAAGAGCAGCAGCGAGACGCCGACCAGCACCGAGGCGATCGCCTCGGCGGCGATGCCGAGCGAGACGAACCAGCGCAGCAGGTTGATCCCGTAGGCGTTGACCAGCGCGCAGCCGAGCGTGAAGGCCGCCGAGACCAGCACCAGCTGGGCGGGGGCGGGGGTGGCTCCGAAGAGTGCGAAGACCCAGGGGGAGGCGAGGTAGGCGACCGTGGTGTTCGCGAACATCACGGCGAACTGCCAGAGCCAGCCGCTCAGCCAGGCGAAGGACGGGCCGGCCAGCCGCCGGGTCCACTGGTAGGCGCCACCGGCCAGCGGCCACTGGCTGGCCAGCTCTGAGTAGACGCAGACCACCAGCGCCTGCCCGAGCAGGCAGATCGGCAGTGCCCAGATCCAGGCCCCGCCGTCGATGCTCATCCCGACCTGGGCCACGGCGTAGAGCCCGACCACCGGCGAGACCACCGCGAAGCCCATCGCGATGTTGCCGAGGATCCCGAGGCTGCGCCGCAGCTCCTGGCGGTAGCCGAGGGCGGCCAGCCGCTCGCTGTCGGATCTCTGCTCGTTCACCGGGGTCTGTTGGCTCATGGGGGTCCGCCTCTGCTGTCGGGGAGGAGTTGGAGAAAACTAACTTAGTTAGTCGAGGACGGTAGACCACCGCACGGGGTGAGGGGAAGGCATCGACACCGGCCTGTAACCTGACGCCGACCAGAGAGCGTGAAGGGGTGGGACGTGGGGCGACCGGCAAGGGCGCTGCTGAGCAGGGAGATCATCGCCCGGGCGGCGCTGGACGTGGTCGACGAGACCGGTCCGGGCGGGCTCACCATGCGGGCGCTCGCCGAGCGGCTCGGGGTGAAGGCGGCCTCGCTCTACAACCACGTCGCGAGTAAGGACGAGCTGCTCGACGCGCTCGCCGAGCTGGTCAACGCGGAGATCGACCACGGGCCGCTGCGGGCCTCGGGGGCGGCGGGCGCGGGGGCCGTGGAGGCGGCGGGGGCGACGGCGACGGCGGGGGCCGGGGTGACGGCGACGGGCGCGGCGGACTGGCGAGAGGGCGTGGCCGAGTATGCGCGCGGCTACCGCCGGGTCTTCCTGCGGCACCCGAACACCATCGCCCTGCTGGCCCGGCGCCGGGTCGAGGCCGAGCGCCAACTCCTCGGCTACGATGCGTTGTTGGCCGCACTGCGGCGGGCCGGTCTGGAGCCGGCGGACGCCGCCGAGGCCGCGGCAGCGCTGGACTACCTGGTGCTTGGCTCCGCGCTGGAGACCTTCACGGAGGGGTTCGCCCGTCCTGCTGCGGCCTACCGGCCCCAGTACCCGCACCTCGCCGACGCCCTGACCGCCTCCGCCGAGCGGGGCGGCGGCCCGGGTGGCCTGGACGAGCGCGGGTTCGAGCTGGCGCTGGGGCTGTTGCTGAAGGGGTTGGGGAGTGAGCGATGACAGCTACGCGATAACAGCTGACAGATATTGAAATCTGTCAGCTGTTATCGCTCATTGCTCATCGCTCAGCTGTCATCGCGTGACGCGCCCCGCCTCACTCCCGCCCGCTCGGCGCCCGGCCTTCCCCCGGTGGGCCGGCGAAGGCCTGGGCGATCGGCAGCCAGGCGGTGGCCACCGGGCCGGTGGCGGTCAGGGACAGGTCGGCCGGGTGGCGGCGCTGGGTGGCGAGCAGGCAGAAGTCCAGGGCCGGCCCGGTGATCCGGTCGGCCGCGTCCTCCGGGCCCCAGCTCCAGAGCTCGCCGCCCGGGCCGGTCAGCTCGACCCGGACCGGCTCGGTCGGCACCGCCAACCCGTGCGCGGAGAAGGCGAATCCGAAGGTCCGCACGCCCAGGTGCGCGATATGCCGCAGGCGCGCGGTCGGTTCGCGTTTCACGCCCAGCGCGTCGGCCACGTCCTCGCCGTGCGCCCAGGTCTCCATGATCCGCGCGGTGGCCATCGAGGCGGCCTTCATCGGTGGCCCGAACCACGGGAGTCTGGCCCCTTCCGGCACCGCGTCCAGCGCCTCGAGCACCGCGGCCCGGCCGGCCCGCCAGCGGGCCAGCAGCTCGCCGTGCGGCAGCGCCGCCCCGGCCGCCGCCGCGCCGTCCACGATCTCGTCGAACTCGGCCGCGCCCACCAGCAGTTCGTTCGCCGCCGGGTGGAATCCCTCGGGGTCGCGGGCGGACTGCAGCGTCCAGTCGTCGGTCCAGGCCAGGTGCGCGATCTGGTGCGCGACCGTCCAGCCCGGCGCGGGTGTCCGGGTTGCCCAGCCCTCGGCGTCCAACTCCGCGACCAGGGTGTCCAGTTCGTCGCTCTCGGCGCGCAGGTCGGCGAGCAGTGCCACGGTCTCCTGACGTCCCATCAGTTCACTCCCTTGCCGTGGCCGTTCCAGTACGGCTCACGCAGCCGGAACTTCTGCAGCTTCCCGGTGCTGGTGCGCGGCAGGGTGTCCCGGACCTCCACGCTGGTCGGTGCCTTGTAGCCGGCCAGCCGGGCCTTGCAGTGCGCGATCAGCTCGCCCTCGTCGGCCTGCCGCCCCGGCTTCAGCACCACCAGCGCCTTGACCGTCTCGCCCCACTTCTCGTCCGGCACCCCGATCACCGCCACCTCGGAGACCGCCGGATGGTCGTAGAGCACGTCCTCCACCTCGATCGAGCTGACGTTCTCGCCGCCGGTGATGATCACGTCCTTCTTCCGGTCCGAGATGGTCAGATAGCCGTCCTGCAGCGTGCCGCCGTCGCCGGTGTGGAACCAGCCGTCCTTGAGTGCGGCCGCCGTCTCGTCCGGCCGTTCCCAGTAGCCGTCGAGCACCGTGTTGGAGCGGACCAGCACCTCGCCCTGGTTGTCCACCCGCAGTTGGGTGCCGAGCGCCGGGGCGCCGGCCCGGACGAGTTTCTCCGCCCGTTCGGCGGGGGACAGTTGGTCCCACTCGGCGCGCGAACGGTTCACCGTCACCACCGGCGCGGTCTCGGTCAGGCCGTAGATCTGCATGAACTCCCAGCCCAACTCGCGTTCCACCCGCTGGATCACCGAGCTCGGCGGGGGAGCGCCGGCCACGATCATCCGCACCCTGTCCCGGCCCGGGATCGGCCCGTCCCAGTGCGCGGCGGCCTCCAGCACGGTGGCCACCACGGCAGGAGCGCCGCAGAGGAAGGTCACGCCGTGCCGCTCCACCCGGCGCAGGATCTCCGGCCCGTCCACCTTGCGCAGCACGATGTGCTGGGCGCCGAGCCCGGTCAGGCCGAACGGCATGCCCCAGCCGTTGGCGTGGAACATCGGCAGGGTGTGCAGGTAGACGTCGCGGTCGCTCGCACCGAAGTGCAGTGCCATCAGCGTGGCATTCAGCCAGTTGTTCCGGTGGGTGAGCCGAACGCCCTTGGGGCGGGCGGTGGTTCCGCTGGTGAAGTTGATCGTCGCGGTGTCGTTCTCGTCGACCGGGTGGCGCGCCGGCTCACGGTCGAAGTCGTACAGCTCGGCGTCGCTCGCCGCCCCCAGCACGAACCGCCGGGCGCAGGTCACCTCGGCCAGCGACTGATCCAGTTCCGGGTCGACCAGCAGCAGGCTCGCCCCGCTCTGCTCCACGATGTACGCGACCTCCGCCGCGCGCAGCCGGAAGTTGACCGGTACCAGCACCCGGCCGAAGCCGCTGACCCCGTAGTACGAGGTCAGCAGCCGGGCTGAGTTCTGCGAGACGATCGCCACCCGTTCACCGGGGCCGACGCCCAACCGGTCCAGGCCGGCGGCCTGGGCCCGGGCGAGCTCCGCCACCCGCCGGTAGCTCAGCTCGCCCCAGGACTCGGCGGGCTGCTCGGGCTCGTCGACGATGCCGATCCGGTCCCCGTACACCAGCTCGGCCCGGTCCAGGAAGTCCATGACGGACAGTGGAGTCTGCATTCCGCCACTGTGGCCCGTGGGGGGAGCGATGCGCCAGACCCTGGCAGGCAGTCCCAGGGAGCCGGCCCCTGGCAGTCAGCCCCGGCGGCCGGTCAGGCCGGGACGTAGTCGAAGCGCGGCGTCAGGGTGCCGAACATCGAGTTGGCGGCCAGACCATTGCCGAACCACTGGGTGGTCAGGTCGGCGGTCTCCTGGGTGATGTGGAACGGCACCCGGTCCAGCGTGAAGCCGGTGAAGGTCGGGCGGCCGTTGGCGATCACCTCGGCGGGTGTGGTGTAGGCGAGCAGGGTCTCCTCGCTGATGGTCCGGCCGTTCACCCGGATGCCCGCCGAGTAGCCCGGCTGCGGCGCGATCCGGATCCAGGTGGCCTGTAGCTCGACGGAGGTACCGGTGCTCGCCTGGCTCAGCGTCATCCCACCGGGGTAGTAGATCCGTCCCTTGGCGTCCAGGTGGTCACCGGCGGTCGAGCCGATCGGCATGTCGAAGCCGAAGCCGTCCGGGTCCAGCACGAACGGCGAGATCGCGCCGAGGGTGATGCCGTTGGCGATCAGCCAGTCCCGGGTGGTGTCACTCACGCGGACGTGCGCGCTGCCCCACGGCGAGATGTAGATGCCCGGGGCCTCGGGGCCCGCCGGCGCGGTGACCGCCCGGTCGAGCGGCACGGCGCCACCATCGGCGGAGGCGGAGGCGGAGGCGGAGGCGAGGGCCGGGGCGGGGGCGGCCGAGAGGGTGAGCGCACCGGCCAGGGCCAGTGCGGACAGAACACGGAACAGGCGCATCGTCAGTTCTCCAGAGCGGAAGAGGAAGTGAAGCTTCGTCAACGAAGCGAGCCCATCAATAGGGCACTTCTGCAGCGTGCTGCCAGCCCATTGGGCCGTCCGAGTGAAAGTCTGCACACGATCGTGCGGTCTGCCCGTCACCAGGTCGATCCATGATCCATTTCGGTCCTACGGTGATCCGGCGCACCCGCCCCCGGACCTGTCTGGAGAACCGCCGATGCCTCGTTCCGCTCCGTCGACCCGGGTGGCCCGCCGCCCCAGAACGCTCGCCCTGGCGGCCGCCACCGCGCTGCTCACCACCGCGGCGCTGGCCGGTCCGTACCTCGGCACCAGCCAGGCCGGCGGCCACTTCGACGCGCCCGGCCAGATCGCCGACCCGCAGGCCAACTTCACCGACATCTATGCCTTCACCAGCCCGGACAACCCGGACATGGCCACCGTCATCGCCGACCTCCAGCCGACCCAGCTGCCCGGCACCACCCCCGCGCCGGTCAACTACCCCTTCGCCACCGGCGGAGCGCGCTACGAGATCCACATCGACGGCCACGGCGACGGCCACTCCGACCTCACCTACCGCTGGACCTTCCGCACCGAGGACCGGCGGCTGTTCGGCGCCGGACCGATCGCGATCGGCCAGGTCCGCTCGCTGCGCGACTCCGGCCTGCTCTTCCGCCAGTACTACACGCTGGAGCGGATCCGGGCCGGCCAGGCGCCCGAGGTGCTGGTCAAGGACGCCCCGGCGGCGCCCACCCAGCAGAGCATCGGCCAGATGCCCGACTACGGGGCGCTGCGCGCCGAGGCGACCACCGTGCTGCCGGGCGGCGGACGTTCGATCGCCACCCAGACTGCGGAGTCCTTCCAGGCCGACGCCCGGGTGTTCGGCTACTTCATCCTCGGCAGCGCGGGACCGGTGCCCGGCTACCTGCCCGCGGCCAACCCGCTGGCGGCGGTCAACGTCAGCAGCCTGATCCTGCAGGTGCCCAAGCGCGAACTCGCCCTGAACGGCGATCCCGGGCGCAATCCGGTGGTCGGGGTCTGGGCCACCCTGTCCCGGCCGGGCGCCAATCTGGCCCGCGACCTGCGTGCCCAGGACGCCGGCTACCGTCAGGTCGGGCGGCTCGGCAACCCGCACATCATGTTCGGGCTCTGGGGCAGCTTCGGCGGCATCGCCGCGCCCGGTGGCCCCGAGGACCGCTTCCACGCGCGGCCCGCCGACCAGGACCAGTACGACCAGGACTTCCTCAACTCCGCGCTCGACCCCGCCCCGCCGCACAAGATCGAGGCGGCCGGCCAGTTCCCGGCGCCGGCCGGCCCGCGCACCGACATCCGGGCGCTCTACCTCGGGGGCATCGGCAAGAACAACGGCGCCAAGTTCGGCTTCGACCTCAACACCCAGTCGATGAACGCCGACACCGACCCGAACGCGGTCGCCTGGGCCGACGAGCTGCGGCTCAACCTGACCACGCCGGTCACCGCCAACCCCAACCGCTTCGGCGTGCTCGACGGTGATCTGCAGGGCTACCCGAACGGCCGCCGCCCCAACGACATGATCGACAACTCGCTGCTGCGGATGCTGGAGGGCGAGCCGGGCGGTCCGTCCGCCGCCGGCCTGCTGCCACCGCCGCTCTTCGACCTGCAGCCGAAGCCGGCCACGGACACCTTCCCGTACCTCAACCTGCCGCACGCGCTGCCGTGACGGTTGACCTGCCCGAAGCCGAAGCCGAAGCCGGAGCCGGAGCCGAAGCCGAAGCCGAAGCCGAAGCCGAAGCCGGGCCCGGACCCGCACAGGGGCGCCGCCTGCGGTGGCTCGCCCGGGTCGCGGGGGCCGGGGCGCTGGTGCTCGCCTGCGCGGGCGGGCTGCTCGCGCTCGGGCCCGCCGCGCCCACGGCCGGCCCCGGCCCCGGGGCCGGGCAGGCCGTCCCCGCGCCCCCGGGCGACCCGCTGGCGGCGGCCCGGGCCGCCGTCCGGGACCGTCCGCAGGACCCGTACGCCTGGGAGCAGTTGGGCCTGGCCGACCTCGACCGGGCCCGCCTCACCCTGGACGCCGCCCGGCTGGCCGACGCCGACCAGGCCTTCCAGCGCTCGCTCGTCCTCAAGCCGCAGGGCAACTACGGTGCACTGGTGGGCACCGGCATGCTCGCCAACGCCCGCCACGAGTTCGCCGCCGCCCGCACCGCCGGAGAGCGCGCCACCGCGCTGGCCCCCGACCGTCCGACCGGCTACCTGGTGCTCGCGGACGCCGAGATCCAGCTCGGCGACTACCCCGCGGCCACCGCCGCCACCCAGCGTCTGCTCGACCTGGCCCCGACCGTGCCCGGCTACACCCGCGCGGCGTACGACCTGGAGACCCACGGGCGCGCCGAGGAGGCGGAGATCGCGCTGCGACGCGCCCTGGACAGCGCCGAATCCGCCGGCGACAGCGCCTTCTGCGAGCACCGCCTCGGCGACCTCGCCTGGGACCACGGCCGGCTGGAGGAGGCCGGCGACCACTACCGACGCGCCCTGGCCCAGGCGCCCGACGACTACTACGCCCAGGCCGGCCTGGCCCGGGTCCTCGCCGCCACCGGCCGTCCGGACCAGGCAGCGGAGCACTACCGCGAGCTGGTCGCGCACGCACCCACACCGCAGTTCCTACTGGAACTGACCGAGTTGCAGCTCTCCCGCAACCAGGACGCGAGCCCCCAGCTGACCGCACTCGCCGCCGAGGTACGCCTGCTGGACGCCTCCGGCGGACCGGTCGACCCGGTCCTGATGCTCTATCAGGCCGACCACGCCGACCCGTCCGTCGCCGTCCGGCTGCTCCGCGAGGAGTGGGCCCGCCGCAAGAGCGTCCTGGTCGCCGACGCCCTCGGCTGGGCCCTGCACCGCTCCGGGCAGGACGTGGAGGCGCTGGACCTGCTCCACCTGGCCGCCGCCACCAACTGGCACACCCCCCTCTTCGCCTACCACCGGGGCACCGTCGAAGCCGCCCTGCACCGGCCCGAGGCCGTGGCCGACCTCCGCGAGGCACTCGCCCTCAACCCGCACTTCTCCCCGTTCGACGTCCCACTGACTGAGCGCTTGCTCGGCGAACTGGGCGCCGCCCCTCAGGGGTGACCGCCCGAGGACCACCGACCGAGACCTTCCGTCCTAAGCCCAATTCCCGATCCCGTCCCCGTCCCGTCGCCCGATCCGTGCCCACCCCGCGCGGGGCGAGAGTTCAGTCATGAACAGCACCGTGAACTCCACCCCGAACCCGTCCGCGCCGAACACCGCATCCCTGAACAGCGCATCCCTGAACAGCGCATCCCCGAACGCCGCATCCCCGAGCGCCGCATCCCCCAGCACCCCCGTGGCCGTGATCACCGGCGCCTCGCGCGGCCTCGGGCTCGAGCTGGCACGCGCCCTCGCCCGGGACGGCTGGCAGCTGGTGATCACCGCCCGTGACCCCGGCGCACTCGCAGCCGCCGAGGCCGAGCTGAGCCCGTACACCAAGATCGCGGCGCTCCCCGGCTCGGTCGTCGACGACGACCACCGCGCCGAACTCGCGGACGCCGCCGCCCAGCTCGGCGGCGCCACGCTGCTCGTCAACAACGCCTCCACCCTGGCCGGCTACGACCTCGCGGGCGGGCCGATGCCGAGCCTGGCCGAGTTCCCGTTGCCCGGTCTGCTGGAGACCTTCGAGGTCAACGTCCTCGCGCCGATCGCCCTCACCCAGCTGGTGCTGCCACAGCTGCGGGCGCGCGGCGGCGCGGTGATCAACCTCAGCTCGGACGCCGCCGTGGAGCCGTACGCCGGCTGGGGTGGCTACGGCGCAGCGAAGGCGGCACTCGACCACGCCTCGGCGATCCTGGCCCGGGAAGAGCCGGAGCTGCGGGTCTGGGCCGTCGACCCGGGGGACATGCGCACCCGGATGCACCAGGAGGCGTTCCCGGGCGAGGACATCTCCGACCGTCCGCTGCCGGTCACCGTGGTGCCCGCCTTCCGGGTACTGCTGCGGGACCGACCGGCCTCCGGACGCTACGCGGCCGCCGAGTTGACCGCCGACCAGGGTGTCTGACGTGTCGACAGCCACCTCGAACACCGTGAACACCATGACTACTGCGAACACCGCGAACACCGCGAACACCGCGAACACCGCGAACACCGCGAACACCGTGAGCCTCGAGTTCACCGTGCCACCCGAGCTCTCCGCCCACGCCCCCGCCGAGGCGCGCGGGCTGGCCCGGGACGGGGTGCGGCTGCTGGTCGGCCGCGGGGGAGCCGACCAGCAGCCCACCGCCGAGCACCACGCCTTCACCGAGCTGCCCGAGCTGCTGCGCGCGGGCGACCTGCTGGTGGTCAACAACTCGGCCACCCTGCCGGCCGCGCTGCCCGCGCGGCTGCCGGACGGCGAGCCGATCGCCCTGCACCTCTCCTCGGCCCACCCCGATCCTCGCGGCGCCCACCTGGTCGAGCTGCGCCGCCCGGTCGCCGGCGGTGCCACCGAGTACCTGCCGCCCACCGAGTCCCCGGCTCGTCCGGGCCTGCGCCTGACCCTCCCCGCCGGCGGCGAGGCCGTCCTCACCGAGCCCCGCACCGCCCGCCTCTGGTACGCCCGGCTCGCGCTGCCCGCGCCGCCGACCGCCTACCTGGCCCGCCA
This sequence comes from Kitasatospora azatica KCTC 9699, assembly GCF_000744785.1. Lineage (NCBI taxonomy): Bacteria > Bacillati > Actinomycetota > Actinomycetes > Kitasatosporales > Streptomycetaceae > Kitasatospora > Kitasatospora azatica. Next base: position 1,344,566 of record NZ_JQMO01000002.1, on the reverse strand, counting down.
CGGCAAGGCCATCCGGTACGGCTACGTGGACCGCGACTGGCCGATCTCGGCCTACCAGACGGTCTTCGCCGCCGAGCCCGGCAGCAGCGAAATGCCCAGCGCCGCCCGGCCGTTCACGGCGGCCCTGGTCAGTGCCCTGGTCGCGCGGGGGATCCTGCTGGCCCCGATCACCTTGCACACCGGCGTCGCCTCCCCGGAGTTGCACGAGGCGCCGTATCCGGAGCGGTTCACCGTCCCGGAGCCCACGGCCCGGCTGGTGGACCATGTCCGGTCCACCGGCGGGCGGGTGATCGCGGTCGGCACCACGGCGGTTCGGGCGCTGGAGTCGGCCGTCGGGCCGGACGGTCGTGCGCAGGCCGCCGAGGGCTGGACCGACCTGGTGATGACCCCCGAGCGCGGCGTCCGGCTGGTCGACGGTCTGCTCACCGGCTGGCACGAGCCGCGAGCCTCGCACCTGCTGATGCTGGAGGCGATCGCGGGGCGTCCGCTGCTCGAGCTGTGCTACCGCGAGGCGTTGACGCACCGTTACCTCTGGCACGAGTTCGGGGACGTCAACCTGCTGCTTCCCGAGTGATCCTTCGGCTTCTGTAGTGACGGGGGCTTGACGCGCTCTCCTCAGCGCCCATAACTTCACGTCTCAGAAAAAGGTCCAGACCAGTCCAGGGTTGCCCGCCGGGCGACCCTGGACGGGCGCATGGCCGTCTTCATCTTCTGAACGCAAGAGGCTCGCCCCCAAGCTGTTCCCCCACGAAGCTGGAGGAGTTCACTGTGTTTCGCCCCCTGCTCGGCCTCACCGCAGCGGCCGGACTGCTGCTCGCCGCCGTCCCTCAAGCCGGCGCCGCCCCTGCCGCCCCCGCCGCCCCTGCCGCCCCCGCCGCCCCTGCCGCCCCCGCCGCCCCTGCCGCCCCCGCAGCGCCCGCCGCCCTCGCCGCCCCCAGGCGCAGGCCGCCGCCGCGAACGCCAACCCCGGCCCCGGTTTCCCCGCCCACTACGCCGCCCCGTACCTGGAGACCTGGAACTCGGCCTCGGCGATGGCCACCATCCGCTCCGCCACCGGCCTGAAGTACTACACGCTCGCCTTCGTGATCAGCGACGGCAGCTGCAACGCCACCTTCAACGGCAACACCTCCATCGCCGACGCCGGCTGGCAGAGCGCCATCAACAGCCTGCGGGCGGCCGGCGGCGACGTCATCGCCTCCTTCGGCGGCGCGGCCGGCACCGAGCTGGGCCAGGCCTGCACCAGCGTCTCCGCGCTCGAAGCCCAGTACCAGCGGGTGGTGGACACGCTCAACCTGACCCGGATCGACCTCGACATCGAGGGCGCCGCGCTCAACGACACCACCGCCAACGACCGCCGCAACCAGGCCCTGGCCGCGCTCCAGCAGCAGTACGCCGCCGCCGGCCGCACCCTCGCCGTGGACTACACGCTGCCCGTCAACCCGACCGGCCTGGAGTCCAACTCGCTGAGCCTGCTCAACAACGCCAAGAGCCGCGGTCTCAACGTCAACCTGGTCAACATCATGACCATGGACTACGGCGCCACCCTGGACATGGGCAAGGCCGCCACCGACGCGGCCACCGCCTTGCTCGGCCAGCTCGGCCAGATCTGGACCGGCAAGAGCTCCGCCCAGCTCTGGGCGATGGAGGGCAACACCCCGATGATCGGGGTGAACGACAGCACCAACGAGGTGTTCAGCACCGCCAACGCGAGCACCCTGGAATCCTTCGCCGCCGCCAACGGCATCCAGGAGCTGGCCTTCTGGGCGCTCGGCCGCGACCAGGCGTGCGCCAGTACCGGCACCCTCTCCGACACCTGCAGCGGCACCCCGCAGAGCCAGTACCAGTTCACCCGCACCTTCAACGCCCTCACCGGCGGCACCCAGCCGCCCAGCTCGACGGGCGCGATCACCGGCTACGGCGGCAAGTGCGTGGACGTGGCCGGCGCCAACTCCGCCAACGGCACCGCCGTCCAGCTCTACGACTGCAACGGCACCAACGCCCAGCAGTGGACGGTGCCGGGCGACGGCACCCTGCGGGCTCTCGGCAAGTGCCTGGACGTGACCGCGGCCGGCACCGCCAACGGCACCCAGACCCAGCTCTACGACTGCAACGGCACCGGCGCCCAGCAGTGGACCGCCACCGCCTCGCACCAGCTGGTCAACCCGCAGTCCGGCCGCTGCCTGGACGCCACCGGACCGAGCTCCGCCAACGGCACCCGGCTGCAGATCTGGGACTGCGGCGGCGGCGCCAACCAGTCCTGGACGCTGCCGAGCTGACGGATCACTGATCCAGCGCCTGGTAGGCCGAGGTCCAGAAGTCCTGGTGCACCAGCGGCAGCACCGGCGAGCTGAACAGGCGCTGGGTCAGCAGCACCCCGATCACCCCGCCGGCCGGGTCCACGCCCCAGGAGGTGCCCAGGCCCCCGTTCCAGCCGTACTGGCCCACCGGGTGGCCCAGCCCGGTCCGCCGGGTGACCACCGCGACGCCGAAGCCCCAGCCGTTGGTGTCGAAGAACCCGGGATCCAGGCTGGACCTGGCCTTCTGGTCCGCCGTCAGCTGATCACTGCTCAGCAGCTCGACGGCGGCCCGGGAGATGATCCTCTCGCCCGCGAAGCGCCCACCGCCCAGCAGCATCCGGCTGAACGCCAGGAAGTCGTCCACCGTGGAGACCAGCCCGGCGGCGCCGGCCGGGAAGGCCGGGGGAGTGGCCCACTGACCGCCGGCGGCCTCGTCGAAGACGGCGAGTTCGCCGGTGGCGGGGTCGTTCCAGTAGGCCGTGGCGAATCGGTCCAGCTGGTCGGCCGGCACCGAGAAGGCGGTGTCCTTCATGCCCAGCGGCTCGAAGACCCGCTCCCGCAGGAACACCTCGAAGGGCCGGCCGCAGGCCCGGGCGATCAGCACCCCGAGCAGGTCGCTGCCCGTGTTGTAGACCCAGCGCTCACCCGGCTGGTACATCAGCGGGAGGGTGGAGAACCGACGCAGCCACTCCTCGGGCTCCGGCACCACGGACGGCTGCGGCAGGCCCTGGCCGAGGTCGAGCGCGTCCATCGCCCGCTGGATGGGGTAGCTGCCGGGCGGCACCATCAGGATGCCGGTGCCCATCCGGAAGGTCAGCAGATCGCGCACGGTGATCGGGCGCTCGGCCGGCACGGTGTCGTCCAGCGGCCCGTCCACCGCGCGCAGCACCCGGCGGTTCGCCAGCTCGGGCAGCAGCTCGTCCACCGGGTCGTCCAGCCGCAGCCGGCACTCCTCCAGCAGGATCATGGTGGCGACGGCGGTGACCGGTTTGGTCATCGACGCGATCCGGAACAGCGTGTCCCGCCCGACCGGCCCGCCGCCCACCGAACGCTTGCCGATCGCCTCGACGTGCACCTCGTCGCCCACCGCGACCAGCCCGACCAGGCCGGGCACCCCGCCGCGCTCGACATGGCCGGCCAGGGCGTCGTGCAGACGGTCCAGTCGTGCCTTGTGGAATCCCATGATGCGCTCCCTGCGGAGTGGATGACGGCTCCTCGGTTCTCCACCACGGATCCTCGCAGCCGGGTCCGACAATTCCCGGTAGGCGGACCGGCTAGCCTGGGCGCACGATGAACTGTTTCACCACGTCATGGGGCGAATTCCGGCTCACCCGCTTCCCCGAGGACCCGCGCGAGCAGCTGCGCGCCTGGGACGCCGCCGACGAGTACCTGCTGCGCCACCTGCACGGCGACACCGACGCGCCGGCCGTCCCGTTGACCGGCACCGTGGTGGTGCTCGGCGACCGCTGGGGTGCACTCGCGACGGCGCTCTCGTCAGCCCGACCCGACGGGCTCGGCCAGGCTGCCCGGCTGGTCCAGATCACCGACTCCTACCTCGGCCGGCAGGCCACCCGCGCCAACCTGGTCCGCAACGGCGTCCCCGAGACCGCCGTCCACCTGCTCACCAGCACCGAAGCGCCGCCGGAGCGGATCGACGTGCTGCTGGTCCGGGTCCCGAAGAGCCTCGCCCTGCTGGAGGACCAGCTGCACCGGCTGGCCCCCGCCCTGCACCAGGACAGCGTGGTGATCGGCACCGGCATGGTCACCGAGATCCACAACTCCACCCTGCGGCTCTTCGAGCAGCTGGTCGGCCCCACCCGCACCTCGCTCGCCGCCAAGAAGGCCCGGCTGATCTTCAGCACGCCCGACCCGGTCCTCGCCCGCCCCGCCAACCCGTGGCCGCTGCGCTACCCGCTGCCCGAGGGCATCGGCCCGGTCTCCGGACGGACCGTCACCAACCTGGCCGGCGTCTTCTGCGCCGACCGCCTGGACATCGGCACCCGCTTCCTGCTCCAGCACCTGCCCGCCCGCCAGGGCCCGGAGCGGGTGGTGGACCTGGGCTGCGGCAACGGCGTGGTCGGCACCGCCGCCGCACTCGCCAACCCGCAGGCCGAGCTGCTCTTCATCGACGAGTCCTTCCAGGCCGTCGCCTCCGCCGAGGCCACCTTCCGCGCCAACACCGCCCCCGAGGCCCGCGCCGAGTTCCTGGCCGGCGACGCCCTGGCCGCCGTCCCCACCGACTCCGTCGACCTGGTCCTCAACAACCCGCCCTTCCACTCCCACCAGGCCACCACCGACGCCAGCGCCTGGCGGATGTTCACCGGAGCCCGCCGCGCCCTGCGCCCCGGGGGCGAACTCTGGGTCGTCGGCAACCGCCACCTCGGCTACCACGTCAAACTCCGCCGCCTCTTCGGCAACTGCCAAACAGTGACCGGCAACCCGAAGTTCGTGATCCTGCGGGCGGTCAAGCGCTGAGCGGCGGGGCTACGGCGCCCCCCGGACGCTCCGCTCCCGGAAGCCGGCCGCTGGGAGCGTTGCATGAAAATGCGGATTAATGCATACTCTTCCCATGTCTAAGGTTCTTACCTCCCTGCCCACGGGCGAGCGCGTCGGCATCGCCTTCTCGGGCGGCCTCGACACCTCCGTCGCGGTCGCGTGGATGCGCGACAAGGGTGCCGTTCCGTGCACCTACACCGCCGACATCGGCCAGTACGACGAGCCCGACATCGCCTCGGTGCCGGGCCGCGCGCTGGCCTACGGCGCCGAGCTCGCGCGGCTGGTCGACTGCCGCGCGGCACTGGTCGAGGAGGGCCTGGCCGCGCTCACCTGCGGAGCGTTCCACATCCGCTCGGGCGGGCGGGCCTACTTCAACACCACGCCGCTCGGCCGTGCCGTCACCGGCACCCTGCTGGTGCGGGCCATGCTCGAGGACGGCGTGCAGATCTGGGGCGACGGCTCGACCTTCAAGGGCAACGACATCGAGCGGTTCTACCGCTACGGCCTGCTGGCCAACCCGCACCTGCGGATCTACAAGCCGTGGCTCGACGCGGACTTCGTCACCGAGCTCGGTGGCCGCAAGGAGATGTCGGAGTGGCTGCTCGCCCACGACCTCCCCTACCGCGACAGCACCGAGAAGGCGTACTCCACCGACGCCAACATCTGGGGCGCCACCCACGAGGCCAAGACCCTGGAGCACCTGGACACCGGTGTCGAGACCGTCGACCCGATCATGGGCGTGCGGTTCTGGGACCCGACGGTGGAGATCGCCACCGAGGACGTGACGGTCGGCTTCGAGCAGGGCCGCCCGGTGACCATCAACGGCAAGCGGTTCGACTCGCCGGTCGACCTGGTGATGGAGGCCAACGCGATCGGCGGCCGGCACGGCCTCGGCATGTCCGACCAGATCGAGAACCGGATCATCGAGGCCAAGAGCCGCGGCATCTACGAGGCCCCGGGCATGGCGCTGCTGCACGCCGTGTACGAGCGCCTGGTCAACGCGATCCACAACGAGGACACCCTCGCGCAGTACCACAACGAGGGCCGGCGGCTCGGCCGCCTGATGTACGAGGGCCGCTGGCTGGACCCGCAGGCGCTGATGATCCGCGAGTCGCTGCAGCGCTGGGTGGGCTCGGCGGTCACCGGCGAGGTCACCCTGCGGCTGCGGCGCGGCGAGGACTACTCGGTGCTCAACACCACCGGCCCGGCGTTCAGCTACCACCCCGACAAGCTCTCCATGGAGCGCACCGAGGACGCCGCGTTCGGCCCGGTGGACCGGATCGGCCAGCTCACCATGCGCAACCTCGACATCGCCGACTCCCGCGCCAAGCTGGAGCAGTACGCCGACCTCGGCATCGTCGCCACCAGCCAGGGGACGCAGATCGGCGCGGCCCAGGCCGCCGCGACCGGCCTGATCGGCGCCATGCCGCAGGGCGGCGCCGGCGCCATCGCCTCCAGCGGCCGGAGCGAGGGCGAGGGCGCGAAGGCGCTCGACCGCGCCGCGATGGAGTCCGGCACCGACTGACCCGTCCGGAAGCGAAGCAGCGGTGCCCCCGGTCCGTGCGTCGGACCGGGGGCACCGCCGGATCAGCCGCGGGCCCGCTTGCGGTACCCGTCCAGGACGTCCTGGCGCAGCAGCGAACCGAACCCGGCCGCCTCCAGCCGCATCCCCAACTGCGGCTCGGTGATCCCGAGTTCCGCAGCCGTGCGGCCGAGGTGCCAGTCCTGTTCGGCCAGCTTGTCGAGCAGGTGGCCGCGGCGCACCTGGCTCTCGGAGAGACGGAAGGTCTTGAGGTAGGCGACCCGGCCGGCCTGGTCGGTGATCGTCTCCCCGATGTGGTTCTCCTGCTTGGGCCGGAAGGACGGCAGCAGACGGTCGAGGGTGAAGCGGCCCATCCGGTAGACCCGCTGCGAGCGGTACTCGGCGTCCAGCAGGCCGCCCGCCATCGTGCCGTCGTGGAACCGCGCCCAGGCCTGCTCCGCCCGCTCGGCCGCCGCCCGCAGCTCGGTCAGCGAGTTGACGCCCGCACTCGGCAGCTGCGCCCGGAAGTCCGGCACCGCCGGCATCAGCGTCCCGTAGTGGTGGATCAGTTCGCCGTAGAGGTCCTGCACCAGGGTCGGGTGCAGCGCGCGGTAGTCGCCCGGGTGCGGCACCGCGAAGGCGGCGGCGAGCGCGTCGCCGACGTGCACGACCATCCCGCACTGGTCCGGATGGATCTCGAACACCCGCAGCGCGTCCGCCAGCCCCTGGACCTCGGCGCCACTGTAGGCCTCCTCCGCCCGCGGCGAGAGCCCCTGCCGCACCGCGCGCTGGGACCACTCCTGCCACCTGATCGTCGGGCCGCCGAAGTGCAGCGCGAGGTAGCCCTCCAGGGCGAGGTGCAGCGGCAGGAAGCGCAGCCGGTGCTTGGCCGTGCGGCGGGCCAGCCGGTGGTGCACCCGCAGCGGCATGCTCGCCGGCCGCGCCCGCTCCTCGTCGGAGGACAGCACCTGGGTGCCGTACGCCGCCGCCGGGCTGCCGTCGCCGGTCCAGTCGGCGACGAAGCCGTGCGGGATGTACGAGAGGTAGGTCTGGCGCCGGCCGAGGTCGACCAGGCCGGTCTCCTCGCCGTAGAGCTCGTGATGCAGCCGCAGGTCGGCGATCGGCTCCTCGCGCACCAGCGGGACCAGTCGGACGCCGCCCCAGACCTGGGCCGGGCGGGTGGTCAGGCCGGTCAGGTCGAGCGTGGTCATCCTCGGTCCTCTCGCAGGCCGTGCTCTCCCAAGAACTGTGCCGCCCGGGCGTCCAGATAGGCCGTCAGTTCGGCCGCGCCGGTCCGGCCCTCGGCGAACTGGGCGAGTTCGACCAGCGCGGGAAGGTCCTCGGCGTCGCGCAGACCGGCGGTCGGGACGGTCGGGGCCAGCCGGCGCACGTCGATGGCGTCCGCGTCGTAGACCGGATTGAGGTGCACGATGCTGGTCCGGCGCTCCGGGTCGAGCCGGGTGCGCCAGACCCGCAGCACCTCGGCGGCCAGCCCCGGCGGCGCGTTGTCCCAGCCGTCGGAGACGATCAGCAGCCGCTGCGGCGCGGTCTCCAACGCGTCCAGGATCCGCCGGCCGAGCGGGGTCGGCCCGTACGGGTGGGTGAGCAGCGCGTCGCTGCGCCCGGAGGTCCAGAACGCGGTGTACTCGCCCGCCAGCGCCTCCAGCAGATGGTGCGCGGCCAGCGCGGCGGCCAGCGGGCGGCGGCGCTTCTGGCCGGAGCCGGCGGTGGAGAAGCTGTCGTCCAGCACGGCGGCCACCTTGCCCCAACCGCCCCGGTGGGGGCCCGCCGCGCGTCGGGCGGCCGAGCGCAGCGCGTCGGTCAGCTCGGCGCGCCGGTCGACCCGGTCGGCGAGCGGCAGCGCGAGGACGTACGAGGCGAGCCGGGTGAGCGGCATCCGGGCGAGGTCGGCCCGCACCGCGTCCGCCCGGTGGCCGACGGCCGACTGCTGGAGGCGCAACTGCTCCTGACGCGTCATCCGGGGCGCGATCCGCTCCAGGAAGGCGCCGCGCGGCACGCCGTGCCGGGCGGCGAAGCCCTCGGCCACCGTGTAGGGGAGTTCGTACAGGGCGGCCTGCTCGTAGTGGGCGCGCCGCCAGTTCTCCAGGATCGGGGTGGCGAACCGCTGCTGGGCCCGCGGTCCGAACAGGAACGGTCCCAACTCATCGCCCGCAGGCGTCAGATGGGCGTGCCGCAGGGCCTGCTTGAGGCCGCCGCGGTACTTGACGGCGTCGAACGCCGGGTCCGGGCGGGTGGCGATCCAGTCGCGCATGATGGCGCGGGTGCGGCGGTTGTTGACCTTGGCCCGGCGCAGCGCGCGGAACAGCCGGTACACCCGCTGCGGGGAAAGCAGCGTCAGCCGACGGGCGATCAGCCGGCCCTCGGTGGACCGCTGTGCGGGGGTGGCCTCGCCGGCGGTCTCCAGCAGGCGCTGGATGATCAGCGCCGCGTTGTGGTCGTTGATGTCCAGCGCTAGCGCGGCCGCGTACACCTCGCGGTAGTTGCCGATCACGTACTCGTGCAGGAACCCGAGGGAGAGCTGCTGCTGGTCGGCGTCGCTGTGGAACTCGCGCTGTCCGGTGGCCGTGACCGCCGCGTTGACGAAGATCAGCACGTCCTCGGCGGCTATCAGGTCCGCAAACGATTCCATCGAGACCCCCTCCCCGGAGCATGGATGCCGGCCGGGGAATGGGGGCGCGAGCTGCGAATCATTGCTTTAGAGGCAGGTTCCGGAAGTCGCACCGGAGTCCCGCGGCCGGCAGGGAGACCGTAGCATCGCGGGCCGCCCCGGCTCGGATCATTTGTCCGTCCACCGGTTCCGTCGACCGCGGACGGCACAGGGGGACCACACATGGCGAAGGCAAGGAGGTCGTCCACTCCTTGCCACTCTCAAGATATAGCGCACGGGGGGCCTTGCGGCAAGGCCCGGGTGGTGTCACAGAATGGTCGACCAAGGCCAGGACCTGCGGAAATGGCGGATTCGTCGAGCGGGGAGTTGTGATGATCGACGTGATCGTGGTCGGTGGCGGACCGACCGGTTTGATGTTGGCCGGGGAGTTGCGGCTGCACGGCGTGCACGTGGTCGTGCTGGAGAAGTTGACCGAGCCGACCAAGGAGTCCCGCGGACGCGGCCTGCACACCCGTAGCGTCGAACTGATGGACCAACGCGGCCTGTTGGACCGCTTCCTGGCGGTCAGTGAGAAGTTCCAGGTCGGCGGCTTCTTCGGCGGCATCCACAAGGCGTGGCCGGACCGGGTGGACACGGCGCACCCGTACGGCCTCTCCGTCCTGCAGCCGGTCACCGAGCGGCTGCTCAACGAGCACGCCCTCGAACTCGGCGCCGAGATCCGGCGCGGCTGCGAGGTGGTCGGGTTGAGCCAGTCCGATGACGGGGACGGTGCCGGGGCCGGGGCTGACGACGGGCCCGGGGTGACCGTCGAGCTGGCGGACGGCACGCGGCTGCGCTCGCGCTACCTCGTCGGGTGTGACGGTGGCCGCAGTGTGGTGCGCAAGGCGCTCGGTGTCGGTTTCCCCGGCGAGCCCGCCAAGGTCGAGACGCTGCTGGGCGACATGGAGATGACCGAGGATCCGGCGACGGTCGCCGCCGTCGTCGAGGAGGTCCGCAGGACCCAACTGCGGTTCGGGACCATCCCCAACGGGGACGGGACGTACCGCGTCGGCGTGCCCGCCGACGGCGTGGCCGAGGACCGTGCGACCGAGCCGACCCTCGAGGAGTTCAAACAGCAGTTGCGGGCGGTCGCGGGCACCGACTTCGGCGTGCACTCACCGCGCTGGCTCTCCCGCTTCGGCGACGCCACCCGGCAGGCCGAGCGCTACCGGGTCGGCCGGGTGCTGCTGGCCGGCGACGCGGCGCACATCCACCCGCCGACCGGCGGGCAGGGGCTCAACCTCGGCGTGCAGGACGCGTTCAACCTCGGCTGGAAGCTCGCCGCCGCGGTCAACGGCTGGGCGCCGGACGGTCTGCTGGACAGCTACCACGCCGAACGGCACCCGGTGGGCGCCCGCGTGCTGGACAACACCCGCGCGCAGATGACGCTGCTGGGGACCGATCCGGGTGCGACCGCGCTGCGCGAACTGCTCTCGAAGCTGATGGACTTCGAGGAGGTGAACCGGTACGTGACCGAGATGATCACCGCGGTCGACGTCCGCTACGACTGCGGCGAGGGCCACGAACTGCTCGGCCGGCGACTGCGGGACCTCCAGCTGAAGCAGGGGCGCCTCTACGAACTGATGCACAGCGGCCGCGGCCTCCTGCTCGACCAGACCGGCCACCTCTCGATGGCGGGCTGGGCCGACCGGGTCGACCACGTCATCGACGTCGTCGACACCGGCGAGGAACTGGACGCCCCCGCCGTGCTGCTGCGCCCGGACGGCCACGTGGCGTGGGTCGGCGAGGACCAGCAGGACCTGCTCCGCGTGCTGCCCAGGTGGTTCGGAGCTGCCCGCTGACTGAGCCTGGTGGCAAATCGGGTGACCGCGGGCTCCGGGGGCGTTAACCTTGGTGGCATGAACGTCACAGGCCGAAGCACCACCGCGACCGCGCGAGCGACCAGCTCGCCGGTTGCCGCCGCCTGACGTACCCCCACTTCCCACCGGCGACCGGAAACGGTCTGCCGGTGGTTCCTTGGCGTTCCCGCCCCGGTTCCGACGATCGTGTGGACCGTTCTCCGGTGCCTCCCCGCTGCGCATGCGAAGGAGCCACCCCGTGAACACCGATCAGATCGTCCGCACGTTCCTCGAGTACTTCGAGGAGCGCGGCCACCGCCGGATCACCGGCTCGACCCTGCTGCCGCCGCCCGGCGACCCGGTGCTCTTCACCACCTCGGGCATGCACCCGCTCACCCCGTACCTGGAGGGGCGCCCACACCCCCTGGGCAGGCGGCTGGTCAATGTGCAGCGCTGTCTGCGCACCACGGACCTCGAGGAGGTCGGCGACAACACCCATCTGACCGTCTTCGAGATGCTCGGTACCTGGTCGCTCGGCGACTACGAGGGCCCGTTGAGCCTCGACTGGGGCTACGGACTGCTCACCGAGGGGTTCGGTGTCGATCCGGGGCTGCTCCACGTCACGGTCTTCGGCGGCGATGACCAGACCGGTCCCGACACGGCTTCGTTGGAGTTGTGGCAGGAGCGCGGGGTGCCGGTGGAGCTCACCGTCGAGGACAACTGGTGGTCCAACGGACCGACCGGCCCCTGCGGCCCCGACTCGGAGATCTTCCTGTGGACCGGCGACACCCCGCCGGAGTCCACGCCGACCGGCGACGAGCGCTGGGTGGAGGTGTGGAACCACGTGATGATGCGCCATCGACGGCTGGTCGACGGCTCTCTCGTGCCGCTTCCGCAACGCAACGTCGACACCGGCCTCGGCCTGGAACGGCTGGCCTGCCTGCTGCAGGGCCGGCGGTCGGTGTTCGAGTGCGACGTCTTCGACCCCTGGCGCCGGATCGTGCCGGCCCTGTGGCACCTGGACAACCCGTCACTGCGGCTGGTCTGCGACCACCTGCGCTCGGCCGTCGTGGTGATCGGCGACGGGGTGCGCCCGGCCAACACCGGCCGCGGCTACGTGCTGCGCCGGCTGGTCCGCCGGGTGCTCACCGTGCTGCGGCGCGACGACCCGTCACGCGGCCTCGAAGACCTGCCGAGCGAGCTGATCCAGCACACCCTGGACCACTTCCGTCAGGACGGGGATCCCGACCTCGTGCGCAAGGTGCTGCTCGAGGAGGAGCGCCGATTCGGTCGGCTGCTGGAGCGGGGCCGGCAGGTACTGGCCCGTCCCCGATTCCGGGGCCCGCTGACCGAGGAGGACTTCCACTACCTCCACGACACCCACGGCCTGCCGCGCGATCTCGTGCTGGGCCTCCGATCGCGGTGACGGCGCGGGCCGGCACACCGCTCCTTGCATGAATGTTCCGGAGTGCGTATATTCATGCCACATCACAGGGGCCCCGGAGAGGATGCTGTCATGGCCTTGCGAGTCGCCGTTGCCGGAGCCAGCGGGTATGCGGGTGGCGAGGTGCTGCGTCTGCTGCTCGGGCATCCGGAGGTGGAGATCGGGGCGCTGACCGGTGGGTCGAACGCCGGGACCAGGCTGGGGGAGTTGCAGCCGCACCTGTTGCCGTTGGCGGACCGGGTGTTGGAGCCGACCACGGCCGAGGTGCTGGCGGGGCACGACATCGTGTTCCTGGGGCTGCCGCACGGGCAGTCGGCGGCGGTGGCGGAGGCGCTCGGCGAGGACGTGCTGGTGATCGACTGCGGCGCGGACTTCCGGCTCAAGGAGCCGGCCGACTGGGAGCGGTTCTACGGCTCCGCGCACGCCGGGACCTGGCCGTACGGGCTGCCCGAGCTGCCCGGCCACCGGGCCGCGCTCAAGGGGACCAAGCGGATCGCCGTCCCGGGCTGCTACCCGACGGCGGTCTCGCTCGCGCTCTTCCCGGCCTACGCGGCCGGGCTCGCCGAGCCCGAGGCGGTGATCGTGGCGGCCAGCGGTACCTCGGGGGCCGGCAAGGCGATCAAGACGCACCTGCTGGGCAGTGAGGTGATGGGCTCGGTCAGCCCGTACGGGGTCGGCGGGGTGCACCGGCACACGCCGGAGATGTCGCAGAACCTGAGCCAGGTCGCGGGTGAGCCGGTGAACATCTCCTTCACCCCGACCCTGGTCCCGATGTCCCGCGGCATCCTGGCCACCTGCACCGCCAAGGCCAGGCCGGGGGTGACCGGCGCGTCGCTGCGCGCCGCCTACGAACGGGCGTACGCCGACGAGCCGTTCGTCCACCTGCTGCCCGAACTCCCGGCGCTGCAGTGGCCGCAGACCAAGTCGGTGTTCGGCGCCAACACCGCGCTGGTGCAGGTCGTGCTGGACGAGCACGCCGGGCGGATCATCGCGATCAGCGCGATCGACAACCTGGTCAAGGGCACCGCCGGCGGTGCGGTGCAGAGCATGAACATCGCCCTCGGCCTGCCCGAGGAGCTGGGCCTTCCCGTGAACGGAGTCGCACCGTGACGAACCATCAGAACAGCATCGGGGTCACCGCCGCCAAGGGCTTTCGCGCAGCCGGCGTGACGGCCGGCATCAAGGCCTCCGGCACCCCGGACCTCGCCCTGGTGGTCAACGACGGCCCGGCCTTCGCCGCGGCCGGGGTCTTCACCTCCAACCGGGTCAAGGCCGCTCCGGTGCTCTGGTCCCAGCAGGTGCTCAAGGGCGGTCAGTTGGCCGCCGTGATCCTCAACTCCGGTGGCGCCAACGCCTGTACCGGCCCGGAGGGGTTCCAGGACACCCACACCACCGCCGAGCGGGTCGGCGCCGAACTCGGCGTCAGCGCGGGCGAGGTGGCGGTCTGCTCGACCGGTCTGATCGGCGAGCGGCTGCCGATGGACATCCTGCTGCCGGGCGTGGGCCTGGCGGTCAAGGAGCTCGGCGAGAGCGGCGGCGAGGCGGCCGCGATCGCCATCAAGACCACCGACACCGTGCACAAGACGGCCCAGGTGAGCCGCGACGGCTGGACGGTCGGCGGGATGGCCAAGGGCGCGGGCATGCTGGCCCCGGGCCTGGCCACCATGCTGGTGGTGCTCACCACCGACGCGGCCGTCGGCGCCGCCGAACTGGACGACGCGCTGCGCGCCGCCACCCGCACCACCTTCGACCGGGTCGACTCCGACGGCTGCATGTCCACCAACGACACGGTGCTGCTGCTGGCCTCCGGCGCCGCCCAGGTCACCCCGGACGCGGAGGAGTTCGCCGCCGCCGTCGAGCAGGTCTGCGCCGACCTGGCCCGTCAGCTGATCGGCGACGCCGAGGGTGCGAGCAAGGACATCCGGATCGACGTCACCGACGCCGCCACCGAGGACGAGGCCGTCACGGTCGCCCGCACCATCGCCCGCAACAACCTGCTCAAGTGCGCCATCCACGGCCAGGACCCCAACTGGGGCCGGGTGCTGGCCGCGATCGGCACCACCGACGCCGCCTTCGACCCGGACCGGCTGGACGTGGCGATCAACGGCGTCTGGGTCTGCCGCAACGGCGCCACCGGCGAGGACCGCACGCTGGTGAATATGGCCGAACGTCAGGTGGTGATTACCGCCCGGCTGAACTCCGGCCAGGCGGCGGCCACAGTGTGGACGAATGACCTCACGGCCGACTACGTCCACGAGAACAGCGCCTACTCCACCTGAGCCCCCGGGGGACCCGAGCATGCAGATCGCACCCAAGGGCGAACAGGCCCGCAACAACACCGCGCTGCCCAAGGCGCTGACCCTGATCGAGGCGCTGCCCTGGCTGGAGCGGTTCCACGGCAAGACCGTGGTGATCAAGTTCGGCGGCAACGCCATGGTCGACGAGTCGCTGAAGGCGGCCTTCGCCCAGGACGTGGTCTTCCTGCGCTACGCCGGGCTGCACCCGGTCGTGGTGCACGGCGGCGGCCCGCAGATCAGTGCCCAGCTGGCCAAGCTGGGCCTGGAGTCCTCGTTCACCAACGGCCTGCGGGTCACCACCCCCGAGACCATGGACGTGGTCCGGATGGTGCTGGCCGGCCAGGTCCAGCGCGAACTGGTCGGGCTGCTCAACGAGCACGGCCCGTTCGCGGTCGGCATGACCGGCGAGGACGCGCACACCATGACCGCGGTCAAGCGGTACGCCGTGGTGGACGGCGAGCAGGTGGACATCGGCCTGGTCGGCGACATCGTCAACATCGAGGCCGGCGCGGTGAAGGCGCTGATCGCGGACGGCCGGATCCCGGTGATCTCCAGCATCGCCCGCGGCACCGACGGCCACGTCTACAACATCAACGCCGACACCGCCGCCTCCGCGCTGGCCTCGGCGCTGGGCGCCGAGATGCTGGTGGTGCTGACCGACGTCGAGGGCCTGTACAAGGACTGGCCCAACTCCGACGACGTGATCAGCCAGCTGAGCGCGAGCGAGCTGGAGGCCATACTGCCCGGCCTGGCCAGCGGGATGCTGCCGAAGATGGAGGGCTGCCTGCGCGCCGTCCGCTCCGGCGTCGGCACCGCCCGGGTGCTCGACGGGCGGGTGCAGCACAGCCTGCTGCTGGAGATCTTCACCGACGAGGGGATCGGCACCATGGTCGTCGCGGACGACGAGCCGACCGTACTGGGGGGACTGGCATGACCCGCAACACCGAGCTGACCGAGCGCTACCAGCAGGCGTTCACCAACAACTACGGCACGCCCCGGCTGCCGCTCACCGAGGGCTCGGGCGCCGTGCTGCGCGACGCCGACGGCACCGAGTACCTCGACCTGGTCGGCGGCATCGCGGTGAACGCGCTGGGCACCGCGCACCCGGCCGTCGTCGCGGCGGTCACCGAGCAGATCGGCAAGCTCGGCCACGTCTCCAACCTGTTCACCGCCGAGCCGACCATCCGGCTGGCCGAGCGCTTGCTCAGCCTGGACTCCCGTCCGGGCCGGGTCTTCTTCTGCAACTCCGGCGCCGAGGCCAACGAGGCCGCGTTCAAGATCAGTCGGCTCACCGGCCGCACCCACCTGGTCGCGCTGGACGGCGCCTTCCACGGCCGGACCATGGGCTCCCTCGCGCTGACCGGCCAGCCCGGCAAGCGGGACCCGTTCCTGCCGCTGCCCGGCGAGGTCACCCATGTGCCGTTCGGAGACATCGAGGCGTTGCGCGCGGCGGTGACCACCGAGACCGCGGCGGTGGTGCTGGAGCCGATCCAGGGCGAGAACGGCGCGATCCCGCTGCCCGCCGGATACCTGCGGGCGGCCCGCGAGATCACCCGGGCCACCGGCACCCTGCTGGTCCTGGACGAGATCCAGACCGGCATCGGCCGCACCGGCCACTGGTTCGCCCACCAGGCCGAACCGGGCGTCGAGCCGGACGTGATCACGCTGGCCAAGGGCCTCGGCGGCGGCCTGCCGATCGGCGCGGTGATCGCCTACGGCGCGGCCGCCGAGCTGCTCCAGCCGGGCCACCACGGCACCACCTTCGGCGGCAACCCGGTGGTCGCGGCCGCGGCCCTGGCGGTGCTGGACACCATCGAGTCCGAGGACCTGCTCTCCCACGTCCGCAAGCTCGGCGACCGGTTGGCGCACGGCATCGAGGCGATCGGCGACCCGCTGGTCTCGCACGTGCGCGGCGCCGGCCTGCTGCTGGGCATCGTGCTCACCGAGCCGCTCGCCGCCCAGGTGCAGGCGGCTGCCCAGCGGGCCGGCTTCCTGGTGAACGCGGCGGTGCCGGACGCGGTGCGACTGGTCCCGCCGCTGGTGCTGACCGAGCAGCAGGCGGACGCCTTCCTGGCCGCCCTCCCCGGCATCCTCAGCGAGGTCCGGGCCGAGGCCGGGCAGTCCGGCGGCCGGCAGGACGCCCCGGCCGCGCAGCCTCGCGGCTAGTCCGGAAGAATCATCATCATGACCGTTCCCCCACCCGACCAGCCCGCCGGCGGTCCGACCCCGCAGGTCCCGCAGACCCGCACCGCTCGGCACCGACGGATCGTGGACCTGTTGACCCGTCAACCCGTCCGCTCGCAGAGCCAGTTGGCCAAGCTGCTGGCGGACGACGGACTGGTGGTCACCCAGGCCACGCTCTCCCGCGACCTGGACGAGCTGGGGGCGGTCAAGATCCGCAATCGGGACGGCGCACTGATCTACGCCGTCCCGGCCGAGGGCGGCGACCGCACGCCGCGGGCGCCGATGGGGGAGTCGGCCAGCGAGGGCCGGATGGCCCGACTCGCGGGTGAACTCATGGTTTCGGCCACCGCCTCCGGCAACCTGGTGGTGCTGCGCACCCCGCCCGGCGCCGCGCAGTTCCTGGCCTCGGCGATCGACACCGCCGAGGTGTACGAGATCATCGGGACCATCGCGGGCGACGACACGGTGCTGCTGATCAGCCGTGACCCGGCGGGCGGGCAGGCGCTGGCGGACCACCTGATGCAGCTGGCCCAGTCCCGCACCGAGCGGTAGCGCCCCGCCGCGGACCAGGGTGCGGATCCGGCCATTCTGGCGTGACCGCCGGTCGACACATCGTGTGCATCACAACCCCGGGTTAGGTTGGCCTTCCGGAATGTTGGTTGCCCCGGGCAACAGGCTCGGGGCCACCGGCCCGCCTGCGCGCCCAGGAGGTTACCGCCGTGCACGTGACTGTCGATCAGGATCGTTGCTGCAGCTCCGGCCAGTGTGTGCTGACCGCTCCCACCGTCTTCGACCAGAGCGAGGAGGACGGCCTGGTCGTCCTGCTCCAGGACCGCCCCGACGCCTCGCTCGCCCCGCAACTGCGCACCGCCGCCGCGCTCTGCCCGGGCGGCGCCATCAGCCTGGCGGAGGTGGCCCGATGACCACCGTCGACCAGCTGGGCCTGCCCGGACCGCGCGCCGCCGGCTGCCCCTTCGACCCGCCGCTCGCCTACCAGCGTCCCAGTGCCCGGCTCAGCCTCTGGGACGGCTCCCCGTGCTGGCTGCTGACCGGCTATCAGCAGGTCCGCGCGGTGCTGACGGACCGTCGGTTCAGCGCCGACGCCCGCCACCCCACCTTCCCGTTCCTGGCGCCCGGCCGCCGCGAGGCGGTCGGCGAGAAGCCCAGCTTCCTGCGGCTGGACGACCCCGAGCACGCCCGGCTGCGCAAGATGATGACCACCGACTTCCTGATCAAGCGGGTCGACGCGATGCGCCCGGCGATCCAGCGGATCGTCGACGACACCCTGGACGCCATGATCGCGGACGGCTCCCCGGCCGACCTGGTCAGCGCCTACGCCTTCCCGGTCCCCTCGCTGGTGATCTGCGACCTGCTCGGCGTGCCCTACGCCGACCACGCCTTCTTCCAGGAACAGGGCCGCCGCCTGCTCGACACCGCCCAGCCCGCCGAGGTCTTCCAGGACGCGATCGACCGGCTGACCGGCTACCTCACCGAGATCGCCGCGGCCAAGGACGGCGAACCGGACGGCATCATCGCCAAGTTGGTCGCCCGCGGTGACCTGACCGCCGACGAGGTGGCCGCCAACGGCCTGCTGCTGCTGCTCGCCGGCCACGAGACCACCGCCAACATGACCTCGCTCTCCACCCTCGCCCTGCTGCGCCACCCCGCCCAGGCGGACCGGCTGCGCGCCGACCCGTCGCTGATCAACGGCGCGGTGGAGGAGCTGCTGCGGTACCTGACCATCGTGCACGCCGGCGTGCCCCGGGTGGCCCTGGAGGACGTCGACCTCGGCGACGGTGTGGTGGTCGGGGCCGGCGAGGGAGTGCTCTGCATGCTCTCCACCGCCAACCGCGACCAGGACCTGTTCGGCGCGGGCGACGAACTCGACATCGAACGCGACGCCCGCCGCCACCTGGCCTTCGGCTTCGGCGTCCACCAGTGCCTGGGTCAGCCGCTGGCCCGCGCCGAACTGCAGATCGCCCTCGCCACCCTGCTGCGCCGCCTGCCGACGCTGCACCTGGCGGTCCCCTTCGAGGAGCTCTCCTACCGCACCGAGGCCCTGATCTACGGGCTGCGCGAGCTGCCGGTGGCCTGGTAGAAGTCCTGCTGGTCGGGCGGCGGATCCCGGATCGGCTTTGAGTTTCATACGGAGTCATGCATACTTATGCCGATCCCGATGGAACCAAGGAGCGTCCCCGATGCCGACCGACCAGCATTCCGATGTCCGCCTCTGGGGCGCTCGCTTCGCCGCCGGCCCGTCCGAGGCGCTGGCCAGGCTCTCCGCCTCGGTCCACTTCGACTGGCGGCTCGCGCCCTACGACATCGCCGGCTCCAAGGCGCACGCCCGCGTCCTCAACAAGGCGGGCCTGCTGACCGAGGAGGAGCTCGCCGCGATGCTGGCCGGACTGGAGCAGCTGCTCGCTGACGTCCAGTCAGGGGCCTTCACCGGCACGGTCGCCGACGAGGACGTGCACACCGCGCTGGAGCGCGGCCTGCTGGAGCGGCTCGGCGCCGACCTCGGCGGCAAGCTGCGGGCCGGGCGGTCGCGCAACGACCAGATCGCCACGCTCTTCCGGATGTACCTGCGCGACCACGCGAAAATCATCGGCGAACTGCTGCTGGACCTCCAGGACGCGCTGGTCGGCCTCGCCGAGGCGCACCCCGACACCGCGATGCCCGGCCGCACCCACCTGCAGCACGCCCAGCCGGTGCTCTTCGCCCACCACGTCCTCGCGCACGTGCAGGCCCTCGGCCGGGACGCCGAGCGGCTGCGCCAGTGGGACACCCGCACCGCCGTCTCGCCGTACGGCTCCGGCGCGCTGGCCGGCTCCTCGCTGGGCCTGGACCCGGAGGCGGTGGCCGCCGAACTCGGCTTCGAGCGCGGCTCGGTCGGCAACTCGATCGACGGCACGGCGGCCCGCGACTTCGTCGCCGAGTTCGCCTTCGTCACCGCGATGATCGGCATCAACCTCTCCCGGATCGCGGAGGAGGTGATCATCTGGAACACCAAGGAGTTCGGCTTCATCACGCTGCACGACGCCTTCTCCACCGGCTCCTCGATCATGCCGCAGAAGAAGAACCCGGACATCGCCGAGCTGGCCCGCGGCAAGTCCGGCCGGCTGATCGGCAACCTGACCGGCCTGCTGGCCACCCTGAAGGCCCTCCCGCTCGCGTACAACCGCGACCTGCAGGAGGACAAGGAGCCGGTCTTCGACTCCTGCGACACGCTGGAGGTGCTGCTGCCGGCCTTCACCGGCATGATGGCCACCCTCACCGTGCACCGCGAGCGGCTCGAGGAGCTGGCCCCGGCCGGTTTCTCGCTGGCCACCGACATCGCCGAGTGGCTGGTCAAGCGCGGGGTGCCGTTCCGGGTCGCGCACGAGGTGGCCGGCGCCTGCGTCAAGGTCTGCGAGGGCCAGGGCATCGAGCTGTGGGACCTGACGGACCAGCAGTTCGCCGAGATCTCCGCCCATCTGACCCCCAAGGTGCGCGAGGTGCTCAGCGTGCACGGCGCGATCGGCGCCCGCAGCGGCCGCGGCGGCACCGCGCCCAGCGCGGTCGCCGACCAGCTCGCCGAGGTCAAGGCCGACCTGGCCGTCCAGCGCGACTGGGTCACGCCATCGGCGTGATTTACGCCACCTGACGGCCTCCCGCAGGTTGAGAACAGCTGAAGCCTGGGTAGAGCGCTGGCGAACGTATCCGGCGTTTCGGCTGGTACGGTCGTGCGCTACTCCCGGTCAGGGCCGATCCCCGGCCGGGACGACCCCCGGCAGGCCACCCGGCGCGAACCCTCACTCCGCGCGTCGGGCATTGACGATGGGAGGCCCCTGCACATGGGCATGAGCGTGATCATCTCCGTGGCGACCGAGCAGGACACCGAACAGATCCTCAAACTCCAGTACCTCGGCTTCCAGAGCGAGGCCGAACTCTACGGCGACTGGTCGATCGAGCCATTGACCCAGACCCTGGAGAGCCTGCGCACGGAGCTGGCGGACCGACACGTGCTGGTGGCCCGCCTGGGCGACGAGGTGGTCGGCTCGGTGCGCGGCTGGGTGGACGAGGACGGCGTCGGCCGGATAAGCCGTCTGGTGGTGCACCCCCGGATGCAGCGCCACGGCCTCGGCGGCCGGCTGCTGCGCGCCGCCGAGGAGCGCCTGCTGGCCGAGCAGCCGGTGCGCACCTTCCGGCTCTTCACCGGCCACCGCAGCCTCGGCAACCTGCGCCTCTACGCCCGCCAGGGCTACCGGCAGACCGAGGCCCGGCCGAGCGGCCAGGGGCTGGGCTTCGTCGCCCTGGAGAAGCCGGCCGAGGTGCCGCTGGCCACCGCGGTCTGAACCAATCCCATCGAGACGGCCCCACCTTCGGGTGGGGCCGTCCGCGTTGCAGCCCTTCACCTTCCAGGGCTCGGTCATCCCCGCGTTCTGATCCACCCGCGGTGAACCCGGCGTCCCGTCGCGAACCGCGGCGGGACGCCGGCGCGTCCCAGGGAGCTGACGCTCCGTCGACCCGGCGGCAGCGGCTCCGGCGCACGGGGCGTACCGTGGGTCCACGACCCGGCGAGGAGAGACGGTATGCCAGCGAGCTTCCCCGAGACCGCGATCAGCACCGAACGGCTGCTGCTGCGCCCTCTGGAGGAGGGCGACGCGTCCGAGCTGGTCACGATGATGGCCGACGAGCTGGTGCTCAGCTGGACCGACGTCCCGCAGCCGTACACGCGGGCGCACGCCCTGCACTGGGTGCTCAGCGAGGTCCCGGAGACGCGCGCCCAGGGACAGGGCATCGCCTTCGCCGTCACCGAGAACCTCACCCAACGGCTGGTCGGCATCGTCGAACTGCGCAACACCGACTGGCGGCTGCTCAGCACCGAGGCCGCCTATGTCACCGCGCCCTGGGCCCGCGGCGAGGGCTATGCCGTCGAGTCGCTGCTCGGGGTGGCGCAGTGGCTCTTCGAGGACCGCGGCTTCCACCGCCTCGAACTGCGCACCGCCGCCGGCAACACGGCCGCCCAGCAGGTGGCCCAGAAGATCGGCTGCATCAGCGAGGGAGTGCTGCGCAGCGCCTGGATAGTGCGCACCGGGGAGGTCGGCTCGGCGGGGGAGGAGAGCCGCAGCGACTTGATCCTGTGGAGCCTGCTGCCCGAGGACCTGGAACCGGCCGCCGACCAGCTGGCGGACCGTTTCGTGCTGCACGACTGACCGTTCGGGGTGCTGCACGACTGACCGCGCGGGCCCCGCCACCTCGCGTCAAGATCGCCTTTACCGCTGCGGAGCGCCGTCCAACGGGTAACCTCTGCTCCTGGGCGGTTGGCCGGAAACAGACAGCGGGGGCGGAGCACCTCCCAGGAACCGAGGGAGAACAGCGGCGATGGCTGACCGGATCACGGTCATCGGGTGGGACGGCACGCCGCTGACCGAGGCGGCCGCCGCGGCGCTCGCGGCGGCCACTCTGGTGGCGGGGGCGCCGTACCAACTCAACGCGCTGCCGGTACCGGCCGCTGCCGAACGGATCGCGCTCGGCAGCGTCGAACTGGCGGCCCGTCGGATCGCCGAGCACCGGGGCGCGGTGGTGGTGGTCGCCGAGGGCGACCCCGGCTTCTTCGGCGTGGTGCGCACCCTGCGCCGCCCCGAGTACGGCCTCGAGCTGGAGGTGCTGCCGGCGGTCTCCTCGGTCGCCGCCGCCTTCGCCCGGGCCGGCATGCCCTGGGAGGACGCCCAGGTGGTCAGCACGCACGGCGGCCGACTGCGCAAGGCTGCCAACATCTGCCGGGCCTACTCCAAGGTCGCGGTGCTCACCAGCCCCGACGCCGGGCCCAGCGAGCTGGCCCTGATGCTCCGTGGGGTGCACCGCACCTTCGTGGTCTGCGAGGCGCTCGGCACCGAGGAGGAGGACGTCACCGTGCTCACCTCCGACCGGGTGCCCGACCACGACTGGCGCGACCCCAGCGTGGTGCTGGTGATCGGCGGCGCCGCGCAGAACCCGGCGGTGGACGAGCCGTCCGGCTGGCTGGCCGGGCGCCCGGTCGGCTACCCGCCCGCCGAGCGCGCCTGGGCGCTGCCCGACGAGGCCTATGACGGGGAGCAGGAGAGCACCCTCTCCCCGCAGACCCGCGCGGTGGTGCTGGCCCGGCTCGGCCCCGGCCCGGGCGACCTGGTGTGGTGCGTGGGGGCGGGCACCGGCGCACTCGCGGTGGAGACGGCGCGTTTCGGCGCGGCCGTGGTAGCGGTGGAGGCGGACGCGGCGACCTGCGCGCGGATCGCGGTCAACGCGCGCCGGTACGGCGTGGAACTGGAGACGGCCGCCGGTAGTGCGCCCGAGGTGCTCGGCGGACTGCCGGAGCCGGACGCGGTGGTGGTGGAGCGCGGCGGCGCCGAGGTGGTGGCCGCGGTGCTGACCCGCCGGCCGTCCCGGCTGGTCGCGCAGGCCCGTACGCTGGCCGAGGCCGAGGCGATCCGCGCGGTGGTCGCGGCCGCCGGCTACCAGGTCGGCGGCGCGGTGCTGCAGTCCGCCCCGCTCACCGTGGAACCCGGGCTGGCCATCGGTCCGGGGGAGAGCAGCGTTCTGCTCTGGGCCGAAGCCGGCAGCTGACGGAGCCCCGTCCTCCGCAGGTCTGACACATCGACAAATGAGGACGATTCGGGCAGCCCGGCCCTGGGCGGACTTCCCAGGCCGGTAGTCTGACGATCCGACCGCTGCCCCGTCCTGTGGGGTCGCGGCCGCGCCGACGTGGTGCAACCCACACGCGGATCGGTGCTGGGGCATTCGACTGACGCTCGCCCGACCGGGAGAATGGCCCGGGGCCCGGGCCGGTCGTGCCGGATGCCCCGGGCTGTCGTTAGTTCAGGTGACGGTGCACGACGGCCGGACGCCCCCGTACGGGTGTCCGGAGGTCGCCACACCGTCCACCGTGACCAGCCGGACGGCCCACGGTCGCCGGGCGGGTCGGGCGGCGGCCGACAGGTTGGACGTGGGGTGGGCCGGCACGCGGCTTGGACCCGGAGCGGGCGGTGCGCCTCGGTCGGCGACCGGGTCGCCAAGGGCGCGGAAGCGGCCTGGAAGGAGTGTTGAGATGACCGACGGCGGTCAGGTCCCCAGTGAGGGACTGCCGGAGCACCTGCTCCCCGAGACCGGAACCGATCCGGCGCAGGGAGGTGGCGGGTGGGGCACCGACCTCGTCGGCCAGGCCGTACCGGTGGGCGCCCCCCACCCGGCCTACACCTTCATCGACCAGCCGGACCGGCCGGACCAGCTCGACGACGAGGACGACGTACTGCTGATGCCCGGTCCGCAGGGCTCCTGGAGCGACGCCTCGGCGGCACCGGTGGTGCCGCTCGGCGAGGCGCTCACGCCGCCGGCCGGCTTCGCCGCGCCGGCGTACGCACTGCCCGAGGCCGCCGTACCCGTCGTTCCCGCGCCTGCCGTTCCGGCTCACGGCGTTCCGGCGTCCGGTGTTCCGGTCGCGGTACCGCCGGTCGCGGTCCCCGCGCCCGCTCTCGTCGCTCCGGTGATCCCGATCGCCGAGCCGGTCCAGTCCGTCCAGGCGGCTCAGCCGGTTCCGTCGGCGCAGCCCGTCGCCGTCGAGCCGGCCCAGCCGGTCGGGCTGATCGCGGAGCAGGACGGGCTGGGGACGCCGGTGGAGCCGTCCTGGCCGCCGGTGGACCCGCCGGGCCTGACGGCCGAGGCGCCGCCGGCTGCTGCCGCCCCGCTCGCGCCGGTCCCGGTGCCGGCGCCCGAGGCGCCCACCCCGGCGCCCGCCCGCCGTCCGCTGCACGCCGGGCCGCCGATCCCGGACCCCTCGCTGATGACCGGTCAGGTCCCGGTCCGCTCGCTGGCCGACCGTGGCCCCTCCGACCCGGGCAGCACGCCGCCGCACGGGGTGCCGATCCCGGCACCCGCCGCGGCCCCCGTCACGGTGGCCGCCCCGGCGGCGGTCGCGGTTCCGGTCGAGGCGCTCGCGCCCGAGCCGGTCGCGGTGGCCGTCGCGGCCCAGGCGAGTGCCCCGGAGGCAGTCGCCACCCCCGTCCAGGCCCCGGTCGCCGTCGCGCTGGTCGCGGAGCCGGTGGATGCCACCCTGGTGCTCCCGGCCCAGGCCGGCCCGGTCGAGCCGGTTACCGCGCCCGAGCCGGTCGCACCCGAGCCGCCGGCGGCCCCCGCGCCTTCGGCGGAGCAGCCGGCTGCCGCCCCCACCGAGCCGCAGCCCGTCGCCGAGACTCCGGTTGACGTGCCGTCGGCTCCCGCAGCCCCGGCCGAGCCGGTCGCGCAGGCCGTGGCGGCCACGCCCGCCGCAGCGCCTGCCGCTGAGCCGGTTGCGGAGGCCGCGCCCGCCGTGGCGCCCACCGCCCCCGTCGAGCCGGTGGCCGCCGAGCAGGCCCCGGCCGGGCCCGAGCAGCCCGCCGGCGAGGCCCAGCCGCAGCCCGTCATCCCCGCCCAGAGCGCGCCGGCCGCGCCCCAGGCCGGCCACCCCCGTCGGATCGCCGCCTTCCTGGCCGCGCCCGCCCCGCTCGGCCTGCCCGTCGTGGAGCCGGCCGTCGTCGAACCGGCCGCCACTGAGCAGGCCAGCAGGGAGCAGACCACTGTGGAGCAGGCAGCCCCCGCGATAGCGCCCAGCCCGGAGCCCACCGCTGACGCCCCGTCGGCCGAGCCCGCAACCGCCCAGCCTGCCGAAGCCCAGGTCGTCCAGGCCCAGCCCACCCAGGCCCAGCCCACCCAGGCTCCGGCCGCCGAGGCCCAGCCCATCGAGGCCGAGCCGCAGCCCACCCCCGAGCCCGCCGTCGCCGAGGCCCCGCGCCGGCCCCGCGCCCGTGGCCCGGCAGCCGCCGAGCCCGAAGCCCCCGCCGGCCGGCCGCCCCCGCCTACGACGACGCCATGCGCGAGGCCGTCCACCAGGTGATGCGCGAGCGCCGCGACATCCGCAACGGCTTCCGCCCGGACCCCGTCCCGCACGAGGTGCTGCTCCGGGTCCTGGAGGCGGCCCACACCGCCCCCAGCGTCGGCTACTCGCAGCCCTGGGACTTCGTGGTGATCCGCTCCACCGAGACCCGGCGCAAGATGCACGAGCTGGCGGCCCGTCAGCGCGAGGCCTTCGCCGACTCGCTGCCCAAGGGCCGGGCCAAGCAGTTCAAGGAAATCAAGATCGAGGCCATCCTCGACACCCCGGTGAACATCGTGGTCACCGCCGACCGCACCCGCGGCGGCCGGCACACCCTGGGCCGGCACACCCAGCCCCAGATGGCCCCGTACTCGGCCGCGCTCGCAGTCGAGAACCTCTGGCTGGCGGCCCGCGCCGAGGGCCTGGGCGTCGGCTGGGTCAGCTTCTTCGACGAGGAGGAGATGGTCCGCGAGCTCGGCCTGCCCGAGCACCTCGACGTGGTCGCCTACCTCTGCGTCGGCTACGTCGACTCCTTCCCCGAGGAGCCCGAGCTGCAGCAGCAGGGCTGGGCGAAGAAGCGCCCGCTCTCCTGGGTGGTGCACGAGGAGCAGTACGGCAACCGCGCGCTGCCCGGCGAGGAGCCGCACAGCGTGCTCTCCGAGACGCTGCGCACGATCCGCCCGCTGGACGCCAAGGCGCTCGGCGAGGCCTGGGACCGGCAGAAGCGGATGACCAAGCCGGCCGGCTCGCTCGGCATGCTGGAGATCATCTCGGCGCAGCTCAGCGGCCTGTCCCGGAAGTGCCCGCCGCCGATCCCCGAGCCCGCGTGTGTCGCGATCTTCGCGGGTGACCACGGCGTGCACGCCCAGGGCGTCACCCCCTGGCCGCAGGAGGTCACCGCGCAGATGGTGGCCAACTTCCTGGCCGGCGGCGCGGTGGTCAACTCCTTCGCCGCCCAGGTCGGCGCCGAGGTCTGCGTGGTCGACGTGGGCGTCAAGGCCGAGCTGCCGGAGGCGATCCAGCAGGGCCGCACCACCGGCCTGCTGCCGCGCAAGGTCAAGGCGGGCACCGACGACATGACCCAGGGCCCGGCGATGAGCCGGGAGGAGGCGCTCAAGGCGCTGGAGGTCGGCATCGAGACCGCCCGCGACCTGGTCGCGGCCGGCAACAAGATCCTGATCACCGGCGACATGGGCATCGCCAACACCACCGCCTCGGCCGCGCTGATCTCGGTCTTCACCGGCGCCGACCCGACCGAGGTGACCGGGCGCGGCACCGGCATCGACGACGCGACGCACGCCCGCAAGGTCGAGGTGATCCGCCGCGCGCTGGAACTGCACCAGCTGGACCCGGCTGACCCGATCGGCGTACTGGCCGCCGTCGGCGGCCTGGAGCACGCCGCGATCGCCGGATTCCTGCTCGGTGCGGCCTCGCTGCGCACGCCGGTGATCCTGGACGGCGTGATCGCCGGCTCCTCGGCCCTGGTCGCCAAGGCGATCGCGCCCGAGGTGCTCGCCGCCTGCATCGCCGGCCACCGGTCCGCCGAGCCCGGCCACCAGGCCGCGCTCGCCAAGATCGGCCTGCGTCCGCTGATCGACCTCGACCTGCGGCTCGGCGAGGGGACCGGCGCCCTGCTGGCGCTCCCGCTGGTGCAGAGTGCGGCCCGTGCGATGCACGATGTAGCCACCTTCGACTCCGCCGGAGTCACCGAGAAGGGCTGACCGACGTTCCACCCCTTGCACCGGCCCGAGGGCGCGCCGGTGCAAGGGCCTTGCCGTACCCGTAGAACCCTCCCGCCCAGCCCCAGGAGCTCACCCAGATGAACGCGCCGAACCCCCACCCGAGCACCGAGGGCCTGACCCCGTACCCCGTGGGCCTGCTGCTTGCCGGTCGCCGCGTGGTCGTGGTCGGCGGCGGCCAGGTGGCCCAGCGCCGACTGCCCGCGCTGATAGCCACGGGCGCCGAGATCCAGCTCATCTCCCCGGCCACCACGCCCGCCGTCCAGGCGATGGCCGACGCCGGCGAGATCAGCTGGCAGCAGCGCGGCTACGCCGACGGCGACCTCGCCGAGGCCTGGTACGCGCTGGTCACCACCGACGACCAGGCGGTCAACGAGGCGGTCAGCGCCGAGGCCGAGCACCGCCGGATCTTCTGCTCGCGCAGTGACGACGCGTCCGCCGCCACCGCCTGGACCCCCGCCAGCGGCCACGACGACGCCGGCACCACCGTCGCCGTGCTCACCGGCGACCCCCGCCATTCGGCCGCGCTGCGCAACACCATCGTCGAGGGCCTGCGGGACGGCAGCCTGAGCGCCCGGCAGTACCGTCACCGGGCGGCCGGCGTCGCGCTGGTCGGTGGTGGCCCCGGCGACCCCGACCTGATCACCGTGCGCGGCCGCCGGCTGCTCGCCGACGCGGACGTGGTGGTGGCCGACCGGCTGGCCCCGCGTGAGCTGCTCGCCGAGCTGGCGCCGCACGTCGAGGTGATCGACGCCTCCAAGATCCCCTACGGGCGGTTCATGGCCCAGGAGGCGATCAACAACGCACTGATCGAGCACGCCAAGGCCGGCAAGTTCGTGGTCCGGCTCAAGGGCGGCGACCCGTACGTCTACGGGCGCGGCGGCGAGGAGCTGCTGGCCTGCGCCGAGGCCGGCATCCCGGTCACCGTGGTGCCCGGCATCTCCAGCTCGATCAGCGTGCCGGCCGCCGTCGGGATCCCGGTCACCCACCGCGGGATGACCCACGAGTTCACCGTCATCTCCGGTCACGTCGGCCCGGACGACGAGCGTTCGCTGGTCAACTGGGCGGCCGTCGCGCAGATGACCGGCACCCTGGTGCTGCTGATGGCGGTCGACAAGATCGGCGCGATCGCCGCCAAGCTGATCGCCTGCGGTCGCTCGGCCGACACGCCCGTCGCCGTGGTCCAGGAGGGCACCACCGCCGGCCAGCGCCGGATCGACGCCACGCTCGGCACGGTGGCCGCCACCGTCGCCGCCGAGGGGGTGCGCCCGCCGGCCGTCATCGTGGTCGGCGAGGTCGTGCACGTCCTGGACCCCGCCACCCGCACCAGCTGAAAGCCCCCGATGTCCCAGCCCAGCACCGTCACCGATGCCACCGACCCCCGGCTCGCCGACTACACCGGCCTGACCGACGTCGAACTGCGCCGCCGCCGTGAACCCGCCGAGGGCCTCTTCATCGCCGAGGGCGAGAAGGTGATCCGGCGGGCCCTGGCGGCCGGCTACGGGATGCGGTCGATGCTGCTCACGCCCAAGTGGCTGGAGGCGATGGCGGACGTCATCGCCGAGGTGGACGCCCCGGTGCACGTGGTCGAGCCGGCCCTCGCCGAGCAGGTGACCGGCTACCACGTGCACCGCGGCGCGCTCGCCTCGATGGGCCGCAAGCCGCTGCCCGCGGCCGCCGAGGTGCTGGCCGGCGCCCGCCGGGTCGCGGTGCTCGAAGGCCTGGTCGACCACACCAACCTCGGCGCGATCTTCCGCAGCGCGGCCGCCCTCGGGATGGACGCCGTGCTGCTCTCCCCGGACTGCGCCGACCCGCTGTACCGGCGGGCCGTCAAGACCTCGATGGGCGCGGTCTTCTCCGTCCCGTACGCCCGGCTCGACCCGTGGCCCGGCTCGCTGTCGGTGCTGCGCGAGGCCGGTTTCGAGCTGCTCGCCCTCACCCCGGCGGAGGGCTCGGTGACCCTCACCGAGGCCGCCCCGCACCGCCTGCCGAAGGCCGCCCTGATGCTCGGCGCCGAGGGCGACGGCCTCACCGCCCGGGCGCTGGCCGCCGCCGACCGCCGGGTCCGGATCCCGATGGCCCACGGCATCGACTCGCTCAACGTCGGCGCGGCCGCGGCCGTCGCCTTCTACGCCGTCAACACTGGTTGACGGCGGCTACTGCCAGCTGTGGCCGCGCCCGCGCTCCCAGTCCTCCCAGGCCTGGACCCAGAGCTCGCGCAGGTCCTGCGACGGGGTGTCCGTCGGGTGCTGCTGGGCGGCCCAGTACCGCTCCCAGAGCTCCTGCGCCGCCTCGCTGTCCACCGGCTGGCCCAGGCCGACGTGCCGCAGCAGCTCCTCCACGGCGGCCGCCCGCGGCCCGTCCGGCTCGCTGAACCAGGGGACCTGGGCGCGCAGCTGGGTGATCTGGTTGACCATCGAGGAGACCAGGTACTCGGCCCGCTCCGGACCGCAGCCCAGCACCCGGTCCAGCTCCGCGACCGCCCGCCGGCCCAGCGCTCCGTACGCCGGACCGGCATCCGGCGCGTCCGGCAGGAAGGTCTCCACGAAGGCCCGCAGCGCCGCGATCCCGGAGGCCGGGGCCAGTACCGGCGCGGGCAGCGCACGCGGCTCGGCCGCCAGCCGCTGGACCAGGCGGCTGCGCTCGCCCACGTACGGCCGCAGGTCGAGCACCCGGCCCAGCTCCACGTCCTGCGGCTCCACCCCGCGCCCGATCACGGTGACCGTCTGCCCGTCCGCGACCATCCGCAGCGCCCAGCTCTCGCCCACCCGGCACAGCTCGCCCTGCGGCAGCGAGGCGCGGACCGGCTCGGCGAGCCGGGCGGCCTTCAGCCGGTGCTCGCGGCGCAGCTCGCCCAGCAGGTCGGCGGGCTCGACCTCGGCGCTTCCGGGCGGCCCGGTGGTGACGCCGAGGAACGGGGCCTGTTCGTCACTCCAGTCCCCGTAGGCCAGCTGGACCGAGGTGGTCTCGCCGTTCTCCGTCTCCCAGCGCGCCAGATAGGCCGGGACCACCACCGGTCTGCGCAGCCCGTGCACCGGATAGGGCGGACTGGCCGCGAACTCGCCCAGCTGGTGCTGGTGTTCGGAGAATCGATCGGGATCGGGCGGTATCCGCTTCATGCCGCAGAGTCTGCCATCCATCACGGACAGTCAGAAGGGTGCCTCGGAACCGCCGGGCGAACCGGCCGCCGGGGGCCGAGCTGACGGACCGTCAGCCCGTGCCGGTCCCGGTGCCGCCCGAGATGCCCGCACCCGGCCAGGACTCCTCGAAGGTCCCGTCCGCCCGGACGGCATACCGGGTGGTGCCGGTGGCGCCGGTCTGGGTGACCCGCTCCTCGCGGGTCAGCGCGCCCTCGTCCAGCCGCCAGGCGGCGGTGGACTGCGGGTCCGCGGCGGAGCTGCGCGCGGTGGCCAGGGTGGGGGAGTCGGGGGCGAAGGTGAACAGCTCGACCAGGTCCACCGGCACCGAGCCCTCGGTGCGGCGCAGCACCACCACGGCGGCGGGCGCGCCCCGGTAGCGGGCCGGCAGCACGGCGGTCAGCGCGACCTGCGGGGTGCCGGCGGACCGGCCGTCGTGCAACTGCACGTCCGGGCCGCCGGACGGGTCCGGGTAGCTGCGGTTGGGCCAGTCCACCGCCGGGACCGGGCCGGTGGCCGGGCCGAAACCGAGGTTGCCGGCGGGCGAGGCGGCGCTGCCGGTGCCGCCGCCGGTCCGCGCGGCCGGCGCCTGCGGGGCCGACGGCTGCGCCCCGTCCGCCGAGAGCCCGATCGCGGGGCCGCCGTTGACCGCGTCCACCCCGGCCGAGGCGGACGGTCCGGCCGCCGGCACCACCGGCCTGGGCAGGCCCTGCGCATGCCGGTCCTCGCAGCCCTGAGCGGCCGCGATGGCCAGCGCCACCCCGATGGTGACGGTGATGAAGACCACCAGCCGCTGGCGCAGCAACCGGCGCCGGGCGTCGATCGCGCGCCCGGGCGGCCGTCCGGGCGGCGGGGTGTGCTGACGCTCGCGGGTGGCGGGCCGCGCGGTGGGCACGGTCGCGTTGGAGTCGGCCTGGACGGCCGGGCGCACCGGCGCCGCCGACCGGGCCGGCGCTGCCGGGTGCGGCTGCGAGCGGGCGAACCGCGGCTGGCCCAGGGCCCGCGCCGCATCCGACTCGCGCGCCACCCGCTCGGCCCGCGCCGCCTCCCGGGCCGCCGCCTCCCGCGG
Organism: Kitasatospora azatica KCTC 9699; assembly: GCF_000744785.1. Taxonomy (NCBI): domain Bacteria; kingdom Bacillati; phylum Actinomycetota; class Actinomycetes; order Kitasatosporales; family Streptomycetaceae; genus Kitasatospora; species Kitasatospora azatica. The sequence continues at coordinate 1,313,048 of NZ_JQMO01000002.1, read as the reverse complement.
GCTCAGCGGCTGCTCGCGCGGCCGCGGCGGTGGTGGCGTCGGCGCCGCGGCCGCACCCCGCAGCCGCCCGGCCGCGCCCGCCGCCCTGGCCGCCAGCTCGCTCAGCCGCTCGTGCAGGTGCGAGGCGCCCGGCCGGTCCAGCGGCTCCTTCGCCAGGCAGGCACCGATCAGCGGGGCCAGCGGCGCCGGCACCTCGGACAGGTCCGGCTCCTCGTGCACCACCCGGTAGAGCATCACCTCGGAGGAGGCGCCGGAGCCGAACGGGGTGTCACCGGTCAGCGCGTAGGCCAGCGTGGCCCCGAACGCGAAGACGTCGGTGGCCGGGGTCACCGCCACGCCGCGCACCTGCTCCGGAGCCAGGAAGCCGGGGGAGCCGACCGCCGTCCCGACATGGGTCAGCGTGCTCGCCCCGCGCGACCAGGCGATGCCGAAGTCGATGATCCGCGGGCCCTTGGGGGAGAGCAGGATGTTGGAGGGCTTCAGGTCGCGGTGCACCACGCCGGCCTCGTGGACCTTCACCAGCCCGTCCGCCAGCGCCGCCCCGATCAGGGCCACCTCCGGCCAGGCCAGCGGGCCCTCGTCGCCGACCCGCTTGTACAGCGAGGGCCCGGGGACGTAGGCGGTGGCCAGCCAGGGGCGGTCGGCCTCGATGTCCGAGCCGACCACCCGGGCGGTGGCGCCGGCCCGGATCCTCGAGGCGGCGGCGACCTCCCGGGCGAAGCGGGTGCGGAACTCGGCGTCCTCGGCCAGCTCGGCGCGGATCAGCTTGAGCGCGACCCGCTGGCCCTTGCGGTCCGAGCCCAGGTAGACCACGCCCATACCGCCGGCACCGAGTCGCCGGTGCAACCGGTACGGTCCGACGATGCGGGGGTCCTCACGCCTCAGCCGCATCATCGCCATGTCTGTCCCGTCGGCCCGTGAGGTGGGCAAACCATGAGGTGGGCCCCGGTGGCTGGGGCATCGTCAGTTCCTGTGGGGCACAGCTTACGGAACGTCGGCTGCGGTGTGCTGATACGCAACACGCGAACCGCCGGTGGGATTGTCCGATCTGAGCGGGACCCCGAGGTCACAGCCCTCTCGGGGTCCGTCTCAGGGTTCTCTCGGGGGTCGTTCCCCCGCGCCATCCCCCTTCGGTAGTACGCCCCCGGGCGCGGCCTCATCCTCCCGGACACCCGCAGAACGAGACCCGGGCATGACGTCACCGGCCTTGCCGCCGCCTAACGTTGAGATCAGCGGTGGACGGCGCACTCGTCCCCCGAGGTCAACCGTCCACCGCTCCCAGACCTTCCCCCGGCACCTCCCACAGCCCTTCCCGCCACGAGCCAGCAGGAGACAGGACCATGGCCACCCAGCTCCCCCGAGCCGAGCAGCGCCGAAACCCCGTTCTCGCCCGGCTTCAGCGCACCGGGCGGCCGGCCAGTGAGGAGCGTCACCCGGCCGTCGCCCTGGCCATCGCGCTGCCCTGCGCGGTCGCGCTGCTCCTGCTCTTCGGCGGCTGGGAGCAGATGGTCACCCAGACCAAGGCGGTGGCCGACCTGATCGGGCGCTGATCCCAGGGGACAGGGATCGGACGCCGGGCCGGTGGCAGGCGCGTCTCGCGGGGACACGCGGACGGGCGACAAGCGGGACCGCCCGCCACCGGCCACACCTCCACCTGCACGGGCCGTACCCGTGCGTGGCAACGCCGAAGGGCCGGACCCTCACTGAGGATCCGGCCCTTCTCTGGTGCGCGATACTGGGATTGAACCAGTGACCCCTACCGTGTCAAGGTAGTGCTCTCCCGCTGAGCTAATCGCGCCCGTCGAGCCGCGCCCGCCAAGTCCCGCAATCCGGAACCCTGCTGGCTGATGGCCGTGCGCGATACTGGGATTGAACCAGTGACCCCTACCGTGTCAAGGTAGTGCTCTCCCGCTGAGCTAATCGCGCCTGTCGAGCGTCACCGAGTGACGTTCAGGCTGGTGACCGCGCCGCCGAGCAGCGCCGTCCAAGATCCCCGAAGGGACCGAGTGCGCGATACTGGGATTGAACCAGTGACCCCTACCGTGTCAAGGTAGTGCTCTCCCGCTGAGCTAATCGCGCGGGGAGGCCCCGGACGGAACCGGGGACCTCGTCGAGGTGGAGACGGGATTTGAACCCGTGTACACGGCTTTGCAGGCCGTTGCCTCGCCTCTCGGCCACTCCACCAGGCAACTTCATTGAACTCTATCAGTAAGAACGATCTTGCTGTTCTCCACCGAGCGGACGACGAGATTCGAACTCGCGACCCTCACCTTGGCAAGGTGATGCTCTACCAACTGAGCCACGTCCGCCTGTCTTCCGGTCCCGTCCCCGCCTCTTGGCGGCTCCGTTTCCCGGCGACGTGTTGAACTTTAGCGGAAACCCGGGCCAGCTCAAATTCCGTTCCCGCAGCGTGCCGCCCGCACGACCGGCCCGCGAGCCGGCAGCGTCCTAAACTTCGAGACACCCCACCCTGTTTCCCCACCCCCGCAAGCAGGAGCACCGTGCCCCCCGCCAGCCGCCACCTCCGCCCCGACCAGCCGATGGCCCGCTTCGGCGGTCGGCTCGCCACCGGACTGTGCGAGGTCACCGACGACCCGGCCGCCCTGGAGACCGACGGCTGGTGGGCCGTCGCCTACGACTTCGAGGGCCGGCTCAGCTGCGCCCGCTTCGCCGAGGTCCACCCCGATCCCGCGCCCACCCCGGTCCACCAGCTCTGGCGCGGACCGCGCCCCGACAGCTGGCACAGCTCACTGGACCGGGCCGGCTACCTCGCGGGCGTGCGGCGGATCCGCGAACACATCGCGGCCGGCGAGGTCTACCAGGCCAACCTCTGCCGGGTGCTCACCGCGCCGCTGCCCGACCCCGACCCCGCACACAGCGACATCGAGGCCCTCGCCGGCCTGCTCGCCCTCGGCAACCCGGCCCCCTTCGCCGGCACCATCCGGCTGCCCGAGCACGGCGTGGAGATCGCCACCGCCTCACCCGAGCTCTACCTGCGCCGCGACGGCCGCACCGTCGCCTCCGGGCCGATCAAGGGCACCGGCCGCACCGAACACGACCTGCTGGAGAAGGACCACGCCGAGAACGTGATGATCGTCGACCTGGTCCGCAACGACCTGGGCCGCGCCTGCGCCACCGGCAGCATCACCGTTCCCGACCTGTGCGTGGTCGAGAAGCACCCCGGCCTGGTCCACCTGGTCTCCACCGTCGAGGGCACTCTGCGCGAGGGCGCCGGCTGGCCGGAACTGCTCAGCGCCACCTTCCCACCCGGTTCGGTCACCGGCGCACCCAAATCCAGCGCCCTGCGGATCATCGACGCCCTGGAGACCGCCCCCCGCGGCCCCTACTGCGGGGCCGTCGGCTGGGTCGACGCCGACCGCCGCCGCGCCGAACTCGCCGTCGGCATCCGCACCTTCTGGATCGACCGGAGCAACCCCGAGACCCCCCGGCTGCACTTCGGCACCGGCGCCGGCATCACCTGGGGCTCCGAGCCCGAACGCGAATGGGACGAGACCGAACTGAAGGCCGCCCGGCTGGTCGCGATAGCGTCGGGCGAGCACGTGCACTAGCCCTCACCGCCACCAGGAGCGACCACGATGATCTGGCTCAACGGAGCACTCGTCGACGAGGCCCGCGCCGAGGTCTCCGTCCTCGACCACGGACTCACCGTCGGCGACGGCGTCTTCGAGACCGTCAAGACCATCGACGGCCAGACCTTCGCCCTCACCCGCCACCTCGACCGACTGGCCCGCTCCGCCGCCGGCCTCGGCCTGCCCGAGCCCGATCTCGAAGCCGTCCGCAAGGGCTGCCAGGCCGTGATCGCCGCCAACCCGATGCCGCTCGGCCGACTGCGGATCACCTACACCGGTGGTCTGGCCCCGCTCGGCTCCGAGCGCGGCAACACCCCGCCCACCCTGGCGATCGCGCTCGGCACCGCCAACCCGCGCCCCGACACCACCGCCGTCGCCACCGTCCCGTGGACCCGCAACGAGCACAGCGCCGTGGCCGGCCTCAAGACCACCTCCTACGCCGAGAACGTGGTCGCCCTCGCCCACGCCCACCGCCAGGGCGCCTCCGAGTCGCTCTTCGCCAACACCGCCGGACAGCTCTGCGAGGGCACCGGCTCCAACGTCTTCGTGGTCCTCGGCGGCAAGCTGCTCACCCCGCCGCTCAGCTCCGGCTGCCTGGCCGGCGTCACCCGCGCCCTGGTCGCCGACTGGTGCGGCGCCGAGGAGGCCGAGCTGCCCTACCAGGTGCTGCACGAGGCCGAGGAGGTCTTCCTCACCTCCACCCTGCGCGACGTGCAGGCCGTCGCCCGGATCGACGACCGCGAACTGCCGGCCCCCGGCCCGGTCACCGCCCGCGCCATGGCCCTGTTCGCCGAACGCGCCGCCGACGACACCGACCCTCGCTAAGACGACACCGACCCTCGCCAAGACGACACTGAGCCTCGCGACGACGACACCGAGCCTCGTTAAGCCGCGTCCCGATCGGGGAAGAGGGCACTCATGACCACCACGCTGCGCCCCGCCGGCCCAGAGGAAGCGCTCCCGGGCGGCGGTCGCAGCCGCCGCTGGCTGGTCTGCGCCAACGGCCGCCCGGTGGGCACCGTGCAGACCAGCAGCACGCGCTTCGGCAGCCACCAGGTCGGCCGGATCGACGCGCTGGAGATCACCGACGGGCGGCGCCGAGGCCGGGGCACCGTCGCCGCCCTCGCCGCCGAGGAGGTGCTGCGCGGCTGGGACTGCGCGCGGGCCGAGGTCACGGTGCCCGTCGAGGCCACCGCCGCACACGCCCTCGCGCTGGCCCTCGGCTACACCGAGACCAGCCGCAAACTCGCCAAACCGCTCGGCCAACCGCCCATCACCGCAGCAGGACTGACGACTCGTCCGATCGACGCGGCGGAGTTCCCGGACTGGCTGGCCGCGATCGGAGTCGAGTACCGGTCCCAGCTGGTCCGAACCGGACTGACGGAGCATCAGGCCGCCGAGCGCTCCGCGGTGGATGACGCCCGGCTGCTGCCCCAACAGCACGCCACCGCCCGGGTCGCGCTGCGCCGGCTGCTCGCCCACGGCGAACCCGTCGGCAGCGTCTGGGTGGCCTTCGACGGTGGCCGGCTGCCCGACGGCAGCCCGCTCGGCTGGGTGATGAACGTCGAGGTGGCGGAGCACCGGCGCGGACACGGCTTCGGCCGCGAGCTGATGCTCACGGCCGAACGCGAATGCCTCGCCGCCGGGGTCCACCACCTCGGCCTCAACGTCTACACGGACAACACCGTCGCCATCCGCCTCTACGAGTCCCTCGGCTACCGAACCACCCGCCGGGTCCTCAGCAAGAGCCTCTAGCCCTCCGGCAGGACCTCTAGCCCTCGAGCAGCGCGGTGATCTTCTCCAGCAGGCCCGCCTGGCTCTTGCCGCCGTCCAGTCGCTGCCCGGCCACCACGTAGGTCGGCGTCCCGGTCACCCCGATCGCGTTGCCCTCGGCCTGGTCCGCGTCCACCGCGAGCATGTGCCGGCCGTCGATCAGCGCCAGCTCCACCTCGTCGGTGTCCATGCCGAGCTCGGCCGCCACCTCGATCAGCAGCTCCGGACCGCGCCGCTCCAGCTCCGCGACCCGGCCCAGCACCGCCTCCACGAACGGCCAGCCCTGCCCCTGGGCGAACGCCTCCTCGGCGGCCTCCGCGGCCGCGTAGGCATGCTTGTGCTTCTCCAGGGGAAAGTGCCGCAGCGAGACGGACAGGGCGTCGCCGTAGCGCTCACGCAGGGCACGGACGTCGTCGAGCGCGGTGCCGCAGTCCGGGCACTGCAACTCGCACCAGAACTCCAGGTGGGGGAGGGAACCTTCGATCATGCGCCCAGTGTTCCACCACCAGGGACCACCGACCGACCCAGGACGAACCAGGACCGGAGGCGTCATGCCCAGCACCGACCGCAGCACCCACCGGAGGCGGGCATGCTGACCGGCGCGCTCTGCTACGCCCTGAGCGCCGCCGGACTGGCCGTCGCGGGCCTCACCGGCTGGCGCCGCCGCTGGCGCAGCGCAACCCGCTGGGCCGGCTTCGCGCTGCTGCCGGCCGGCGTCTACCTCACCGGCCTGGTCCCGGTCGGCCGCACCATCGGCCGTGCGATCGCCGACTGGGCCGGCAAACTGATCTTCGACCCGCGAGTCTGGACCGGCATCGGCCTGCTCGGTCTCGGCCTGCTGCTGGTGTTCGCCGCCGGCCTCGGCCGCGGTCGCTCGAAGGACTCGGGCGAACGCCGTCAGGCCGCCCTCGCCACGCAGCCCCAGTCCGCCGCACCCGCGGCTGCCGCCCCGCCCGCCGTCGGACCGTCCCGCCACCCCAAGAGCGCCGCCGAGGAGCTCGGCGAGTTCTCCGACGTCGAGGAGATCCTGCGCAAGCGCGGTATCTGAGCGCTGCTGCCCGGACCTCGGACGCGGCGCAGCCCTGAACGCCGCAGCCCTGAACGCCGCAGATCCGAGAGCCGCAGCCCTCAGACCACGACGGCCTCGTCCGCCGCCGAGCGCTGCCGCGCCCGGTAGGCGGCGACGTGCATCCGGTTCCCGCAGGTCCGGCTGTCGCAGTAGCGGCGCGAGCGGTTCCGCGACAGGTCGACGAAGAGCCGTGCGCAGTCCGGTGCCTCGCAGCGCCGCAGCCGCTCCCGCTCGCCGGCCATCAGGATCAGCCCGAGCGCCATCCCCAGCTCGGCCGCCAGGTGGTCGGCGAGCGCGGCGTGCGGGGCGAAGTAGTGCATGTGCCAGCCGTGGTCGTCGTGGTCGGTCAGCCGCGGCGTCGCGTTCACGGCCGCCACCAGCGTGTTCACCAGACCCGCCGCCACCTCGGTGGACGGCGCGGTGAAGATCCCCCGCAGCTGCCCGCGCAGTCCGTGCACCGCCGCGAGGTCGGCCGGACCGACCGAGTCCACCTCGCTGATGTCGTTGCGGGTGACAAAGGCGCTGAGCGCCGCCGTATCGGGCAGCTGCTCGAAGCCGTTGATCTCCGGTGCGGTGTTGAGCAGCTCGACCAGGATGCCCAGGGCGCACTCGGTGTCATGGGTGATCAGCACGTGGGAGCTCCTCGCGTGCGCGGGACGGTCGGACCCGTCCGCTGGGGGTACCTCCCGGCCGAAGGCTGGGGGCCGGTCATCACCGCCGAACTCTACCGGTCCGGCCCGATACGACGCAGGAGGCGCCCGGCACCGGTGCTGCGCCCACCCGCTGGGACGGGTGGGGACAGCACCGGTGCCGGGCGCCTGCCGACCGCACCTCTTCGGGTGCGGCGCCGCAAAGCACGGTCCGTCGGTGTGCGCGGCTCAGACGCGAGGTTCGCGCCGGAGCCTGTGGCCGTGCCCCCGAGTAGGACAGCCACCAGCGGAGTCGATCGGCCGGCGAGGGGAGCTCCCCCCGCCGGCTTCAGCTCTCGGCGAGGATGTGCGACAGCTCCCGATCCAGATCGAAGTGACGATGTTCGGTGCCGGGTGGCACCGCGGCGTCGGTTCGCTTGAGAAAAGACTCAAGCGCCCGGGCCGGGGCCTCCAGCAGGGCTTCTCCCTCAGGAGAGCTCAGCGCGATGCAGACGACCCCCTGTCCGTGGCTGCGTGACGGCCACACCCGGACATCGCCGGTTCCGGTGGGTCGGTGCAGCCCCTCCGCGAGGAGGTCGCGGGCGAACACCCACTCCACGGTCTCGTCGGCACCGGTGTGGAAGGTGGCGTGCACGGCATAGGGGTCGGCAGTGTCGTAGCGCAGGCCCGCGGGGACGGGCAGTGACGACTCGCTGGACACGATGAGGCGCAGGTGCAGCTCGCAGCTGACCGTGGTGTTCATAAGCGCCAGGGCCTTTCGCTCAGTGTGCGCTCGGGGAATCGCACGTCGGCGAACGGACCATCCCACCCCTGGCGGCGATGTAAACCCCTCTGTCCCGATTCGGGCCCCGGCGGTAACCCTTCCGGCGCATTGCGCAATGCGCCGGAACCACTGCGGATGCGGATATCGGGACGCGCTGGTAGTGGTTGCGCGGCACCCCCGAGACTGGTTACGAATGGCGGCGGACGGCCTGGTGGGGCCCGGTGCCCACGGGGACTGACACGGATGGCGCAGAGCACCCCTCGGGATGCGGTAATGTTTTCCCTGCAGCCGGGCGATTAGCTCAGCGGGAGAGCACTTCGTTCACACCGAAGGGGTCACTGGTTCGATCCCAGTATCGCCCACCGGATTGCGTTGTAAGGCGTAGGACCCTGGTTATTTTTAGACCGGGGTCCTACGCCTTTTCGGTGTTCCGGGAAGTCGGTCGGAACTGAGGCTTCGTCACCGTGCCTTTTGACGGCGGCTGCTGTCGGGGCGTCGGGCGGGCGCTGATCAACCACGTTGCGGGGCACCCCGGGGAGGGTGCTATTGTTCTTCTCGTTGCCCGGGCGATTAGCTCAGCGGGAGAGCACTTCGTTCACACCGAAGGGGTCACTGGTTCGATCCCAGTATCGCCCACCCAGCAACATCGGGCTCGGACTCCGACTGGAGTCCGAGCCCGATGCGTGTTGATCGAGAAGCGCGAGCCCCAACTGACACGGCAGTTGGGGCTCGATGCATCTCTGAGAGGGCGTCAGGCGAACCGTCAGGCCGCCGGCCGCAGCGGCCAGGAGCGGTCCACCCGCTCGGTGGCGCCGGACCGGTCGAACCAGTCCTGCAGCCCACGGGCCTGCGCCGCGTGCCAGGTCCGCTGCCGCAGGTGCAGCTCGGCGGGGGAGAAGGTGCCCAGCGCCTTGTGGTGGCGCTCGCCCAGCACCCGCACCAACTGCAGTGCGGCCCAGGCGTCCGCGCCGGCGTCGTGCGCCCCCGCGAGCTCGACGCCGTAGTGCGCGCACAGGTCGGTGAGCGTGCGTCGGCCCTTGCGGTAGCGGTCGGCGTACTTGTCCAGCACCCGCGGATCGACCACCAGCAGCTCGGCGCCACCGAGGAAGGCGTCCAGCGAGCTCTGCCGGTGCCGGCGCAACTCCCGGTCGAGCAGCGTCAGATCGTAGGGCGCGTTCATCACCACCAGCGGCACCCCGGCTCGGGCCTGCCCGGCCAGTGCGCGCGCTATCTCGGCGGTCACCGCGGCCGGCGGGCGGCCGTGCGCGCGCACCTGCTCGTCGGTGATGCCGTGCACCGCGCGGGCGCCGTCGGGGATCGGAACGCCCGGATCGGCCAGCCAGGTCAGCCGCTCGGGCGGGGCGTCGGGGCCGGACTGCAGGACCAGGGCGGCCGAGACGATCCGGTCCTGTTCCACGTCCACGCCGGTGGTCTCGGTGTCGAAAGAGGCGAACGGGCCTTCGTACCAGTGGGAGCTTCTCACCATGACCACCCCTCAAATCCCCTGGACGGACCCCGGACCCGCCAGGTGCACCGCCGAGGACTGACGGTGCACCGGCTCGTGGTGCGGTTCCGAGCAGGTGATACCCCGGGGCCGTACCCCTTCAACCCATCCGGGAGCGCGTGACGCCAAGGTGGAGATGGGTGCACGGTCGACGCGGCGGGCTCGGTACCATCGGGGCAGCGCAGCAGGAAGCTGCGGCCATCAGATCCAGCACGTCAGGAGAACACCGGTGACGGACGTCCGGGTAACCATCAACCGCGAACCCGATCGGGAAGAGCGCGTGGTGACCACGGGCACTACGGCCGCCGATCTCTTCGTCGACGACCGCAGCGTGATCGCCGCCCGGGTGGCCGGCGCCCTCAAGGACCTCGCCTACCAGCTGCAGGACGGCGACGAGGTCGAGCCCGTCGAGCTCTCCAGCCCCGACGGCCTCAACATCCTGCGCCACTCCACCGCGCACGTGATGGCCCAGGCCGTGCAGGAGATCTTCCCCGAGGCCAAGCTCGGCATCGGCCCGCCGATCAAGGACGGCTTCTACTACGACTTCGACGTCGAGAAGCCGTTCCACCCCGATGACCTCAAGGCCATCGAGAAGAAGATGCAGGAGATCATCAAGAAGGGCCAGAAGTTCGCCCGCCGGGTGGTCACCGACGAGGCCGCCCGCGAGGAGCTGGCCGGCGAGCCCTACAAGCTGGAGCTGATCGGCCTCAAGGGCTCGGCGGCGACGGCCGGCGAGGGCGCGGACGTCGAGGTGGGCAGCGGCGAGCTGACCATCTACGACAACCTGGACCCGAAGAGCGGCGAGCTGTGCTGGGGCGACCTGTGCCGTGGGCCGCACCTGCCGAGCACCCGGATGATCCCGGCGTTCAAGATCATGCGGTCGGCGGCGGCCTACTGGCGCGGGAGCGAGAAGAACAAGCAGCTCCAACGCCTCTACGGCACCGCCTGGCCGACCAAGGACGAGCTGAAGGCGCACCTGGACTTCCTGGCCGAGGCGGCCAAGCGCGACCACCGCAAGCTCGGCAGCGAGCTGGACCTCTTCTCCGTCCCCGAGGAGATCGGCTCCGGCCTGGCGGTCTTCCACCCCAAGGGCGGCATCATGCGCCGGGTGATGGAGGACTACTCGCGCAAGCGGCACGAGGAGTCGGGCTACGAGTTCGTCTACACCCCGCACGCGACCAAGGGCACGCTCTTCGAGCTCTCCGGTCACCTGGACTGGTACGCCGACGGCATGTACCCGCCCATGCAGCTCGACGGCGAGAACGACTACTACCTCAAGCCGATGAACTGCCCGATGCACAACCTGATCTACCGCTCGCGCGGTCGGTCCTACCGCGAACTTCCGCTGCGGCTCTTCGAGTTCGGCACGGTCTACCGGTACGAGAAGTCCGGCGTGGTGCACGGCCTGACCCGCGCCCGCGGCTTCACCCAGGACGACGCGCACATCTACTGCACCAAGGAGCAGATGGCCGGCGAGCTGGACTCGCTGCTCACCTTCGTCCTGGACCTGCTGCGCGACTACGGGCTGAACGACTTCTACCTGGAGCTGTCCACCAAGGACCCGGAGAAGTTCATCGGCTCGGACGAGGACTGGGAGGAGGCCACCGAGACCCTGCGGGCGGCCGCCGAGAAGCAGAACCTCGAGCTGGTGCTGGACCCGGCGGGCGCGGCCTTCTACGGTCCGAAGATCTCGGTGCAGGCCAAGGACGCGATCGGGCGCACCTGGCAGATGTCGACGATCCAGGTGGACTTCCAGCTGCCGCAGCGCTTCGAGCTGGAGTTCCAGGGCGCGGACGGCAACCGGCAGCGGCCGGTGATGATCCACCGCGCGCTGTTCGGCTCGATCGAGCGGTTCTTCGCGGTGCTGCTGGAGCACTACGCGGGCGCGATGCCGCCGTGGCTGGCGCCGGTGACCGTGGTCGGCATCCCGATCACCGACGAGCACGTGCCGTACCTGCAGGAGGTCGCGGCCGAGCTGAAGAAGCACGGGATCCGGGTCGAGGTGGACGCCTCGGACGACCGGATGCAGAAGAAGATCAGGAACGCCCAGAAGCACAAGATTCCGTTCATGCTGCTGGCCGGCAACGACGACGTCGAGGCCGGCGCGGTGAGCTTCCGCTACCGCAGCGGTGAGCAGAAGAACGGTGTCCCGGTGGCCGAGGCCGTCGCGGAGATCGTGGACGCGGTGGCGCGCCGGATCCAGGTCTGAGCGAACTGAAGCAAGCGTGCTGCGGGGCAGTCTCCGAGAGGAGACTGCCCCGCACCGGTTTGTCCGGCAGGTCGGGCGAATATGCTGATCAGCATGACGAGTGAGCCGGTACTGCAGCAGGGCGTCGGGGAGCCGGACGGCTTCCGGCGCTTGTGGACCCCCCATCGGATGGCGTACATCCAGGGCGAGAACAAGCCCACCGGGCCCGCCCCCGACGACGGCTGTCCGTTCTGCACGATTCCGTCGCTGAGCGACGAGGACGGGCTGATCGTCACCCGTGGCGCGCACGTCTTCGCGGTGCTCAACCTGTACCCGTACAACGGCGGGCACCTGATGGTCGTCCCGTACCGGCACGTGGCCGACTACACCGAGCTGACCGACGAGGAGACCGTCGAGCTCGCCGCGCTCACCAAGAACGCGATGACGGCGCTGCGGGCGGCCTCCGGGGCGCACGGCTTCAACATCGGGATGAACCAGGGTGCGGCGGCCGGCGCCGGGATCGCGGCGCACCTGCACCAGCACGTGGTGCCGCGCTGGGGCGGGGACACCAACTTCATGCCGGTGGTGAGCCACACCAAGGTGCTGCCGCAGCTGCTGGCGGACACCCGCAAGATGCTGGCCGAGGCCTGGCCGCAGAGCTGACGAAGCACTGGCGCTGATGAAGCACCGGCGTTGACGGAACACCGGCGCTGACGCGAAAAACCGGAGGGGGCCCGCAAGGGCCCCCTCCGGCAGGTCCGAGGCCTCGTCACCAGGCGTCGTACTGGTCCGACTTGAACGGCCGCACGCCCTGCATCTCGGACTTGAGGATCAGCCCGCGGTTGCTGAAGCGGTCGGTGTTGATGTCGTGGTCGGTCAGGAACTCGATGGTGGCCGCGAGGACCGCGCTGACCACGGGGGTGGCGATCCGCATCGAGTCGTCGGCCATGAAGCGGCTGTTCCAGGGGTGGTCGGCCCAGGCGGTGCGCAGGCCGAAGGGCTCGGGGAGCTTCATCGTGCCGCCGAGCCAGGCCAGCAGCCCGGGGGCCTTGAGGAAGGGCGCGCGCAGGGCCTGGCGGAGGACCTCCATGTTGTCGACCAGCGGCAGCTGGATGGTCTCCTCCTCCCAGAACTTGCCGGTCTTGGCGCGGGTCACCTCCTTGGGCTTGGGCTTGTCGTGGAAGACGCCCTTGACCGGCCCGAGGGTGTGGCCGTTGACCGAGACCCGCAGGGTGTTGCTGAGCACGGTGACGGTGACCAGCACGCTGACGATCAACCGGCCCTTGTTGAGGACGAACTGGGTGCCGAGGTAGTGGCGCGGCCCGTCGAGGCCGAAGCCCTGCCGGTTGGCGATGTTGATCACGGCGTGGTCGCGCATCCGGTGCCCGTCCATGTCCGGCCCCTCGGGCCGGCCGATCTCGTCGGCGCCGGCGCCGACCTCCATGATCACCCACTGCTCGACCGAGGAGTTGGGGACGGCGCCGTTGCCGACCTCGCTGCGGCCCAGGCTGTTCAACCGGTCGGTGATCTTCTTGACCAGGTCCCAGGTGTGGAAGGTGCGGAAGTCCTCGTGGCCCTCGGCGGGCCTGAGGTCCTCGACCAGTTCCCAGGAGCCCCAGCGTCGGCCGAGGCCGAGTATCCCCTTGACGCCCGCGTAGTGCAGGACGTTGGTGTCCTGCTCCAGGGCGAGCTGGGTGAGGCCCTGCTTGAGTGTCGCGGCGCGCTCGTCCTGGTCGTTGCGCGGCACCGCCTGCGGGACGACGGCGGCTGTCACGTTGCCGTCGATCAGGTCGGACCAGCGGGCCCGCAGGTCCTTGACCGAGGCGACCACGATCCGCTTGGCCAGCAGCCAGCCGACCAGCGGCACGATCAGCACGATCCGGGTGTAGATGCCGCCGAGGCCGGCGAACGGCGGCTTGAGCGCGAGCACCACGGCCAGGCCGAGCGGCAGCAGCATCAGCAGCGGACCGTAGAGGGCGTCGCGGTTGGTCTTGCCGGTCCGCAGCCAGATCCGGACCCGGATCGCGGCCAGCCAGAGCAGCGTGCCGGGCAGGAAGAGCACGCCGGTCAGCAGGGTGACCAGCATCAGCCGCTTGTCCCGGGAGTCGCGCAGCGCCTCGGCGGCGAGGCAGTGCTCGACCACCATGCGGGGTTCGGTGCCGTAGGAGGGCACGATCGGTTTGCGGCCCTTGTTGAGGGTGCGGGCGATCACGGCCTTGCTGAAGGCTTCGCCGACGTTGGGCCGGAAGAACTCGTGCCAGCCCGCCTTGCCGACCACGCCGTCCTGGACGGCGGCGACGAAAGCGTCCAGATCGCTGTCGCGGTAGGCGGCAGACGAGAGTGCCTGGGTGACTGCGGTCTGCGGTCCGGCGTCCGTGCGGGGTATCTGCGCACCAGGGGTCATGTCCAGCTTGGTCATGGCGGCGGCCTCCCCTCCCTCCCTGTCAGCGGCAGGTTACCGTGCCGCTGCACCCTTGCGGCGGTGATCGTCTGAAGAACCGTCACCTGACGGTGGCAACTTCCCGTCAGCTTCCTTCCCCCGTGTGAAGCGGTTCGATCCCGATGGGGCAGGATCAGTCCCATGACTTCTGCTGATCCGGTGTTGGTCTTCGACGGGGACTGCGCGTTCTGCAGTTCATGTGTCCGGTTCGCCGAGCGGTACCTGCGGCAGACCCTGGCCTCGGCGGGGTGGACGGCGGTGCCGTTCCAGTTCGCGGATCTGGCGGCGCTGGGGGTGACGCGGGAGTGGGCGGAGCGCGAGGTGCTCTGGGTGACGCCGACCGGCCAGGTGTACGGCGGCGCCCGGGCGGTGGCGAAGCTGCTGCTGCGGTCCGGCAATGTCTGGGCCTACCTGGGCGGGGTGCTGAGCCTGGCGCCGGTGCGGCCGGTGGCGGCGGCGGTCTACCGGCTGGTAGCGAAGTACCGGCACCGGATGCCGGGCGGTACGGCGGCCTGCGCGTTGCCCCGCAGGGCGGCCTGAGCCCGATCGGGTGTGCGCGGCTCAGCGGTGCCGGTGGCCTGGATACCATGGGTCACGCCGGGTGGGCTGATCCGCTCGGCCGTCCGGCGCTGCTGCTGATGGCCGCCGGTGCACCACCTTGGACGTGAGATCGGAGCGGTCCGGAAGGCCATGCTCAACAAATACGCGCGTGCCTTCTTCACACGTGTCCTGACCCCGTTCGCCGCCCTGCTGCTGCGCTGGGGGGTGAGCCCGGACGCGGTGACGCTGATCGGTACGGCCGGTTCGGTGGCCGGCGCGCTGGTCTTCTTCCCGCGCGGGGAGTTCTTCTGGGGCACGATCACGATCACCCTGTTCATCTTCTCGGACCTGGTGGACGGGAACATGGCCCGGCAGGCCGGCACCTCCAACAAGTGGGGGGCGTTCCTGGACTCCACGCTGGACCGGGTGGCGGACGCGGCGATCTTCGGCGGCCTGGCGCTCTGGTACTCGGGCAGCGGCAACAACGACCTGCTCTGCGCGGTCTCGGTGCTCTGCCTGGCCAGCGGCCAGGTGGTCTCGTACACCAAGGCGCGGGCCGAGAGCCTGGGACTGCCGTGCGACGTGTCCGGGCTGGTGGAGCGGGCCGAGCGGCTGGTGGTCAGCCTGGTGGCGGCCGGGGTCGCGGGGCTGCACAAGTTCGGCGTGCCGTATGTGGAGTGGCTGCTTCCGGTGGCACTCTGGGCGGTCGGCGTCGGCAGTGTGATCACGGTGCTGCAGCGGATGCTGACGGTACGCCGGGAGGCCTTCGAGGCGGCGGCCGCCACCCGGGAGAGCTGACCGGGGACAACGACAGGACCCGAGAGACCCGAGAGACCCGAGCGAGCCACCGAGCCCGAGAGACCTGAGAGACCCGAGAGAACCGAGGAAGTCGATGCGGGAGAAGCTGGTCGAGACCGGGTACGCGGCCGGCTGGGCGACCTTGAAACTGCTGCCGGAGCCGGTGGTGCGCGGGCTGGGCAACCAGCTGGCGGACTTCGCCTGGCGGCGGCAGGGCAAGGGGGTGCGCCAGCTGGAGGCGAACCTCGGCCGGGTCCGCCCGCAGGCCTCCTACGTCGAGTTGCGCGAACTCTCCCGGGCCGGGATGCGCTCCTACCTGCGGTACTGGATGGAGTCCTTCCGACTGCCGGTGTGGAACGACCGCAAGATCGCCGACAGCATGCGGGTGGAGGGCGTCGAGCACCTGGTCGCGGCGATGGAGTCGAACCGGGGCGCGATCCTGGCGCTGCCGCACATGGGGAACTGGGACCTGGCCGGCGCCTGGGTGGTGCGGCACCTCGGCTTCAAGTTCACCACCGTCGCCGAGCGGCTGAAGCCGGAGACGCTCTTCGACCGGTTCGTCGCCTACCGCGAGGGCCTGGGCATGGAGGTGCTGGCGCTGACCGGCAGCGGCACCTCCGTGATAGGGACGCTGGCCCGGCGGCTGCGCGAGGGCAAGCTGATCTGCCTGGTCGGCGACCGGGACCTGTCCGAGTCGGGCACCCCGGTGCAGTTCTTCGGCGAGACCACCCGGATGCCGGCCGGACCGGCCGCGCTGGCCCAGCGCACCGGGGCGGCGCTGCTGCCGGTCTCGCTCTGGTACGACGGCCCGGTGATGGGCGCGCGGATCCACCCGCCGATCCCGGTGCCGGAGGACGCGGCCCGGCAGTCGGCCAAGGAGCGGATGACGCAGGCGATGGCCGACGTCTGGGCGGGAGAGATCGCCCGGCACCCGCAGGACTGGCACATGCTGCAGAAGTTCTGGCTGGCCGACCTGCCCAGCCGGCCCAAGGCCGACCCCGCACCGGCGTCGCCGCCCCCGGCCGTGCCCGAGCCGCCCGCCGAGGAGGTGGCCTCGTGAAGATCGGCATCGTCTGCCCGTACGACTGGGACGTCCCCGGCGGGGTGCAGTTCCACATCCGGGACCTGGCCGAGTACCTGATCGGCCAGGGGCACAAGGTCTCGGTGCTCGCGCCGGCTGACGACGAGTCAGGTCTGCCGTCCTACGTGGTCTCGGCGGGCCGGGCGGTGGCCGTGCCGTACAACGGCTCGGTGGCCCGGCTGAGCTTCGGGATCATCTCGGCGACCCGGGTGCGGCGCTGGCTGCGGGACGGCGACTTCGACATCCTGCACGTGCACGAGCCGGCCTCGCCGAGCCTGTCGATGCTGGCCGGCTGGGCGGCGACCGGTCCGATGGTCGCCACCTTCCACACCTCCAACCCGCGCTCGCGGGTGATGATCGCGGCCTCGCCGATCCTGCAGCCGACCCTGGAGAAGATCAGCGCCCGGATCGCGGTCAGCGAGTACGCCCGGCGCACCCTGGTGGAGCACCTGGGCGGGGACGCGGTGGTGATCCCGAACGGGGTGGATGTCTCGTTCTTCGCCAAGGCCGAGCCCGATCCGCGCTGGACCGGCTCGACGATCGGCTTCATCGGCCGGATCAACGAACCGCGCAAGGGCCTGCCGACGCTGCTGGCCGCGCTGCCGGCGATCCTCGCGGCCCGCCCCGAGGTGCGGCTGCTGGTGGCGGGCAAGGGCGACGAGGAGGAGGCGGTCGCCGGCCTGGCGCCCGAGGTGCGGGCCCGGGTGGAGTTCCTCGGCATGGTGAGCGACGAGGAGAAGGCCCGGCTGCTGCGCAGCGTGGACCTGTACGTGGCGCCGAACACCGGGGGCGAGAGCTTCGGGATCATCCTGGTGGAGGCGATGTCGGCGGCGGCCCCGGTGCTGGCCAGCGACCTGGACGCGTTCGCGCAGGTGCTGGACGACGGGCAGGCGGGCGAGCTGTTCCCGGTGGAGGACGCGGCGGCGCTGGCGGCGGCCGCGGTGCGGCTGCTCGGCGACCCGGAGCGGCTGGCCGAGCTGCGGGTGGCGGCCTCGGAGCACGTCCGGCGGTTCGACTGGTCGACGGTGGGTGCGGACATCCTGTCGGTGTACGAGACGGTCACCGACGGCATGGGCTCCGCGCCGAAGGTCCGCGAGGACGACCGCACCGGCTGGCGCGATCGGCTGGGGCTGGCCCGGAGCTGACGGACGGCCCGGCGCCCTGCCGGTCGCATTGCCGGTTGCTTGCCGCCGGGTGGACTGCCGGTAGCGTTGCGCCTCGTGACTACCTGGATCTGGGCCGCCGTCGCGGTGGTGCTCTTCGCGCTGTACCTGAGCTGGACGGCCGGCCGGCTGGACCGGCTGCACGCGCGGATCGACACCGCGCGGGCCGCGCTGGACGCGCAGCTGCTGCGCCGTGCCTCGGTGGCCCAGGAGTTGGCCACCTCCTCGCTGCTCGACCCGGCGACCTCGCTGGTGCTGTACGAGGCCTCGCACGCGGCCCGGCAGGCGGACGAGGAGCACCGCGAGGTGGCGGAGAGCGAGTTGAGCCAGGCGCTGCGGGCGGTCTTCGCCGAGCCGGAGCAGGTCACCGAGCTGCGGGCGGCGCCCGGCGGCGAGGAGGCGCTGCGCGATCTGACCTCGGCGGCGCGGCGGGTGCCGATGGCCCGGCGGTTCCACAACGACGCGGTGCGCGCGGCCCGCGCGCTGCGCACGCACCGGCTGGTGCGCTACTTCCGGCTGGCCGGCCGGGCGCCGTTTCCGCTCGCTTTCGAGATGGACGACGAGCCTCCGGCAGCCCTGGTCCCGCAAGGCGCTCCGGCGTAGGTCGGGCGTAGCCGCAGCGGTGTTCGGAGGGCGGTTTCCCTCCTCTTTGTCGATTCTGTCAAGCCGGGATGGACCGGGTGGCGCATCGATCGGGCGGTTCGACGGCCTACGATAGGGCGATAGCACACCGGTTCGTCTTCGAGTGAGGTCTCACGTGTCCACCAGCACTCCCGCTTCCGCCGACCAGCCGCAGATCGGTACCGCCCGGGTCAAGCGCGGAATGGCCGAGCAGCTCAAGGGCGGTGTGATCATGGACGTGGTCAACGCCGAGCAGGCCAAGATCGCCGAGGATGCGGGTGCCGTCGCCGTCATGGCGCTCGAGCGGGTTCCCGCCGACATCCGCAAGGACGGCGGCGTGGCCCGGATGTCCGACCCGGACATGATCGACGGCATCATCAACGCCGTCTCCATCCCGGTCATGGCCAAGTCCCGGATCGGCCACTTCGTGGAGGCCCAGGTCCTGCAGGCGCTCGGCGTCGACTACATCGACGAGTCCGAGGTCCTGACCCCGGCCGACGAGGTCAACCACTCCGACAAGTGGGCCTTCACCACCCCCTTCGTCTGCGGCGCCACCAACCTCGGTGAGGCGCTGCGCCGGATCGCCGAGGGCGCGGCCATGATCCGCTCCAAGGGCGAGGCCGGCACCGGCAACGTGGTCGAGGCGGTTCGCCACATGCGCCAGATCAACGCCGACATCCGCCGCCTGACCACCCTCGACGAGAACGAGCTGTACGTCGCGGCGAAGAACCTGCAGGCCCCGTACGAGCTGGTCAAGGAGGTCTCGCAGCTGGGCAAGCTCCCGGTCGTGCTGTTCTCCGCCGGTGGCGTGGCCACCCCGGCCGACGCCGCGCTGATGATGCAGCTGGGCGCCGAGGGCGTCTTCGTCGGCTCCGGCATCTTCAAGTCCGGCGACCCGGCCAAGCGCGCCGCCGCCGTCGTCAAGGCCACCACCTTCTTCGACGACCCGAAGGTGATCGCGGACGTCTCCCGCGGTCTGGGTGAGGCCATGGTCGGCATCAACTGCGACACCCTGCCGGAGACCGAGCGCTACGCCAACCGCGGCTGGTAACAGCTCCGCGCTCCGTCGGCCCGCCGCGCGCGATCCAGGCGCGGCGGGCCGCCCTGCTTCCCGCCTTTATCGACATGAAGAGGTTCTCAGCCGTGTCCACCACCACTCCTGTGATCGGCGTCCTGGCTCTGCAGGGCGACGTCCGCGAGCACCTGATCGCCCTCGCCGAGGCGGACGCCCTGGCCCGTCCGGTCCGTCGGCCCGAGGAGCTGGCCGAGGTCGACGCCCTGGTGATACCCGGTGGCGAGTCCACCACCATGTCCAACCTGGCGCTGGCCTTCGGGCTGATGGCGCCGCTGCGCGAGCGGGTCGCCGCCGGGATGCCGGTCTACGGCTCCTGCGCCGGCATGATCATGCTGGCCGAGAAGATCCTGGACGGCCGGGACGACCAGCAGAGCGTCGGCGGCATCGACATGACGGTGCGTCGCAACGCCTTCGGCCGGCAGAACGAGTCCTTCGAGTCGGCGATCGACTTCAAGGGCTTCGAGGGCGCGCCGGTGCACGGCGTCTTCATCCGGGCCCCCTGGGTCGAGTCGGTGGGCGCCGGGGTCGAGGTGCTGGCCGAGCTGCCGGCCGCCGACGGCGCCGAGTCGCGGATCGTCGCGGTGCGCCAGGGCAATCTGCTGGCCACCTCCTTCCACCCCGAGCTGACGGGTGATCACCGGGTGCACGCCCTCTTCGTGCGGATCGTCGAGGAGTCGCTGAGCACCCGGGCCTGACCGGTGCCCGTCCAGCCGTCCCGACACCGGTAAGATCTCCTCTGTTTCATTCCCCTTTGGCGACGTAAAGGAGCTGGTGATGTCCGGCCACTCTAAGTGGGCTACCACCAAGCACAAGAAGGCCGTGATCGACGCCAAGCGCGGCAAGCTCTTCGCCAAGATGATCAAGAACATCGAGGTGGCGGCGAAGACCGGCGGGCCCGACCCGGCCGGCAACCCGACGCTCTACGACGCCATCCAGAAGGCCAAGAAGAGCTCGGTCCCGATCGACAACATCAACCGCGCGGTCAAGCGCGGCGGCGGCCTCGAGGCCGGCGGCGCCGACTACGCCACGATCATGTACGAGGGCTACGGCCCGAACGGTGTCGCGGTGCTGATCGAGTGCCTGACCGACAACCGCAACCGCGCCGCCTCCGACGTGCGCGTGGCGATGACCCGCAACGGCGGCTCGATGGCCGACCCGGGTTCGGTCTCGTACCTGTTCAACCGCAAGGGCCAGGTCATCGTCCCCAAGAGCGACGGCGTGGACGAGGACAAGGTCCTCGAGGTCGTGCTCGAGGCCGGCCTGGACGTCGAGGAGGTCAACGACCTCGGCGACACCCTCGAGGTGCTCTCCGAGGCCACCGACCTGGTCGCGGTCCGCAGCGCGCTGGTGGACGCCGGCCTGGACTACGACTCGGCCGAGGCCAACTTCGTGCCCAGCATGCAGGTCGAGCTGGACGTGGACGGCGCCCGCAAGATCTTGAAGCTGATCGACGCGCTGGAGGACAGCGACGACGTGCAGAACGTCTTCGCCAACTTCGACATCTCCGACGAGGTCGGCGCGCAGCTCGACGCCGAGTAGTCCTGACGCCCCGTCCGGCCCGGTGGTCCCCGCGGGACTGCCGGGCCGGTGTCATTGGTGCCGGGGGCCAGGTGTCGCCGAGGGCGCTGTCAGTGCCGGCAGCTAGGGTCTGACCAGGCACGACTGACGAAGGGTGGGAGCGTGCGGGTACTGGGTGTGGACCCCGGGCTGACCAGGTGCGGTGTCGGCGTGGTCGACGGCGCGCCGGGCCGACCGCTGCGGATGGTCGCGGTCGGCGTGGTGCGCACCCCCGCCGAGTACGAGGTGCCGCTGCGGCTGCTGGCGATCGAGCAGGGTCTGGAGGAGTGGGTGGAGACCCACCGGCCCGACGTGGTCGCGATCGAGCGGGTCTTCGCCCAGCACAACGTGTCCACCGTGATGGGCACCGCGCAGGCCAGCGCGGTGGCGATGCTCTGCGCCACCCGGCGCGGGATACCGGTGGTGCTGCACACCCCGAGCGAGGTCAAGGCCGCCGTCACCGGCTCGGGGCGGGCCGACAAGGCCCAGGTCACCGCCATGGTGACCAGGCTGCTGCGACTGGACGCCCCGCCCAAGCCCGCCGACGCCGCCGACGCCCTGGCGCTGGCGATCTGTCACATCTGGCGCGGCAGCGCCGCCGACAAAATCGCCGCAGCCGTGGCCAGAACCCGCAAGGAGTACCGCCCGTGATCGCCTTCGTCCAGGGCCCGGTCGCCGCCATCACCCCGGGCAGCGCGGTGGTCGAGGTGGGAGGGGTCGGCATGCTGGTCAAGTGCACGCCCCGGACCCTCGCCGAGCTGAGGATCGGCCAGCACACCAGGCTCACCACCTCGCTGATCGTCAAGGAGGACTCGCTCACCCTCTACGGTTTCGCCGACGAGGACGAGCGGGCCACCTTCGAGATCCTGCTCACCGCCAGTGGCGTGGCCGCCACCATGGCGCTGGCCATGCTCGGCGTCTTCACCCCGGACGAGCTGCGCCGGGCGGTCGCCCAGGGCGACGCCAAGTCGCTGACCGCGGTGCCGCGGATCGGCCCCAAGCTCGCCCAGAAGCTGCTGCTCGAGTACAAGGACAAGCTCGGCGCCCCGCACGGCAGCGTGCCGGCCCAGCAGCCGGTGGCCAGCGGGCCGGCGCCCTGGAGCGAGCAGCTGCACGCGGCCCTGGTCGGGTTGGGCTACGCTCCGCGCGAGGCCGAGGAGGCGGTGGCCGCCGTCACCCCGGAGGCCGAGGCACAGCAGCGCACCGATGTGGGCGCCCTGTTGAAGTCCGCGCTGCGCAGCCTCAACCGCACCCGGTAGCCGCACCCGATGACCCTGCTCTGTTCCTAGATCTCCCTGACTACTCGTCACTTTGTCGACTTGGAGCCCGCTTTCATGAGCCCGTACGACTCCGACTCCGCCGACCGGTTGGTGGGCGCCGCGGCCGACGACGCGGACCAGGCGGTCGAGGCGGCGCTGCGGCCCAAGCTGCTGGACGAGTTCATCGGTCAGGAGCGGGTCCGCGAGCAGCTGTCGCTGGTGCTGCGGGCCGCCCGCAAGCGCGGCAGCGCCCCGGACCACGTGCTGCTCAGCGGCCCGCCCGGGCTCGGCAAGACCACCCTGTCGATGATCATCGCCGCCGAGCTGAACGCGCCGATCCGGATCACCTCCGGGCCGGCCATCCAGCACGCCGGCGACCTGGCCGCGATCCTCTCCTCGCTGACCGAGGGCGAGGTGCTCTTCCTCGACGAGATCCACCGGATGTCCCGGCCGGCCGAGGAGATGCTCTACATGGCGATGGAGGACTACCGGGTCGACGTGATCGTCGGCAAGGGCCCCGGCGCCACCGCGATCCCGCTGGAGCTGCCGCCGTTCACCCTGGTCGGCGCGACCACCCGGGCCGGCCTGCTGCCGCCCCCGCTGCGCGACCGGTTCGGCTTCACCGGCCACATGGAGTTCTACGCCCCCGCCGAGCTGCAGCGGGTGGTGCACCGCTCGGCCGCGCTGCTGGACGTCGAGATCGACCCGGCCGGCGCCGCCGAGATCGCCGGCCGCTCGCGCGGCACCCCGCGGATCGCCAACCGGCTGCTGCGCCGGGTCCGCGACTACGCCCAGGTCGAGCACGACGGCGTGGTCGACCAGCGGATCGCCGCTCGCGCGCTGCAGGTCTACGAGGTGGACGAGCGCGGTCTGGACCGCCTCGACCGGGCGGTCCTGCACGCGCTGCTGCGACTGTTCGGTGGCGGTCCGGTGGGCCTGTCAACGCTGGCCGTCGCGGTGGGGGAGGAGGCCGAGACGGTCGAGGAGGTGGCCGAGCCCTTCCTGGTGCGCGAGGGACTGCTGGCCCGTACCCCGCGCGGGCGGATCGCCACCGCCGCCGCCTGGCAGCACCTGGGCCTGACGCCACCGGTCCAGGCCGGACGCGGTAGCGTGCCCCCGCAGCAGGAGCTGTTCGGCACCGCCGAGCCCTGAGCCGAGGGGCATTGTGAGACGGGACACGTCAGGGACTCGCCACCTTCGGCGGCAGGATGCGATGCTTGGCGTTGTCCGATCAGAGCGGGTCTCCTAGACTTCGCCGGACCGCCCCGTCTCGCCTGGCGGGCCGACCATCGCCACTGGGCCATCCGTCAGATGCCCGTAAAGGACCCTGTCAGCTGTGCAAATGATCATTTTTCTCCTCCCGATCGCCGCGATCTTCCTGATGTTCCGATCGCAGAAGAAGCGGCAGCAGCAGGCGCAGACCATGCAGTCGGCCATGACTGAGGGCTCCGCCGTGCGGACCATCGGGGGGCTGTACGCGACGGTGAAGTCGGTCAACGACTCCACCGTCGAGCTGGAGCTCGCGCCCGGCGTGGTGACCCACTTCGCGAAGAACGCCATCGCCGCGGTGATCGACCCGCAGGAGTACGACGAGATCATCAACGGCCGTCCCGAGGAGGACGCGTCGCTCGATGGTGTCGAGACCGAGTCCGTCGAGGACGCGGCGTCGGACGAGGCCATCAGCCTCGACAAGACCGACAGCGAGAAGCCCGCAGCCAAGTAGTTCGGGCGGTCTGCACCACTTCACGGTTGTCCGCGGTTCGCGCCGCCCCCTGCCTGCGCAGGCCGGCGGCGCTGTGCCGACGGCATGGGACAGGGAGAAACGAGCAAGGTGGCAACACCCAAGTCGCGTCCGCGCGACGGTTATCCGGGGCGGGCTTTGGCCCTCATCCTGGTGGTCACCGTCGGACTGGTCGCCCTCATGTTCGGGACGGGCCACAGGACGCCTCGCCTCGGGATCGATCTCGCCGGCGGCACCAGCATCACGCTGACCGCCAAGTCCACGGACAAGGCCGCGATCAACCAGTCCAACATGGACATCGCGGTCGGGATCATCCAGAAGCGAGTCAATGCCTTCGGTGTCTCCGAGGCCGAGGTCCAGACCCAGGGCAATGACAACATCATTGTCAACATCCCCCGGGGGACCAACAGCCAGCAGGCCGCCGAGCAGGTCGGCACCACGGCCAAGCTCTACTTCCGGCCGGTGCTGGCCACCGCGATGTCGGGTCAGCCTCCCGTCGCCCCCAGCGCCAAGCCCAGTGGCAGCGCCTCGCCGAGCGGCAGTGCTTCGCCGAGCGCCTCGGCGTCCGCCAGTGGCGCCTCGGCCGCGGCCGGCTCGCCCAGCGCGAGCGGCAGTGCGAGCGCCAGCCCGTCCAAGGCCGGCCGCGCCGTCTCCGACGGTCTGAAGGCCGCAGACCCGAGCAGCAGCGCCTCCGCGCCGGCCTCCGGCTCCGCTTCCGCCTCGGCGAACTCCAGCGGCAGTGCCGCGCCCAGCGCCTCCGCCGCGCCCTCCGCCCCGAGCAACGCGGACATCACCGCGCTGACCACCCAGGGCACCGTCCCCGCCGAGCTGCAGCAGCAGTTCACCTCGCTGGACTGCTCCAACGCCACCCAGCGCCAGGACTACCAGGGCACCGACCCGAGCAAGAACGCGGTGGCCTGCTCCTACGACAAGGAGCAGGGCACCTGGTTCAAGTTCGCGCTCGGCCCGGTCGCGGTCAACGGCTCGGACATCTCCAAGGCCCAGGCCGGCTACGACACCCAGCGTGCCGCCGGCTGGCAGGTCCAGCTGGCCTTCAACGACACCGGCTCCAAGGCCTTCGCGGACACCACCGGCAAGCTCGCCGCCCAGCAGGCCCCGGCCAACCAGTTCGCCATCGTGCTGGACGGCAAGGTCGTCTCGCACCCGTACGTGCAGCAGTCGATCACCGGCGGCAGCGCCGTGATCTCCGGCACCTTCAGCCAGGACCAGGCCACCGGCCTGGCCAACGTGCTGAGCTTCGGCGCCCTGCCGCTGAGCTTCGACAAGAGCGACATCACCACCGTCACCGCGCAGCTCGGTGGCGACCAGCTGCACGCCGGTCTGATCGCCGGCGCGATCGGCCTGGCGCTGGTGGTCCTCTACTCGCTGATCTACTACCGCGGTCTGGGCCTGGTCTCGATCGCCGGTCTGGTGGTCTCCGCGATCCTGACCTACTCGATCATGGCCCTGCTCGGCGCCGGCATCGGCTTCGCGCTGAACCTGCCGGCGGTCTGCGGTGCGATCGTGGCGATCGGTATCACAGCGGACTCCTTCATCGTGTACTTCGAACGCATCCGCGACGAGGTCCGCGAGGGCGCCCCGCTGCGCCCGGCCGTCCAGCGCGCCTGGCCGCGCGCCCGCCGCACCATCCTGGTCTCCGACTTCGTGTCGTTCCTGTGTGCCGCGGTGCTGTACTTCGTCTCGGTCGGCAAGGTGCAGGGCTTCGCCTTCACCCTGGGCCTGACCACCCTGCTCGACATCGTGGTGATCTTCCTGTTCACCAAGCCGCTGATCACACTGCTGGCGCGGAAGAAGTTCTTCGCCGAGGGTCACCCCTGGTCCGGCCTGGACCCGAAGCGCCTGGGCGCCCGCCCGCCGCTGCGGAGCAGCCGTCGTCGCCCCGCCACCTCCGCCGCCGTCAAGGAGGCCTGACGCAATGTCGCGCTTCAGCAACCTCGGCCACCGTCTCTACCAGGGCGAGGTCAGCTTCGACTTCGTCGGCCGGCGCAAGCTCTGGTACAGCATCTCCGCGGCGATCGCCGGCGCGGCGCTGATCGGTCTGACCGTGATCGGCCTGCACCTGGGCATCGAGTTCAAGGGCGGCTCGGTCTACACCGTGCAGAAGGCCGGCCTGTCGGTCAGCCAGGCGCAGACCGAGATCGACAAGATCGTCGGCGACTCCACCTCCCAGGTGCAGTCCACCGGTGACGGCAAGATCCGGATCCAGGTCAGCTCCGGCGAGAAGGTGTCCTCGGACACCGTCGTCAAGCAGCTCTCCACCGACCTGTCGGTGCCGAGCTCGGACATCAACGCCCAGGTGGTCGGCCCCAGCTGGGGTCACCAGATCTCCCAGAAGGCGCTGCTCGGCCTGGTCATCTTCATGGTCCTGGTCACCGCCTACCTGGCGATCGCCTTCGAGTGGCGGATGGCGGTGGCCGCCCTGGTCGCCCTCATCCACGACCTGCTGATCACCATCGGCGTCTACGCCCTGGTCGGCTTCGAGGTCACCCCCGGTACGGTGATCGGCTTCCTGACGATCCTCGGTTACTCGCTCTACGACACGGTCGTCGTCTTCGACACCGTGAAGGAGAACACCAAGAACCTGGAGAAGCAGAACAAGCTCACCTACAGCGAGGCGGCCAACGCGGGCCTCAACCAGACCCTGGTGCGTTCGCTGAACACCACCGTGGTCGCCCTGCTGCCGGTCGCGGCGCTGCTCTTCATCGGCGGCGGCCTGCTCGGCGCCGGCACCCTGAACGACATCTCGCTGGCGCTGTTCATCGGTCTGTCGGCCGGTGCCTACTCCTCGATCTGCGTCGCCACCCCGCTGCTCGCGCAGCTCAAGGAGCAGACCCCGGAGATGAAGGCGCTCGCCAAGCGGGTCGCCCAGCGCCGCGCGGCGGATGCCAAGGCCGCGGCCGCGGCCGAGGCGGCCGGCGAGGGCGTCTCCGACGAGGCCGAGGACGTGGTGGTGGACAGCGTGGCTGCGGGTATGGTCGGTCAGCGTAACCAGCCGGTCAACCGGGCCCGTGGCAAGGGCCGTCCGTCCGGCAAGCGCTGAGCCCTGAAGGAAACCCTGTGACTGACACACTCCTGGCCGACCTGCTCACCAGCAGGATCCGGGACGTCCCCGACTACCCGAAGCCGGGGGTGCTGTTCAAGGACATCGCCCCGCTGCTCGCCGACGCCGAGGCCTTCGCGGCCCTGACCAAGGCGCTGGCGGGCCGGGCCGAGGAGCTCGGGGCGACCAAGATCGTGGGCCTGGAGGCGCGCGGTTTCGTGCTCGCGGCTCCGGCGGCCTTCGCGGCCGGGCTCGGCTTCGTGCCGATCCGCAAGAAGGGCAAGCTGCCCGGCGAGGTGTTCCAGCAGTCCTACGACCTGGAGTACGGCTCGGCCACCCTGGAGGTGCAGTGCGACGCCTTCGCGCCGGGTGAGCGGGTGCTGGTGGTGGACGACGTGCTGGCCACCGGCGGCACCATCGCCGCCTCGCTGGACCTGGTCCAGCGGACCGGCGCCCAGCTGGTCGGCGTGGTCGTGCTGATGGAGCTCGGCTTCCTGGACGGGCGCGCGAAGCTCGCCCCGCACCTGGGCGGCGCGCCGCTGGAGACCCTGGTCACGGTCTGAGTAGGCCCGAGCAGTAGCTCGCGGAGCAGCAACGAGAGCGGTGGTCGCGGTGGCGACCGCCGCTCTCGGCATGTCAGCCCCCGGGCGGCGAAACGTCGGCGCGCCCAGCTCGGTACCATGAAGGTTCATCCGGTGCGTACCGAGGAGTGTCATTGCCCGACGAGGTTGTGCCCACGGCTACCGCGCCCACCAGTCAGTCGGCCGGCGGGCCCGGCACGGGCGCCGCCGCGCCCGCGTCGTCCGGCGCCACGCCGGCGCGTCCGGCGCCGCCCTCCGGTCTGGCCCGCGCGGTGGCACCCGCCCTGCGCCAGGCCTCCCCCAGCGGCGGCATGCGGGCCCGGCTGGCCCGCTTCGGCGGCCAGCGCTCCTCGGTGCTCAACCCCGTCCTGGAACCGCTGTTCCGCAGCATCCGGGCCAACGACCCGAAGGCCGACCCGGCCCTGCTGCGCGACATCGAGCGCGCCTACGCGGTGGCCGAGCGCTGGCACCGCGGCCAGAAGCGCAAGAGCGGCGACCCGTACATCACCCACCCGCTGGCGGTGGCCACCATCCTGGCCGAGCTGGGGATGGACGCGGCGACCCTGATGGCCGGCCTGCTGCACGACACCGTCGAGGACACCGACTACGGCCTGGAGACCCTGCGCCAGGACTTCGGCGACTCGGTCGCGCTGCTGGTGGACGGCGTCACCAAGCTGGACAAGGTCAAGTTCGGCGAGGCCGCGCAGGCCGAAACGGTTCGCAAGATGGTCGTCGCGATGGCCAAGGACCCGCGGGTCCTGGTGATCAAGCTCGCCGACCGGCTGCACAACATGCGCACCATGCGGTACCTCAAGCGGGAGAAGCAGGAGAAGAAGGCCCGCGAGACGCTGGAGATCTACGCCCCGCTGGCGCACCGGCTGGGCATGAACACCATCAAGTGGGAGCTGGAGGACCTGGCCTTCGCCATCCTCTACCCCAAGATGTACGACGAGATCGTGCGTCTGGTCGCCGAGCGGGCGCCCAAGCGGGACGAGTACCTGGCCACCGTGATCGACCAGGTCCAGGGTGACCTGCGCGGCGCCCGGATCTCCGCCTCGGTGACCGGCCGACCGAAGCACTACTACTCGGTCTACCAGAAGATGATCGTCCGAGGCCGCGACTTCGCGGAGATCTACGACCTGGTGGGCATCCGGGTCCTGGTCGACACCGTGCGCGACTGCTACGCGGCGCTCGGCACCATCCACGCGCGATGGAACCCGGTCCCCGGCCGGTTCAAGGACTACATCGCGATGCCCAAGTTCAACATGTACCAGTCGCTGCACACCACGGTGATCGGCCCCGGCGGCAAGCCGGTCGAACTGCAGATCCGCACCTTCGACATGCACCGCCGCGCCGAGTACGGCATCGCCGCGCACTGGAAGTACAAGCAGCGCGCGGTGGCCGGCACCTCCAAGGTGCGCACCGACACGCCGTCCCAGGTCCGCAAGGAGGACAAGGCCGGCGCGGTCAACGAGATGGCCTGGCTGCGCCAGCTGCTCGACTGGCAGAAGGAGACCGAGGACCCGAGCGAGTTCCTCGAGTCGCTGCGCTTCGACCTGTCCAACAACGAGGTCTTCGTCTTCACGCCCAAGGGCGACGTGATAGCGCTGCCCGCCGGCGCCACGCCGGTGGACTTCGCCTTCGCGGTGCACACCGAGGTCGGCTACCGCTGCATAGGAGCCCGGGTCAACGGGCGGCTGGTGCCGCTGGAGTCGACCCTGGAGAACGGCGACCTGGTCGAGGTCTTCACCTCCAAGGCCGAGGGCGCCGGGCCGTCCCGGGACTGGCTCGGCTTCGTCAAGTCGCCGCGGGCCCGCAACAAGATCAAGGCCTGGTTCTCCAAGGAGCGCCGCGAGGAGGCGATCGAGCAGGGCAAGGAGGCCATCGCCCGCGCGATGCGCAAGCAGGGCCTGCCGATCCAGCGGATCCTCACCGGCGACTCGCTGGTCACCCTGGCGCACGAGATGCGCTACCCCGACATCTCCTCGCTCTACGCGGCGATCGGCGAGGGGCACGTCTCCGCGCAGTCCATCGTGCAGAAGCTGGTCCAGGCGCTCGGCGGCGAGGAGGGCGCCAGCGAGGAGTTCGCCGAGACCGCCACCGTCCCGACCCACGACGGCCGGGCCCAGCGCCGCCGCCGGGCCAAGGGCGACCCGGGAATCATCGTCAAGGGCGTGGACGACGTCTGGGTCAAGCTCTCGCGCTGCTGCACCCCGGTGCCGGGCGACCCGATCGTCGGCTTCGTGACCCGCGGCAACGGCGTCTCGGTGCACCGCGCGGACTGCGTCAACGTGGACTCGCTGACCCAGCAGCCGGAGCGGATGATCGAGGTCGAGTGGGCGCCCACCCAGTCCTCGGTCTTCCTGGTGGCGATCCAGGTCGAGGCGCTGGACCGGTCGCGACTGCTCTCGGACGTCACCCGGGTGCTCTCCGACCAGCACGTCAACATCCTGTCGGCGGCCGTCCAGACCTCCCGCGACCGAGTGGCGATGAGCCGCTTCACCTTCGAGATGGGTGACCCCAAGCACCTGGGGCACGTGCTCAAGGCGGTCCGCGGCGTGGAGGGCGTCTACGACGTCTACCGGGTCACCTCGGCCCGGAAGTAGGGCCGATACGGAAAGGGCCCCACCGTTCGCAACGGTGGGGCCCTTTCCGTTCGGGCTCGGTTCTGCTCGGGCTCCGGGGTCAGCCGCTGAACTCCTGCAGGCTCTTCAGCGCCTGGTCCAGCAGCGCCTGACGGCCCGCCAGCTCGCTCTCCAGCTTGGCGACCTTGCTCGCGTTGCCCGCGGCGCGGGCCTTGTTGAGCTCGGCCTGGAGCTTGTCCACCGCCGCCTGGAGCAGGCTGGTCATGCCGGTGGCCCGCGCCTTGGCCTCCGGGTTGGAGCGCTGCCACTCGGCCTCCTCGGCCTCGCGGATCGCCCGCTCCACCGAGTTGAGCCGCCCGTCCAGCCGCGGCTTGGCGTCGCGCGGCACGTGCCCGATCGCCTCCCAGCGCTCGCTGACGTCGCGCAGCGCCGCCTTGGCCGCCTTCAGGTCGGTGATCGGCAGGATCGCCTCGGCCTCGGTGGCCAGCGCCTCCTTGAGCTTCTGGTTCTCGGTCTGCTCCGCGTCGCGCTCGGTGAAGACCGCCGAACGGGCCTGGAAGAAGACGTCCTGGGCGCCGCGGAACCGCGCCCACAGCTCGTCCTCGGCGTCGCGCTGCGCACGGCCCGCGGCCTTCCACTGCGCCATCAGGTCGCGGTAGCGGGCCGCGGTGTCGCCCCACTCGGTGGAGCTGGACAGCGCCTCGGCCTCGGTGACCAGCCGCTCCTTGACCGCCCTGGCCTGCTCACGCTCGGCGTCCAGCTGAGCGAAGTGCGCCTTGCGGTGCTTGGAGAAGACCGACCGGGCGTGCGAGAAGCGGTGCCACAGCTCGTCGTCGCTCTTGCGGTCCAGACGCGGCAGGCCCTTCCAGGTGTCCACCAGGGCGCGCAGCCGGTCGCCGGCCTCCCGCCACTGGGTGGACTCGGCGAGCTGCTCGGCCTCGGCGACCAGCGCCTCCTTGGCCGCACGGGTCTCGTCGGCCGCCTTGGCCCGGGCCGCCTTGCGCTCCACCTGGCGGGACTCGATCTCGCCGGCCAGCGTGTCGAGCCGCTTGGCGAGCGCGTCCAGGTCGCCGACCGCGTGCGCCTCGACCACCTGCGCCCGCAGGTGGTCCAGCGCGGTCTGCGCGTCCTTGGCCGCCAGGTCGGTCTTGCGCACCCGGTGCTCCAGCAGACCGATCTCGGCGGACAGGCCCTGGTACTTGCGCTCGAAGTAGGCGAGAGCCTCTTCAGGAGAGCCCGCCTGCCAGGAGCCGACGACGCGTTCGCCCTCGGCGGTCCTGACGTAGACGGTCCCCTGCTCGTCGACACGGCCCCACGGGTCGCTGCTCACAGCGCCTCCTCCACATGACGTCCCGCCCACCGCCTCGCGGTGCGGATCCGTCGTCCACAGTTGAATGTGCGACGGACCCGATGGTCCGCCGTCCCCGTCCGCCCGGTTCGCTGCCGAGGGTGACGGCGAGCGGGTCAGGGCACCCTATACAACAGCAACATAGGCGACCAGGCCCGGTGCTGTCCGCATCCGGGCCCGGCCAATTCGCGCGGCGGGCGCGCGAAGTGGATCAGCTCTTCGCGGTGGTCACCTTGTTGAGCACCACGTTGGCGTTGGGCGCACCGTCACCAGGGCCGTTGGCGTCGTTCTCGCCGCCGGCCGCGATGTTGGTCAGCACGTCCAGGCCACCGGTGATCTTGCCGAACGGGGTGTAGTTCGGCGGCAGCTGGGTGTCCTTGTAGACCAGGAAGAACTGGCTGCCGTTGGTGTTCGCACCGGAGTTGGCCATCGCCACGGTGCCGGCCGGGTAGGTCGCGCCGGTCAGGTTCTCGTCGGTGAACTTGTAGCCGGGGCTGCCGCTGCCGGACGCGGTCGGGTCGCCGCACTGCAGGACGTAGATGCCCTGGGTGGTCAGGCGGTGGCACTTGGTGTGGTCGAAGTAGTTCTCACCCGCCAGGAAGGCGAAGGAGTTGACCGTGTGCGGCGCCTTGGCGGCGTCCAGGGACAGTGTCACCTGGCCGCAACTGGTGTCCAGGGTGGCCGTGTAGGACGCCTTGGTGTCGATCGACATGGCCGGCTCGCTCGGCCACTGCTTCTTGTTCGGGTCGCCCGGCTGCGGGGCCGAGCAGCCCTTGACGTCCACCGGGCTGGGCTTGGCCGTCGGCGCGACCGGGGTGGGCGCCGCGTTGGCGGTGTCGCTCTTCTTGCTGCTGGAGTCGAACACGCCGCCTGCCCAGGCGCCGCCGGCCGCCACCACGACGACGGCGAGGGCGGCGCTGAGGACAATGTTGCGGCGCTTGGCCTTGACCGCGGCCTCGGCACGGGCCTTCTGCTGCCGCTCGTACTTCTCGCGGGCGAGCTGCCGCCGCCGCTGTTCGCTGCTGACCACCGGGCCGTGTCTCCTCGTTCGCGCTGAACATGTGTGTGGATGTGTCGGGCGGATCATCCCATCCACCAGGCGCCAAGTGTAGGGACCAGATCTGTAAGAACCCGGTGAACGGTTCGATCGCGGGCTCACGAACCACCGGCCCGGCGGCACACCACTATCCGGTTCGCAACCGACGGCTTACCGCCGGTAGGCTGCACCGAAGGACTTTTTCGCGCCCTGCGCCGCCTGCGCCGCCTTTGACGCTTCGCGCCGCCCCTCGACCCGCCGAGACCCAAGGACTGCCGTGTTCATCGCCGGATTTCCCGCCGGAGCCTGGGGTACCAACTGCTACCTCGTGGCACCGGCCGCCGGCGAGGAGTGCGTGATCGTGGACCCGGGGCACGAGGCCACCGCCGGGGTCGAGGCGATGATCCGCGAGCACCGGCTCAAGCCGGTCGCCGTGGTGCTCACCCACGGGCACCTCGATCACGTCGCCTCGGTGGTCCCGGTCTGCGGCGCCAAGAACGTGCCGGCCTGGATCCACCCCGAGGACCGGTACATGCTGACCGACCCGGAGAAGGCGCTCGGCCGCTCGATCGGCGCCCAGCTGCTCGGCGAGCTCACCATCGGCGAGCCCGACGACCTGCGGCTGCTGACCGACGGCAGCGAGCTGGAGCTGGCCGGTCTGAAGCTGACCGTCGACCACGCGCCCGGCCATACCAAGGGGTCGGTGACGTTCCGGACGCCCGCCACCGAGGAGATCCCACCGGTTCTCTTCTCGGGCGACCTGCTCTTCGCCGGCTCCATCGGGCGCACGGACCTCCCGGGCGGCAACCACACCGCGATCATGCAGTCGCTGGCCCGGGTCTGCCTGCCCCTCGACGACGCCACCGTGGTGCTCTCCGGCCACGGCGAACAGACCACCATCGGCCGCGAGCGCGCCACCAACCCCTACCTCAAGCAAGCGGCGGGGGCGGTCACCGCTCCCGCAGCCCCGCGACGAGGAATGTGACGGAAGAGAAGTTGAGCACCTTCACCGCCCCCAAGGGCACCTACGACCTGCTCCCGCCCAGCTCCGCGACCTTCCTGGCGGTCCGTCAGGCGCTGGCCGCCCCGCTGCGCCGGGCCGGCTACGGCTACATCGAGACCCCGGTCTTCGAGGACGTGAAGCTCTTCTCCCGCGGTGTCGGCGAGTCCACCGACATCGTCACCAAGGAGATGTACACCCTCACCACCAAGGGCGGTGACGAGCTGGCGCTGCGCCCCGAGGGCACCGCCTCGGTGGTTCGGGCCGCCCTGCAGGCCAACCTGCACAAGCTCGGCAACCTTCCGGTCAAGCTCTGGTACTCCGGCTCCTTCTACCGCTACGAGCGGGCCCAGAAGGGCCGCTACCGCCAGTTCGCCCAGATCGGCGCCGAGGCGATCGGCGCCGAGGACCCGGCACTGGACGCCGAGCTGATCATCCTGGCGGACGACGCGTTCCGCTCGCTCGGCCTGAGCGACTACCGCCTCCTGGTCAACAGCCTCGGCGACAAGCAGTGCCGCCCGGTCTACCGGGCCGCGCTGCAGGAGTTCCTGACCGGCCTGGACCTGGACGAGGACACCCGCCGCCGGGCCGAGATCAACCCGCTGCGGGTGCTCGACGACAAGCGCGAGGCGGTGCAGGCCCAGCTGACCGACGCGCCGATGCTGCGCGACTACCTCTGCGAGGACTGCAAGGCGTACGACCTCCAGGTGCGCGAGCTGCTCACCGCCGCCGGCGTGGCCTGGGTGGACGACCCCAAGCTGGTCCGCGGCCTGGACTACTACACCCGCACCACCTTCGAGTTCGTGCACAACGGCCTGGGCGCGCAGTCCGCGATCGGCGGTGGCGGGCGCTACGACGGCCTCTCCGAGATGCTCGGCGGCCCGGCGCTGCCCTCGGTCGGCTGGGGCCTCGGGGTGGACCGCACCTATCTGGCGCTGGAGGCCGAGGGCATCACCCTCGACCTGCCCGCCACCACCTCGGTCTACGCCGTCGCGCTCGGCGAGGGGGCCAAGAACGTCCTGTTCGCCAAGGTCACCGAGCTGCGCCGAGCCGGCGTGGCCACCGACCTGGCGTTCGGCGTCAAGGGCATCAAGAACGCCATGAAGTCCGCCGACCGCTCCGGAGCCCGGTTCGCCCTGATCGCGGGCGACCGCGATCTCGCCGAGGGCGTCGTCCAGTTGAAGGACATGACCACCGGCGAGCAGACCGCCGTCGCACTCGACGCACTCGTCACCACCCTGAAGGAGAAGCAGCTGTGATCCGCACGCACGACGCGGGCACGCTCCGCGCGGAGCACGCCGGAGCGACCGTCACCCTGGCCGGCTGGGTCGCCCGCCGCCGCGACCACGGTGGCGTGGCGTTCATCGACCTGCGCGACGCCTCCGGCACCGTGCAGGTCGTGGTCCGCGACCTCGACTCGGTGCACGGCCTTCGCGCCGAGTACTGCGTCAAGGTGGTCGGCGAGGTCCGGGTCCGCCCCGAGGGCAACGAGAACCCGGACATCCCGACCGGCGCGGTCGAGGTCGTGGTGGCCGAGATCGAGGTGCTCTCCGAGGCCGCCCCGCTGCCCTTCCAGGTCGCCGAGTACGAGCCGGGCACGGTCAACGAGGAGGTCCGGCTGCGCTACCGCTACCTGGACCTGCGCCGCGAGGGCCCGGCCCGCGCGCTGCGGCTGCGCTCCAAGGTCAACAACATCATCCGCACGGTGATGGAGGAGAACGACTACCTCGACATCGAGACGCCGTACCTCACCCGCTCCACCCCCGAGGGCGCCCGCGACTTCCTGGTCCCGGTCCGGCTGCAGCCCGGCCACTGGTACGCCCTGCCGCAGTCGCCGCAGCTGTTCAAGCAGCTGCTGATGGTGGCCGGCATGGAGCGGTACTACCAGATCGCCCGCTGCTTCCGCGACGAGGACTTCCGCGCCGACCGGCAGCCGGAGTTCACCCAGCTGGACATCGAGGCCTCGTTCGTCGACCAGGAGGACATCCTGGCGCTCGGCGAGGAGATCGTCTCGCGGGTCTGGTCCGAGGTGCACGGCTACCAGATCCCCAACCCGCTGCCGCGGCTGTCCTACGCCGACGCCATGTCGCGCTACGGCTCGGACAAGCCGGACGTCCGCTTCGGCCAGGAACTCACCGACCTGACCGAGTACTTCAAGGGCACCGAGTTCCGGGTCTTCCAGGCCCCGTACGTCGGCGCCGTGGTCATGCCGGGCGGCGCCTCGCAGCCCCGCAAGGCCTTCGACGCCTGGCAGGACTGGGCCAAGGCGCGCGGCGCCCGCGGCCTGGCCTACGTGATCATCGACGCGGAGACCGGCGAGCTGCGCGGCCCGGTGGCCAAGAACCTCTCCGAGGAGCACCTGGCCGGCCTGGCGGCCGCCGCGGGCGCCAAGAACGGTGACGCGATCTTCTTCGCGGCCGGCAAGAAGACCCCGTCCCAGGAGCTGCTGGGCGCCGCCCGCCTGGAGATCGGCCGCCGCTGCGAGCTGATCGACGAGTCCAAGTGGGCGTTCCTGTGGGTCGTGGACTTCCCGATGTTCGAGCCGATCGAGGACGACAAGGGCGAGTTCCAGGGCTGGCACGCGGTGCACCACCCGTTCACCGCGCCCACCGCCGAGTCGCTGGCCACCTTCGACACCGACCCGGGCAGCGCCCTGTCGAACGCCTACGACCTGGTGCTCAACGGCTCCGAGCTGGGCGGCGGTTCGATCCGTATCCACCAGCGCGAGGTGCAGAAGCGGGCGTTCGACGCGATCGGCCTCTCCGAGGAGGAGGCGGCCTCGCAGTTCGGCTTCCTGCTCGACGCCTTCAACTACGGCCCGCCGCCGCACGGCGGGATCGCGCTGGGCCTGGACCGGGTGGTCACGCTGCTCGGCGGCTACGACACCATCCGCGACGTGATCGCCTTCCCGAAGACCTCCACCGGTGGCGACCCGCTGACCGGCGCGCCGACGCCGATCACGGCGGCCCAGCGCAAGGAGGCCGGCGTGGACGCCACGCCTAAGTCCGAGGTGAAGCAGGACAGCTGATCCGGCGCGCTCGACCAGTGGATGCTGATGACCCGTCATAACGTGAGGGGTCATCAGCATCCGTCTTTCTGGAGCCGCCGCCGTGACCGACCTGCCCCGCCTCAACAAGCACCTGTACGAGACCGAACTCCTGCGTCTGCAGAACGAGCTGGTGAAGCTCCAGGAGTGGGTGCGGCTGGAGGGGATCCGGCTGGTGGTGGTCTTCGAGGGCCGGGACGCCGCCGGCAAGGGCGGCGCGATCAAGCGGGTCACCGAGTTCCTCAACCCGCGCATCGCGCGGATCGCCGCCCTGCCGGCGCCCACCGAGCGCCAGCGCGGCCAGTGGTACTTCCAGCGCTACGTCGAGCAGTTGCCGGCCGCCGGCGAGATCGTGCTGTTCGACCGCAGCTGGTACAACCGCGCCGGGGTGGAGAAGGTGATGGGCTTCTGCACCGACGAGGAGTACTGGCAGTTCCTGCACCAGTGCCCGACCTTCGAACGGATGCTGATCGAGGCGGGCATCGTGCTGCGCAAGTACTGGTTCTCGGTCAGTGACACCGAGCAGGAACGCCGCTTCCGGGCCCGGCTGAAGGACCCGATGCGCCGCTGGAAGCTCTCCCCGATGGACACCGAGTCGATCAGCCGCTGGGAGGACTACTCCCGGGCCAAGGACGAGATGTTCGTCTACACCGACATCCCCGAGGCCCCCTGGAACGTGGTGGAGAGCGACGACAAGCGCCGCGCCCGGATCAACATGATCGCCCACCTGCTCTCCACCATCCCGTACCAGGACGTCACCAAGCCCCCCGTCGCGCTACCGCCCCGCCCGGCCCCCAAGGGCTACCAGCGCCCGCCGCGCGACCTGCAGAAGTACGTCCCGGACTACGCCCACGAGCTGGAGCGCGGCAAGAAGCGGAAGTAGGGCTGTCGGCGCCCTCGCATAGGGTGGCGGGGTGGACGAACCGGACCTCTTCACCGTCGCCGCCGAACAGCACCAGGCCGCCGAACCGGGCCGGGCGCCGTTGGCCGTGCGGATGCGGCCGCGCACCCTGGACGAGGTGGCCGGCCAGCGGCAACTTCTGAGGGACGGCTCGCCGCTGCGCCGCCTGGTGGCCGGCTCCAAGGGGCCGGCGGCGACCAGTTCGGTGATCCTGTGGGGGCCGCCCGGCACCGGCAAGACCACCCTGGCGCACGTGATCAGCCAGGCCGTCGAGGGTCGGTTCGTCGAGCTGTCCGCGATCACTGCCGGGGTCAAGGAGGTGCGCGCCGTGATCGAGGGCGCCCGCCGGGCGGTCGGCATGAGCGGCAAGGAGACCGTCCTCTTCCTGGACGAGATCCACCGCTTCTCCAAGGCCCAGCAGGACTCGCTGCTGCCCGCCGTGGAGAACCGCTGGGTGACCCTGATCGCCGCCACCACCGAGAACCCGTACTTCTCGGTGATCTCACCCCTGCTGTCGCGCTCGCTGCTGCTCACCCTGCAGTCGCTCACCGACGAGGACATCCGCGCGCTGCTGCGCCGCGCGGTGGCCGACGAACGCGGCCTGGCCGCGAGCGTGACGCTGGGTCAGGAGGCCGAGGACCACCTGGTCCGGCTCGCCGGCGGGGATGCCCGCCGGGCCCTGACCACGCTGGAGGCGGCGGCCGGCGCGGCGCTGGAGCAGGGCGCGGCCGAGATCACCCTGGCCACCACCGAGACCGCCGTCAACCAGGCCGCCGTCCGCTACGACAAGGACGGCGACCAGCACTACGACGTGGCCAGTGCGCTGATCAAGTCGATCCGGGGCAGCGACGTGGACGCCACCCTGCACTACCTGGCCCGGATGATCGAGGCGGGGGAGGACCCGCGGTTCATCGCCAGGCGGCTGATGATCTCGGCCAGCGAGGACATCGGCCTGGCCGACCCGACCGCGCTGCCCACCGCCGTCGCGGCCGCCCAGGCGGTGGCGCTGATCGGCTTCCCCGAGGCCCGGATCATCCTCTCTCAGGCGGCCATCGCGCTGGCCCTGGCGCCGAAGTCCAACGCCGCCTACCTGGCGATCGACGCGGCCCTGGCGGACGTCAAGGCGGGGCTGGCCGGCGCCGTCCCGCCGCATCTGCGCGACGCGCACTACGGCGGCGCCGGCAAGCTCGGCCACGGCCAGGGCTACCAGTACCCGCACGACCTGCCCGGCTCGATCGCCGCCCAGCAGTACGCGCCGGACGAGGTGCACGGCAAGGCGTACTACCAGCCGACCCGCAACGGCGCCGAGGCCCGGTACGCGGACACCGTGGAGTGGACCAGGGCCCGGCTCAAGGGCGAGTGATCGGCCGGTATACTCGATCGAAGTGCCATGTCCCGGGTCCGGCAGCAGTCTCCACCGCTGACCGGCCACCACCAGCGGGACACCGGCCCGTGGCCCCTCGGGGCCACCAGGAGCGTCGCGCACCGTCATCGGTGTCACGGACCACTTGCTGATTCGTGTGCTTGCACTTCTGTGCCCGGCTCCGGAGAGCGGCTGATCACCCTCGGGTGGTTTTTCTCCGGACCGCGAGAGGCGACCTCCGTCAACACCTGGTGACAGCCGTATTCGCAACGTGAAAGAGGTAATGGTTCCATGGCGAACCAGAAGCGTCCCAAGGTCAAGATCGCTCGTGCCCTGGGCGTTCCGCTGACCCCGAAGTCCGTCAAGTACTTCGAGGCCCGCCCGTACCCGCCCGGCCAGCACGGCCGTGGTCGCAAGCAGAACTCGGACTACAAGGTCCGTCTGCTCGAGAAGCAGCGCCTTCGCGCCCAGTACGACCTGAGCGAGAAGCAGATGGCCCGCGCGTTCGACCGCGCGAAGAAGGCCGAGGGCAAGACCGGTGAGGCGCTGGTTGCCGAGCTCGAGACCCGTCTCGACTCGCTGGTGCTGCGTTCGGGCATCGCCCGGACCATCTACCAGGCCCGCCAGATGGTCGTGCACGGTCACATCGAGGTCAACGGCGGCAAGGTCAACAAGCCGTCGTACCAGATGAAGCCGGGCTACGTCGTCACGGTCAAGGAGAAGTCCAAGGAGAAGGTTCCGTTCCAGGTCGCCCGTGAGGGTGGCTACGCGGGCGAGGGCCAGACTCCGAAGTACCTCGAGGTCAACCTCAAGGCGCTGGCCTTCCGCCTGGACCGCGCCCCGCAGCGTCGTGAGGTCCCCGTGATCTGCGACGAGCAGCTGGTCGTCGAGTACTACTCGCGCTGACCCGCAGGCAGTACCGGAGCCCCCGCAGCCGCTGGCTGCGGGGGCTCCGCGCCGTCTCCAAGACAGGCGGAGTCCATGGCACACGCAGGGGAGTCCGCCTCGGCGCGGGACAGCACCCGCTGGACGGCCGCGTCCAGATCGAGCGCGGTGCCGCGCTCGAAGGCGCCGTCGAACTCCTCCTCGGTCAGGCCGGCCCGGGCCCGGGCGGCGCACTCCAGGTGCGCGCCGTTGAAGTTGCGCGAGCCGAACAGCGGGATGCCCACCGCCTGCCAGATCCGGTGCGCCGCGCCCTGCAGCAGCCGGGCCTCCAGCAGGTCGGGGCGCTCCTCGGGCCGGTCCACCGGCTCGGTCTCCAGCAGTGCGAGCATCTCCAGGCCGAGCACGGTGCCCACCAGGTCGCGGAACAGGTGGTTGAGCCGGACGCACTCGCGGGCGTGCGCGCGGGCCTGCCGGATGTCGCCGGCCAGCCACTGCGAGTAGGCCATCGCGTAGAGCCCGTAGGCGTACGCCCACTGCTCGCCGTACTCCTCGCAGAGCGTCCGGACCCGGCTCATCCAGTGCTCGCCCTTGTCCAGGTCGCCCTCGAAGAGCAGCGCCAGGCCGAGCTCGAACATCGCCATCAGCACGTTGCTGTTGAGCTCGCCGATGCTCTCGTAGTGCCAGAGCGCGTCGGTGAACAGCTCGGCGGCGCGCGCCGGCTGGTCGCCGATCAGCGCGGCACAGCCCAGCCGGTGCAGGGCGTAGGCGAGCGCCCGGTCGTCGCCGGTGTCCAGCGCCTGGGTGCGGCACTCCTCCAGCACCGGCAGCGCGCGGGCCGGGTCGCCCTGCAGGGTGGCGATGTAGCCGGTCACCCAGAGCGCCTTGGCCCGCGCCTCGGTGGGCTCGGGGGCCAGCGCCAGCGCGCGGTCCAGCCAGTGCCGGCCCTCGCCGAGGTGGCCGGAGCCGACCCAGTAGTACCAGAGCGTGCCGGCCAGCAGCAGCGCCAACTGCTCCTCGCCCGGCTCGCTCAGGCAGAACTCCAGCGCGGCCCGCAGATTGCTGTGCGCCAGCGTGGTGCGCTCGGCGGCCTCCGGCTGGCGCGGGCCGAACCACTCCAGCTCGCCCCAGCCGGCCAGCCCCAGGTACCAGTCCCGGTGTCGGCGGCGCAGCCGGTGGCCCTCCCCGGCCGCCCGCAGCCACAGCGCGCCGTAGTCGCGCAGGGTGGCGAGCAGCCGGTAGCGGACCGCGCCCGCCTCCTCCAGGCGCAGCAGCACCGACTTGCCGACCAGGCCGGCGACCAGGTCGAGGACCTCCTCCGGGTCGATCCCGTCGCCCGCGCAGACGAACTCCGCCGCCTCCAGGTCGAAGCAGCCGGCGAAGACCGTGAGCCGCGCCCAGAGCAAACGTTCCTGCGCCGTGCAGAGCTCGTGGCTCCAGCCGATCGTGGTGCGCAGCGTCTGGTGCCGGGGCAGCGTGCCGAGGCAGCCGCCGGTCAGCAGCCGGAACCGGTCGTCCAGTCGGCTGCTCACCTGCTCCAGCGAGAGCGCCGAGAGCCGCCCGGCGGCCAGCTCCAGGGCCAGCGGGATGCCGTCCAGGCGCCGGCAGAGCAGCGCGACCTCGGCGCCGTTGCGCTCGGTCAGCGCGAAGCCGGGCAGCACCGCGGCGGCCCGGTCGACGAACAACCGCACCGCCTCGGCCGGTCCGCCCGCGGTGCCGTCCACCGGCAGCGGGGCGACCGGCAGCAGGTGCTCGCCGTCCGCGCGCAGCCGCTCCCGGCTGGTGGCCAGCACCCGCAGGCCGGGCACCCCGCGCAGCAGCGCGCCGACCAGCTCGGCGCAGGGCGCCACCAGGTGCTCGCAGCCGTCCAGCAGGACCAGCAGCCGACGGTCCGCCAGCTGCTCGAGCAGCACCTCCAGCGGCGGCCGCGCGGTGGCGTCGGTCAATCCGAGCGATTCCAGCACGGCGTGGCCGAGCAGCAGCGGGTCCTGCACCTGGCCGACCTCGACCAGGAACGCGCCGTCCGGGTAGCCCTCGGCGGCGGCGCGGGCCGCCCGCAGCGCCAGCCGGGACTTGCCCACCCCGCCCGGGCCGGTCACGGTCACCAGTCGCGCCCGGGTCAGCAGCTCGGCCAGCTCGGCCAGTTCGGCCCGCCGTCCGACGAAGCTGGTGACCTCCGCGGGCAGCCGCCCGTGCCCGACCGTCGCCTGCTGCGCCACTGGCCACCCTTCCCATCTCGGGCCCGCCGACCGGGGCCCCGGTCGGCCCAACGAGGTGACCGGTCGGTACGTTACGCCCGGGGGAGCGCCTCGCCAGCGGTTATCGAGTCGGGGAAGCGGGTCCGGGCGCGATAGGGTTCCCTCCTGAGGGAGTGGAAGGGAGCATCCGGTGTCCGTGGGAGAGCTGGCCGGCCTACTGGTGGCCGTGGGCTGGGCCGTCCTGGTCACCTTGCTCGCCGTCGTGCTGGTGCGCCTGTCCAAGGTGCTGCGCGAGGCCACCGTGCTGGTCGGCGCCGTCACCGAGCAAGCCGTCCCGTTGCTGCACGAGGCCAGTGCCGCCGTGCGCAGCGCGCAGGAGCAGCTGGTGCGGGTGGACGACATCACCGCCAACGTGCAGGACGCCGCCGCCAACGCCAACGCGCTCTCCTCCACCGTCGCCGCCACCCTCGGCGGTCCGCTGGTCAAGGTCGCGGCCTTCAGCTACGGCGTCCGCAAGGCGGTCGGCCGGCAGCAGGCCTCGCTGACCCTGCCTCAGCAGGGCAGCGAGCGCGAGGCGCTGGCCCGGCTGATCCGCGCCGAGGTGCGCGCAGCCACCGCCCCCAAGGGCGGGCTGCTCGCCCGCGTCCGGCGAGCCGTGAAGGGCTGATGGACCGTGGTTCGACGCATCTTCTGGATGACGGTCGGCGCCGGCGCCGCCGTCTGGGCCATGAACAAGGCCAACGAGGCCACCCGCCGGCTCACCCCTGACAGCCTGTCAGGCACCGCCGCGCGCGGCGCCCTGCAGCTCGGCGACGCCGCCAAGCGGTTCGCCCTGGAGGTGCGGGCCGGGATGGCCGAGCGCGAGGAGCAGCTCCGGTCCGACCTCGGGCTGGACGGCACCGCGGTGGTCGAGCCGCCGCGCCGTCGCCTGACCCTCTCCCAGCCTTCGGCCGGGGGTACCCCCACCGCGGGCGGTGGGTACCGAGCTATCTCGGCGGCACCGGGCTCCCCGGCCGCCGCCCTGCCTCCGTCGCGTACCGCCACCCCCGAAATCATCGCCTCAACGCCCCGTCAGCTCGAACAGCGCCGGGGCCAGCACCCTTAACCGGAAGGACCACTCATGGAGTCGGCAGAGATCCGCCGCCGCTGGCTGCGCTTCTTCGAGGAGCGCGGCCACACCGTCGTTCCCTCGGCGTCCCTGGTCGCCGACGACCCCACCCTGCTGCTGGTCAACGCCGGCATGGTGCCGTTCAAGCCGTACTTCCTGGGCGAGGTCAAGCCGCAGTTCTCCCGTGCCACCAGTGTCCAGAAGTGCGTGCGCACGTTGGACATCGAGGAGGTCGGCAAGACCACCCGGCACGGCTCGTTCTTCCAGATGTGCGGCAACTTCTCCTTCGGCGACTACTTCAAGGAAGGGGCCATCAAGTTCGCGTGGGAGCTGCTCACCACGCCCGTCGCGGACGGCGGCTACGGCCTGGAGAAGGAGAAGCTCTGGATCACCGTCTACAAGGACGACGACGAGGCCGAGCAGATCTGGCGTGACGTCATCGGCGTCCCGTCCGAGCGGATCCAGCGCCTGGGCATGAAGGACAACTTCTGGTCGATGGGCGTGCCCGGCCCGTGCGGCCCGTGCTCGGAGATCAACTACGACCGCGGCCCCGCCTACGGCGAGGAGGGCGGCCCCGCCGTCAACGGCGAGCGCTACCTGGAGATCTGGAACCTGGTCTTCATGCAGTACGAGCGCGGCCACGGCGACGGCAAGGACGGCTTCGAGATCCTCGGCGACCTGCCGAGCAAGAACATCGACACCGGCCTCGGCCTGGAGCGCCTGGCCGCCATCCTGCAGGACGTCGACAACCTCTTCGAGATCGACACCAGCCGGCTGATCCTGGACCGGGCCGCCGAGCTCACCGGCCACAGCTACGGCGCCGACCACAAGTCGGACGTCTCGCTGCGCGTGGTCACCGACCACATCCGGACCGCGCTGATGCTGGTCGGCGACGGCGTCACCCCGGGCAACGAGGGCCGCGGCTACGTGCTGCGCCGGATCCTGCGCCGGGCGATCCGCAACATGCGCCTGCTCGGCGCCACCGAGCCGGTGGCCAAGGAGCTGATCGACGTCTCGATCAAGGCGATGGCCCCGCAGTACCCGGAGCTGGACGCCGACCGCAAGCGGATCGAGACCGTGGTGGTCGCCGAGGAGACCCGCTTCCTGCAGACCCTGCGGGCCGGCACCAACCTGCTGGACACCGCCGTCACCGAGGCCAAGCAGGCCGGCCACCCCGCGCTCGCCGGCGAGAAGGCCTTCCAGCTGCACGACACCTTCGGCTTCCCGATCGACCTCACCCTGGAGATGGCCGAGGAGCAGGGCCTGCAGGTCGACGAGGCCGGCTTCCGCCGGCTGATGCAGGAGCAGCGCGACCGGGCCAAGGCCGACGCCAAGGCCAAGAAGATGGGCCACGCCGACGTCGCCGCCTACCGCGAGGTGGCCGACCGGGCCGGCGCCAGCGTCTTCACCGGCTACAACGCCACCGAGGGCGAGGCCACCGTGGTCGGCCTGCTGGTGGACGGCGTCCCCGCGCCGGCCGCCACCGAGGGCGACGAGGTCGAGCTGATCCTCGACCGCACCCCGTTCTACGCCGAGGGCGGCGGCCAGCTCGCCGACCACGGCCGGATCCGCCTGGACTCCGGCGCGGTGGTCGAGATCCGCGACGTGCAGCAGCCGGTGCCCGGCGTGGTCGTGCACTCCGGCGGGGTGCTCTTCGGCGAGGTGGTGCTCGGCGCCGCCGCGTACGCCACCATCGAC
Source organism: Kitasatospora azatica KCTC 9699 (assembly GCF_000744785.1). NCBI lineage: Bacteria > Bacillati > Actinomycetota > Actinomycetes > Kitasatosporales > Streptomycetaceae > Kitasatospora > Kitasatospora azatica. Next base: position 1,268,429 of record NZ_JQMO01000002.1, on the reverse strand, counting down.
ATCGACCGCCGCCGCGCCGTCTCGCGCGCCCACTCGGCCACCCACCTGACCCACCAGGCGCTGCGCGACGCGCTCGGCCCCACCGCCGCCCAGGCCGGTTCGGAGAACGCCCCCGGCCGGTTCCGGTTCGACTTCGGCTCGCCGGCCGCCGTCCCCGGCACCGTGCTGGTGGACGTCGAGCAGAAGATCAACGAGGTGCTGGCCCGCGAGCTGGACGTCACCGCCGAGGTGATGACCATGGACCAGGCCCGCAAGCAGGGCGCCATCGCGATGTTCGGCGAGAAGTACGGCGACTCGGTGCGCGTGGTGACCATCGGCGACTTCTCCAAGGAGCTCTGCGGTGGCACGCACGTCGGCAACACCGCCCAGCTGGGCCTGGTGAAGCTGCTCGGCGAGTCCTCGATCGGCGCCGGCGTGCGCCGGGTCGAGGCGCTGGTCGGCGTGGACGCCTACAAGTTCCTGGCCCGCGAGCACACCGTGGTCTCCCAGCTCACCGAGCTGGTCAAGGGCCGCCCGGAGGAGCTGCCGGAGAAGATCGCCGGCATGCTCGGCAAGCTCAAGGACGCCGAGAAGGAGATCGAGAAGTTCCGCGCCGAGAAGGTGCTGGCCGCCGCCGCCGGTCTGGTGGACAGCGCCCAGGACATCCACGGCGTGGCCCTGGTCGCCGCCCGGGTGCCGGACGGCACCGGCGCCGACGACCTGCGCAAGCTGGTCCTCGACGTCCGGGCCCGACTGGGCTCGCGCCCGGGCGTGGTGGCCGCCTTCACGGTCGCCAACGACCGTCCGCTGACCGTGATCGCCACCAACGAGCTGGCCCGCGAGCGCGGCGTCAAGGCCGGTGAGCTGGTCCGGGTCGCCGCCAAGACCCTCGGCGGCGGCGGTGGCGGCAAGGACGACGTGGCCCAGGGCGGCGGCTCCAACCCGGGCGCCGTGGACGAGGCCGTCGAGGCGGTCCGTCGGCTGGTCGCGGAGCGCGCGGCCTGATGGAGGAGCCCAAGCCCTGGCGCCGGGGTCGACGGATCGCCGTCGACGTCGGTGACGCCCGGATCGGGGTGGCCTCCTGCGACCCCGACGGGCTGATCGCCACGCCCGTGGAGACGGTCCCCGCCGGGGGCCGCTCCCAGGCGCGGCTCAAGGAGATCGTCGAGGAGTACGACGCCATCGAGGTGGTGGTCGGCCTGCCGCGCTCGCTCAGCGGCAAGGAGGGCCCGGCCGCCGAGAAGGTCCGCTCCTACGCCGGTCGGCTGGCCGCGCTGCTCGCGCCGGTGCCGGTGCGGCTGGTGGACGAGCGGATGACCACGGTCACCGCCGCCGCCGGCATGCGGGCCTCCGGCGTCAAGGCCAAGAAGGGCCGCTCGGCGATCGACCAGGCCGCCGCCGTGGTGATCCTGCAGAGCGCCCTGGAGACCGAACGGGTGAGCGGTCGGGCGCCCGGCGAGAGTGTCGAGCCGATCAGCTGATCAGCCTGGCCTAGCGTGCTGCTCATGGGCCCGTCCGGACGCGTCCGGACGGGCCCTCGCTGCTGCGCACCCGGGACTTCCAGGGGGTCGGGATGGATCAGGACGCCGTGCCCGGGCTGACACCGGGTCACCTCGGCGCACCGGTCCACGAGCCGGGGCCCGACCCGGAACGGCCCCCGCCGAAGCCCCGACGGCGCCGGCCGCACCGCACCGGCCTGGCCTGCTCGCTCACCGTCCTGCTGCTCGCCCTGCTGGCCGGCGGCGCGCTGCTGACCGGGCAGCAGATCGTCGCGGCGCTGCGCCAGGGCACCCCCACCCCGTCCGCCGACTACCCGGGTGCGGGCAGCGGCGCCGTGCGGGTCTCGGTGCCCCAGGGCGCCAGCCTGACCAGCATCGGGCAGATCCTGCAGCGCAACCAGGTGGTGGCCAGCGTCAAGGCGTTCACCGACGCGGCGGCCGGCTCCGGCATCGGCGACCGGATCCAGCCGGGCACCTACGCGCTGCGCCGGAAGATGTCCGCCGGCGCCGCGCTGCAGGTGCTCGGCGACCCGGCCAACGCCAACGCGCTGACCGTCCCCGAGGGCTGGCGGGCCAGCCAGATCTACGCCGCCGTGGACCAGCGCCTGGCGCTCGCGGCCGGCACCACCCAGCACACCGCGCAGCAGCACAGCGCCGAGCTCGGGCTGCCCGAGTACGCGGGCGGCAACCCCGAGGGGCTGCTCTACCCCGCCACCTACAGCGTGACCGCCGACAGCACGCCGCTGACCCTGCTGCAGCAGATGGTCCACCACGGCGCGGGCGAGCTGTCGGACGCCGGCCTGGACCATCCGGCGGTCGGCGAGCTGACCCCGTACCAGGTCCTGGCGGTGGCCAGCCTGCTGCAGGGCGAGTCGGACAACCCCGGCGACATGGCCAGGGTGGCCCGGGTGATCTACAACCGGCTGGACCGCGCGATGCCGCTGCAGCTGGACTCCACGATCAACTACGCGCTCGGGCGCACCAGCCTGCACACCACCGTCACCGACACCCAGCTCGACTCGCCGTACAACACCTACCGCGCCCCCGGCCTGCCGCCGACCCCGATCGACAACCCCGGGCACGACGCGGTGGAGGCCGCGCTCAACCCGGCGCCGGGGGACTGGTTGTACTTCGTGACCGTGCGGCCGGGCGACACCAGGTTCACGGACAGTGAGGAACAGCAGCGCAAGAACGTCGAGGAGTTCAACGCGAACCAGGCCCACAGCGGTTCCTCGCCGCACCCCGGCGGGCGCTGAGGCGCGCGGGGTGGGGGCCGAAGCACCTCGGGGCGGGCGCTGAGCGCCAGGACGGGACCGTGGACGGTACCGTGCGGTACGGTAACGTCTCCCCTCAAGCGCTGCGCTAGCACGCCGGTTCGACCCGCTCTCCGGTCGAGCCTTCGGGATACTGCACGGGACGCCGTCCCGGACGGGCCGTCCGCTCAACCGTCCGTCTCCGTCGGCCTAAGGGAATCGATGACTGATCTGGGTCGGGGCTACGGCTCCCAGCCGTGGCACCCCAGCGCTCCCGGTTACGGTGAGCAGTCGCCGCAGGCGGCCGCCCAGGGCGAGCCGGAGTTCGTCCCGCAGGACCCGTACGGGCAGGCCCAGTACCCGGTCCAGGGGACCGAGCAGTACGGGCAGCAGCAGAACTACGTGCCGATGGACCCGTACCAGCAGGCCCAGCAGCAGCAACAGTGGCAGCAGCAGGGCGGGTACCCCCAGCAGCAGGGCTACCCGCAGCAGCAGGGGTATCCGCAGCAGGGCTACCCCCAGCAGGGCGGGTATCCGCAGCAGGGCCAGCCGATGCCGCAGGGCCAGCCGATGCAGCAGGGCCAGCAGATGCCTCAGCAGATGCCGCAGCCCGGGCAGCAGATGCCACCGATGCAGGGCATGCCGCAGCAGCCGATGCAGCAGCAGGTCCCCCAGCAGTCGATGCCCCAGCAGGTCCCGCCGCAGCAGGTCCGCCGACCGGCTTCCGGGCCGGCCCCCGCGCCGGCCGTGCCGCAGCCCGCCGGTCCCGGTCCGGACGGCATCGACTGGGAGGCCGAGGCCGCCGCGCTCGACAACCCGCACGCGGCCGAGGGCGAGTACGCCGAGCACGAGGACTACGCCGAGGACGGCGAGTACCAGGAGCACGGCGAGTACACCGAGGACGACTACGCCGAGGGCGAGCAGGAGCAGCACGACTCCTTCCTCGGCACCGAGGACGACAGCCAGGACGCCCAGCGCAAGCGCAAGGAGAAGGGCAAGAAGTCCGGCCGCCGCAACGGCGGTGCCTGCCTGCTGGTCGCCCTGGTGCTGCTCGGCGGGGTCGGCGGCGCCGGCTGGTGGGGCTACGGCTTCTACCAGCGCACCTTCGGCCCGCCCCCGGACTTCACCGGCGCCGGCACCGGCAAGGTGCAGATCCAGATCAAGGACGGCGCCTCGGGCGCCGACATGGCCCAGGTGCTCAAGGACGCCGGCGTGGTGAAGAGCGTCGGTGCCTTCAACAACGCCTTCACCAAGGCCGCCAAGCCGATCCAGCCCGGCTACTACTACATGCAGCAGCAGATGTCCGGCGACGCCGCCGTGCAGCTGATGCTCAGTGAGGCCGGCGGCGACTCGCTGATCATCCCCGAGGGCAAGACCGCGGCGAGCATCTACACGATGATCGACAAGAAGCTGAAGCTGCAGGCCGGCGCGACCGCGGACGCGGCCAAGGCGAACGCGGGCAACCTCGGTCTGCCGCCGTACGCCAACAACAACCCCGAGGGCTTCCTCTGGCCGGCCAAGTACTCGGTCAGCCAGGGCATGAAGCCCGAGGACCTGCTCAAGCAGATGGTGACCAACGCCACCAACGAGTACAGCCAGCTCAACCTGGACGCCGCGGCGCAGAAGGTCGGCCTGAAGAACGCCTACGACGTGATCACCGAGGCGAGCATCCTGCAGGCCGAGGGCAACAACACCGCCGACTTCGGCAAGATGGCCAAGACCATCCAGAACCGCCTGAACACCGAACCCGTCATCCACCACAAGCTCGGCATGGACACCACGCTGCAGTACTCGGTCGGCTCCAAGCAGCTCACCGACGCGCAGATCAAGGACGGGTCCAACAAGTACAACACCTACATCAACCCCGGCCTGCCGCCCACGCCGATCTCCAACCCGGGCGAGGACGCGATCAAGGCCGTGCTCAACCCGGCCGACGGCACCTGGCTGTACTTCATCGCGATGAGCCCCACCGAGACCCGGTTCTCCACCTCCCCGAGCGAGTTCGCGGCCAACGTCAAGGAGTACTGCACCAACAACGGCAAGGGGTTCAACGCGAAGGACGTCACCTGCTCATGACCCCGCAGCAGCCCCGCGCCGCGGTACTCGGCTCACCGATCGCGCACTCGCTCTCCCCGGTGCTGCACAACGCCGGGTACCGGGCGGTCGGCCTGGACGACTGGGCGTACGACCGGTTCGAGCTGGACGAGGCCGCGCTGCCCGGGTTCCTCGCGGGACTGGAGCCGGGCGGCTGGGCGGGCTTCTCGCTGACCATGCCGCTGAAGCGGGCGGTGATCCCGCTGCTGGACGAGGTGAGCGAGACGGCGCTGGCGGTGGACGCCGTGAACACGCTGGTCTTCCAGGCGGACGGGCGGCGGACCGGGGACAACACCGACGTGCCCGGGCTGATCGCGGCGCTGCGCGAGCGCGGCATCGAGCAGGTGCCGGCGGCGGCAGTTCTCGGCGCGGGGGCCACGGCCTCCTCGGCGCTGGCCGCGCTGGCGCAGGTGTGCACCGGCGAGGTGACGGTCCACGTCCGCAGCGCCGAACGGGCGCGCGAGATGCGGGAGCTCGGGGAGCGGCTGGGGGTGGCGGTGCGGACCGCCGACTGGGCGCGCGGCGCCGAGGCGCTGACCGGCCCGCTGACCATCTCCACCACGCCGGTGGGCGCGACCGACGGCTTCGTCGGCGAGCTGACCGCCACGCCCGGGGCGCTCTTCGACGTGCTCTACCACCCCTGGCCGACGCCGCTGGCCGCCGCCTGCGCCGAGCGCGGGGCGCCGGTGCTGGGCGGGCTCGACCTGCTGGTGCACCAGGCGGTGCTGCAGTTCGAACTGTTCACCGGGGTCCGGCCCGGACCGCTGGCGGCGATGCGCGCGGCGGGCGAGGCGGCGCTGGGGGCGTAGGGCCTGTCCGGGCCGCCCGGGGTCAGTGCGCCCCGCGCGGTTCGCGCCCGCGCAGCACGGCGATCAGTCCGAAGAACGAGACGATCGCCCAGACCCCCTCCAGCAGCAGGAATCCCCACTGCGAGGTGAGTCCGGCCTGAGCGGCCAACACGGCCGAACCGCAGAGGTTGAGGGTCAGATATCCCTTGGAATGCGCGCTGGTCCTGCCCCACTGGGCCAGCGCGAAAGGGATCAGAATAAGTATCGAGCCGAAGATCTGAACGGCCTGTTCCATGGCGGCACACTCCTGACCAGCAGCGTCGTCTTGTCAGTCCGGGTACGGCGCGTCTCGTCCGGTGGCTCGCGGAATGGCGACCCCGAACAAGTCTGCCCCATGAGCACAAGCGGGCGAAATACGATTGTGCATGTCCGCCCACCGGACCGTGGCTGGATCGACGGGGCGAACGTGAAAGGATTCGGAGGTGGGCCGCAGCAGGAGCCCACTGGAGCCCGGCCGGGCCCGCGGTACCGAGGGCCGCACCCGGGCCGCTGACGAAGGAGCACCGTTGGGTACGTTGCGCTGGCTGACGGCGGGGGAGTCGCACGGCCCCGCCCTGGTTGCCACCCTGGAGGGCCTGCCCGCGGGCGTCCCCGTGACCACGGCGGCGGTGGCTGACGCGCTGGCCCGACGCCGGCTGGGCTACGGCCGCGGCGCCCGGATGAAGTTCGAGCAGGACGAGGTGACCTTCCTCGGCGGTGTCCGGCACGGCCTGAGCATGGGCAGCCCGGTCGCGATCATGGTCGGCAACACCGAGTGGCCCAAGTGGGAGCAGGTGATGTCGGCCGACCCGGTGGATCCGGAGATCCTGGCCGGCCTCGCCCGCAACGAGGCGCTCACCCGCCCCCGCCCCGGCCACGCCGACCTGGCCGGCATGCAGAAGTACTCGATCGACGAGGCCCGCCCGATCCTGGAGCGCGCCAGCGCCCGCGAGACGGCCGCCCGGGTCGCGCTGGGCACCGTCGCCCGCGCCTTCCTCAAGGAGACCTGCGGCATCGAGATCGTCTCGCACGTGGTCGAGCTGGGCGCCGCCAAGGCCCCGGCCGGCGTGCTGCCGCTGCCCGCCGACGAGGCCCGCCTGGACGAGGACCCGGTGCGCTGCCTGGACGCCGACGCCTCCAAGCGGATGGTCGCCGAGATCGACCAGGCCCACAAGGACGGCGACACGCTCGGCGGCGTGGTCGAGGTCCTCGCGTACGGCGTGCCGGTGGGCCTCGGCTCGCACGTGCACTGGGACCGCCGCCTGGACGCCCGGCTGGCCGCCGCGCTGATGGGCATCCAGGCGATCAAGGGCGTCGAGGTCGGCGACGGCTTCGAGCTGGCCCGGATCCCCGGCTCGCAGGCGCACGACGAGATCGTGCCGACCCCGGACGGCGTCAAGCGCACCGCCAACCGCTCCGGCGGCACCGAGGGCGGCCTGTCCACCGGCGAGCTGCTGCGGGTGCGGGCCGCGATGAAGCCGATCGCCACCGTGCCGCGCGCCCTGCAGACCATCGACGTGCGCACCGGCGAGCCCGCCAAGGCCCACCACCAGCGTTCCGACGTCTGCGCGGTGCCGGCCGCCGGCATCGTCGCCGAGGCGATGGTCGCGCTGGTGCTGGCCGACGCGGTGAGCGAGAAGTTCGGCGGCGACCACGTCTCGGAGACCCGCCGCAACGTGCAGAGCTACCTCGACCACCTGATCGTCCGATGACCGGTCCCGCCGGTCCGACGACCGGTCCGCTGGTGGTGCTGGTCGGCCCGCCCGGGGCCGGCAAGAGCACGGTCGGCCGGCTGCTCGCCGAGCGCCTGGGCACCGACTTCCGGGACACCGACGCCGACATCGAGCAGCGGGCCGGCAAGCCGATCCCGGAGATCTTCATCGAGGACGGCGAACCGCACTTCCGCGAGCTGGAGCGGCAGGCCGTGGCCGACGGGCTGGCCGAGCACCCCGGCGTGCTGGCGCTCGGCGGTGGCGCGGTGATGGCCGAGGCCACCCGTACCCTGCTGAAGGGCCGTCCGGTCGCCTACCTGGAGGTCGCGCTCGCCGACGCCGTCCGGAGGGTCGGCCTGGACGCCCCGCGCCCGCTGCTCGCGGTCAACCCGCGCCAGCAGTGGCGCGAGCTGATGGAGCGCCGCCGCCCCCTCTACCTGGAGGTGGCCGCCGCCGTGGTCGACACCGAGGGGCGCACCCCGGAGCAGGTCGCGGACGCCGTCCTGGAATCCCTGGAGCTGAAGGAAGCATGACTGAGACCGTCACCATCCACGTCGGCGGTTCGGCCGGCCACGAGCCCTACGACGTGCTGATCGGCCGTCAGCTGCTGGGCGAGCTCGGCGCGCTGATCGGCAACCAGGCGAGGCGGGTCGCGATCATCCACCCGGAGGCGCTGGCCGCCACCGGCGAGGCGATCCGCGAGGACCTGCTCGCCCAGGGGTACGAGGCGATCGCGCTCCAGGTGCCGAACGCCGAGGACGCCAAGAGCGCCGAGGTCGCCGCGTTCTGCTGGTCGGCGCTCGGCCAGACCGGCTTCACCCGCACCGATGTGATCGTCGGCCTGGGCGGCGGGGCGACCACCGACCTGGCCGGCTTCGTCGCGGCCACCTGGCTGCGCGGGGTCCGCTGGATCTCGATGCCCACCACGCTGCTCGGCATGGTGGACGCGGCGGTCGGCGGCAAGACCGGCATCAACATCGCCGAGGGCAAGAACATGGTCGGCGCTTTCCACCCGCCGGCCGGCGTGCTGGCCGACCTGGCCACCCTGGAGACCGTGCCCAAGCACGACTACGTCTCCGGCCTGGCCGAGGTGATCAAGTGCGGCTTCATCGCCGACCCGGTCATCCTCGACCTGGTGGAGGCCGACCCGGAGGGCGCCAAGACCCCGGCCGGCCCGCACACCGTGGAGCTGATCCAGCGGGCCATCCAGGTGAAGGCGGACGTGGTCTCCGGCGACCTCAAGGAGGCCGGCCGGCGCGAGATCCTCAACTACGGCCACACCCTGGCGCACGCCATCGAGCGCAACGAGCGGTACAAGTGGCGGCACGGCGCCGCGGTCTCGGTCGGCATGGTGTTCGCCGCCGAACTGGGCCGGCTGGCCGGGCGGTTGGACGACGCGACGGCCGACCGGCACCGCACCGTGCTGGCCTCGGTCGGCCTGCCGCTGAGCTACCGGGCGGACGCCTGGCCGAAGCTGCTGGACGCCATGAAGATCGACAAGAAGTCGCGTGGCGACCTGATCCGCTTCATCGTGCTGGACGGTCTGGCCAAGACCTCGGTGCTGGAGGGCCCGGACCCGTCGCTGCTGGTCGCGGCCTACGCGGAGGTGTCCGCGTGAGCCAGGCCTTCGGTCAGCGCGTCCTGGTGCTGAACGGTCCGAACCTGGGCCGGCTCGGCAGCCGGGAGCCCGACGTCTACGGCGCCACCTCCTACGCCGGCCTGGTCGAGCGCTGCACCAAGCTCGGCAAGGAGCTCGGCTTCGAGGTCGAGGTCAAGGAGACCAACTCCGAGCAGCAGATGATCGAGTGGCTGCACTGGGCGGCCGATGAGAAGACCCCCGTGGTGATCAACCCGGGTGCCTTCACGCACTACTCGTACGCGATGCGCGACGCGGCCGCCCAGCGCACCGCGCCGCTGATCGAGGTGCACATCTCCAACCCGTACGCACGCGAGGAGTTCCGCCACACCTCGGTGATCGCCTCGATCGCCTCGGGGACCATCGCGGGCTTCGGTCTCGGGTCGTACGAGCTGGCCCTGCGCGCACTGGCGGAGCAGCTCACCACGCGTTGACCTCGACATATCAGTGTGCTCGGCGTCAGGCGGCCCGGCGGCGGACTGTGCTCGCCGCCGGGCCGCCGTGTAATGTCCCCGCCGGGAGGTGTGACCGTGACGCAGCAGTACGCCGGGGGAGTGCCCCCGCGACCGCCGGTGCCGCCTGCGCCCGTACCGCACGCGCAGCAGCTGCCGCCGTCGCCCGCCGACCAGCACGCGCCGCAGCAGCCGACGGGTCAGCCGACGGTCGCTCAGCCCGCCGTGCCCCCGCCGCCCGTGACGGTCGCTCAGCCGCCGGCTGCCGCGCCCGCCGCCCCTGCCGCGCCTCCCGCACCGACCGCACCTCCGGCGCCGGCCCGCCGGCTGCAGGTCAGTGCGCCGAGCGCCGCCGTGCCGCCGGGGTCGACCGGGCACTTCGTGATGCCCACCGGCGCGCCGGTCCAGCTCCCGACCCACCCCGCGCCGCACCCCGGCCAGTTGCCCCCCGGCCCGCTGGCGGTGCTGCTGATCGGCCCGGCCGGGGCCGGCAAGACCACGGTGGCCCGGCACTGGGCCGAACGCCGCCCGGTGCCCACCGCGCACATCAGCCTGGACGACGTCCGCGAGTGGGTGCAGTCCGGCTTCGCCAACCCGCAGTCCGGCTGGAACAGCGCCTCCGAGGCCCAGTACCGGCTGGCCCGCCGCACCTGCGGCTTCGCCTGCCGCAACTACCTGGCCAACGGGATCTCCTGCATCATCGACGACGCGGTCTTCCCGGACCGTCCGGCGATCGGGCTGGGCGGCTGGAAGCGGCACATCGGTCCCGGCATGATCCCGGTGGTGCTGCTGCCCGGCCTGGACTCGGTGCTCGCCCGCAACGCCCGCCGCAGCGGCAACCGGCGGCTCAGCGACGAGCAGGTGGCGCTGATCCACGGCCGGATGGCCGGCTGGTACAACTCCGGCCTGCCGATCATCGACAACTCCCAGCTGGACGTGGCCGGCACCGCCGACGCGCTGGACCGGGTGATCGCCGCCCGACTGACCGGGCAGCCGGTCCGCTGAACCGTTCGACCAGAGAGCTCTGATCCGCCATGCCCGAAGGCCACGTCCTGCACCGGCTCGCCGCCGAGAACCTCCGTGCGTTCGGCAGCCGCCCGGTCGCCGTCTCCAGTCCGCAGGGCCGGTTCGCCGAGGGCGCCAAGCTGGTCGACGGGCAGGTGCTGGAGCAGGCCGAGGCGGACGGCAAGCACCTCTTCCTCGGCTTCGCCGACGCCTGGCTGCACATCCACCTGGGCCTCTACGGCGGTTTCACCTTCGGTGCCGCGCCCGCGCCCGACCCGGTCGGCCTGATCCGGCTGCGGCTGGAGAACCAGGAGCACTACGCGGACCTGCGCGGCCCGGCCACCTGCGAGCTGCTCACCCCCGCCGAGAAGGACGTGGTGCACGCCCGGCTGGGTCCCGACCCGCTGCGCGCCGACGCCGAGCCCGAGCGCGCCTGGGACCGGATCACCCGCAGCCGCAGCACGATAGCCGCCCTCCTGATGGACCAGAAGATCCTGGCGGGCGTCGGCAACGTCTACCGTGCCGAGGTGCTCTTCCGGCACGGCATCGACCCGCACCGGGCCGGCCGGGACCTCGCCCGCGCCGAGTGGGAGCTGATCTGGCGGGACCTGGTCGAGCTGATGCGCGAGGGCGCCGCGATCGGCCGGATCGACACCGTCCGCCCCGAGCACACGCCCGAGGCGATGGGCCGCCCGCCCCGGGTGGACGACCACGGCGGCGAGGTCTACGTCTACCGCCGCACCGGCCAGGCCTGCCTGGTCTGCGGCACCGAGGTCCGCACCGAGCAGCACGCCGCCCGCAACCTCTTCTGGTGCCCGAACTGCCAGCAGCGCTGACCACCCGGCCGGCCTGACCGGGTCAGGCGGGCAGCAGGGTCAGGCATGCAGCAGCTGGCGCGGGGTGGCGGCGTCCGCGTCGCGCAGCGCGTCCAGCCGCCGCAGGCAGGCGCGCCGCTGCAGCAGCGACAGGCCGGTGACGCCCGCCCCGAGGGCGAGCCAGCCGACCGGTCCGGCCGTCATCACCGCGCCGGTCAGCAGCAGCGGCCCGACCGACTTCTGCACGGACTGGGACATCCCGGCCACGCCCAGGTAGGAGGCCCGCGCCCGGGCGGGTGCCAGCGAGACGGCCAGCTCCCAGGAGGTGACCGAGCGGACCAGCTCGGCCAGGGTGACCAGGACCGCGGCCAGCAGCAGGGCCGCCGCCGCCGACCAGGCCCCGGCGCCGGTGCTCGCGGCCAGTACGGCGCAGCAGGCGAGCAGCGTCACCCCGTACCAGGCCACCGCCCCGGCCGCCCGGCGCGGGCCCTCGGTCCGCCTGGAGACCGGCAACTGCAGCAGCACCACCACCACGGTGTTGATCACCAGGAAGGCCGGCACGAAGGCGTGCGGGGCCGTGGTGTGGTGCACGAGCCAGAGCGGCAGCCCGACGTTGAGCACCGAGTCCTCGAGGCACATCGGGATGTCCAGCAGCACGAAGAGCAGGTAGCCGCGGTCCCGCCAGGGGCTGGGCGCGGGTGCCGGGTCGTCGGCGGGCTCGTCCGCGGAGCGGGCCACCACCTGCCCGAGCCCGCTCGGCTCCCGGGTGTGCCAGATCAGGGCGGCGGCCAGCAGGTAGGAGAGCGCGTCGGCCAGGATCAGTGCCCGGTAGGCGTTCGTCGTCCCCACCGCGAGTCCGATCGCCGCGATGCCGGCGCCCACCGCGTACCCGGCGTTGGCCACGGTGCGGAACAGTGCCTGGTAGGTGCCCCGCTGCCGGCCGGCGACCCGGGTGGCGAAGAGCATCTCCAGTGTCTTGGCCCCGCGCTCCGCCAGGCAGGTGACCGCCACCACCGGCAGCAGCGCCGCGAAGCCGTGCACCGCCAGCATCAGGCCCATGGTCCCGAGCCGCAGCAGGTGACTGCCGATCAGCAGTCCGCGCACCGGCAGGCGTTCGGCCAACCGGCCCGCGATCGGCGACCCCGCGATCCCCGCGACCGCCGCCACGCCCACCAGCAGCCCCACCTGTCGCGCGTCCAGTCGGCAGACGAAGGTGAAGTACAGCACCGAGGCCGCCGCCCACACCCCCGTGCCGGTCCGGTCCAGGCCCTGCGCGAGCAGCATGATCCGCGCATCCCGCCCACCCGGCGGCCGCCGCAACTGCGCGATCAACCCGTCGCCGTCCCACCTCATGCCACGACCCCCGTCTCACCGTTCCATCAATCTCGACGTCAAGATACTTGATGTCGAAAGAATCGCGGAAGGATTTTCCTGCGGGCCGACCCGGGCAGGGCGGTTCTCAGATTCTCCTGACCGGCGCCAGGTAGAGCCGCCGCCCGGACCGGTGCCACCAGGCGCCGGTCTCCCGTCGCTCGGCCCAGCTGGTGTACCGGTACCGGTACTGCACCGCGCGGACGTAGCGCGGCGGCTCGGTCGGGAACGGGTTGTGCCGCAGCAGCCGCAGGGTCGGCGGGTCCGCGGTCAGCAGCCGCTCCACGAGGAGCCGCAGCCACGGCCGGGCGTAGCCGGGGGAGAGCGCGGCGAACCACATCAGCCAGTCCAGCCGCAGGTGGTAGGGCGCGTACTGGCGCGGGCGCCGGCGCACGTCCCCCGGCTTGCCCTTGAAGCCGTACTCCCGCCAGACGGTGGACGGGGTCAGCACCGCCTCGTCCGTGCCCTCCAGCACCACCTCGAAGCGGACCCGGCTGATGCTGCCGAAGGCGCCGTAGGTGTTCACCAGGTGCAGCCGGTTGAAGGAGTAGTTCATCAGCTGACGGCGTGACAGCAGGTTGCGGGCCGGCCAGTAGCTGAGCACCAGCACCAGGGCGGTGCAGAGCAGCACCGCCACCTCGAACCAGAGCGGCGCCCGGGCGGTGGCCGGCCCCGGCGCGCCCGGCAGCCGCAGCGCGCCGAAGGCCAGCGCGATGGTCAGCCAGTTGAGCCAGGCGAAGTTCCCGGACAGCACCAGCCAGAGCTGGGTCACCACCATCGCCCCGGCCGCCACCGAGGCGATCGGCTGGGGGGTGAAGAGCAGCACCGGGAAGCCGAGCTGCGCGACATGGTTGGCCGCCACCTCGACCCGGTGCAGCGGCATCGGCAGATGGTGGAAGTACCAGCTCAGCGGCCCGGGCATCGGCTGGGTCTCGTGGTGGTACCGCAGGCAGCTCAGGTCCCGCCAGCAGGAGTCGCCGCGCAGTTTGATCAGCCCGGCCCCGAACTCCACCCGAAAGAGCAGCCAGCGGACCAGCAGCAGCATCGGGAACGGCGGCGCGACCTGCGCGTTTCCCAGGAAACAGGCGAGGAAACCGGCCTCCAGCAGCAGCGACTCCCAGCCGAAGGCGTACCAGGTCTGCCCCACGTTGACGATCGAGAGGTAGAGGAACCACAGCGCGGCCCAGAGCAGCATCGAGGCCCACAGCGGCACCGCGTCCGCCAGCCCGGCGCAGATCCCCGCCGCGAGCGCGGCCCCGCTCCAGGCGACGGCGGCGAAGCGGCGGTCCGAGTACCCCCACTGGAAGAGGCTCGGCGCCTCCCGCCACCCCCGGTGGCGCAGGTAGCGCGGCACCGGCAGCAGTCCGTGCTCGCCGATCAGCGCCCGGAACTGCTGGGCCGCCGTCAGGAACCCCGTCAGGTAGACGGCGGCCAGCAGACGCTGCAGGACCAGTCTGCTCAGTGCGTAGTCGGGCGCGGTGAACCACTCCACGCGCCCATCCCACCACCTGCGGCTACGGCTTGCGGGCCACCGCGCCGTAGTAGTACGCCGAGTCGACGTCCACGCCGTCCGGCACCTCGCCCCAGCCGAGCACCGGCACCACGCCGGGCTCGACCAGCTCCAGGCCGTCCAGGAAGCGCGCCACCTCGGCGCGCGAGCGCGGGGTGAGCGTCACGTGCGCGTGCTCGGCGGCCCGCACCGCGATCGCCACCTCCTCGGGGGCGAAGTCCCCGCTCGGGTGGGTCAGGGCCACGTAGCTGCCCGAGGGCAGCGCGTCGATCAGCGCGCGGACCATGGCCCACGGGTCCTCGGCGTCCTTGAAGAGCATCAGCACCGCGATCAGCAGCAGGCCGACCGGCTGGTCCCGGTCGATGATCTTCCCGAAGGCCGGGTGGCCCAGGATGTCGGCCGGCTTGCGCAGGTCGCCGAGGATGAAGGAGGTCCGCCCCGCCGGGTGGCTGGAGATCATCGCCCGGGCGTGGGCAAGCACGATCGGGTCGTTGTCGACGTAGAGCACCCGGCTCTCCGGGGCCAGCGCCTGGGCCACCTCGAAGGTGTTGCCGGCGGTCGGGATGCCGGTGCCGACGTCCAGGAACTGCCGGATGCCGCCCTCGGTGACCAGGTGGCTGACGGCCTTGGCCAGGAAGTCCCGGTTGGCCCGGGCCATCGCGCGCATGTTGGGCACGGCCGCGATGATCTGCTCGGCCAGTTCCCGGTCGGCCGGGAAGTTGTCCTTGCCGCCCAGCCAGTAGTCGTAGACCCGCGCCGAGTGGGCGACGGTGGTGTCGATCTCGACGGGCTCCCAGTCGTCCGACAGCTCCGACTCGGTCACGGTGATCCTCCCCAACAGTGGCAACCCGATGGCCGCGCCGCGCAGCCTATATGACTGATCGTCATGCTGCCCGGGCAACTGTCCGAACGGTGTCAAGGTAACCGTCCGGCTCCCCACAACAGGCGCCCGACCTGCACTCTTCGTAGGCTGGCAGGTATGTCTGATGCGCACGCGGCCCGCCGGGAGCGGCTCAGCGAGTACTGCAGTGCGGGCGGAGCGGACGCGGCGCTGATCACCAAGCCCGCCAACGTCCGGTACCTCACCGGTTGCGCCCCGTGCGGCGCCACCCTGCTGCTCACCCGGGAGCGCGCGCTGCTCGTGCTGCCCGCCGGCCTGCCGCCGGACGACACCGGCGAGCACCCGTACGCGGTCGACCTGCCGCACCTGACCGCCGAGCCGGAGCAGGACACCGCCGAGGTCGCCGCCGAGTCGGCGGCCGGCCTGCGGGTCTCGGACCTGGCGGTGGAGGAGCACGACCTGACGGTCAGCCGCCTGCGCGCGGTCGCCGCGCTGGCCCCGGCGGTGCGCCTGACGGACCTCAACCGGGCGGTCGAGCACCTGCGGGTGGTCAAGGACGAGCAGGAGATCGCCGACCTGCGGATCGCCGCCGAGATCGGCGACCAGGCGCTCGGCGAACTGCTGGAGTCGATCCTGGTCGGGCGGACCGAGCGGCACCTGGCGATGGAGCTGGAGCGGCGGATGATCGACCACGGCGCGGACCGGGCCGGCTACCCCGTCTCGGTCGGCACCGGCGGCCACTCGGGCCGCAGCGCCCACCAGCCCACCGACCGGCGGGTCGAGGAGGGCGACTTCCTCACCGTCTCGCTCGGCGCCCAGTACCGCGGCTACACGGTCTGCAGCACCCGCACCTTCGTGATCGGCGCGGCCCCCGCGGCCTGGCAGGTCGAGCTGCACCGGCTGGTCTTCGAGGCCCAGCGGGCCGGTCGGGAGGCGCTGCTGCCGGGCGTGCCGGGCAGCGCGCCGGACCGCGCGGCCCGCGAGGTGCTGCGCGCGGCGGGCCACGTCGAGCAGTGGCCGCAGCCGTTCGGGCACGGTGTGGGGCTGGAGGTCAGGGAGGCGCCGCAGCTGGGACCCGACGAGATGGGTAAACTGGACAATCGCGTGCCGGTCACCGTCGGTCCAGGGGTTCACCTCCCGGGCCGCGGCGGGGTCCGGATCGAGGACACGCTCGTCGTACGCCCCAGTGAAGCGGGCGGGCCCGAGCTGCTCACCATCACCACCAAGGAGCTCCTCGCCCTGTGACCACCGACTCCGGTGGAACAGGCGCGCACCCCTTGGTTCCTTGACAGCTATATCAGGAGTAAGTGCGCCCGTGGCTTCCACGAACGATCTCAAGAACGGCATGGTCCTCAAGCTCGACAACGACCAGCTCTGGTCCGTGGTCGAGTTCCAGCACGTCAAGCCGGGCAAGGGCCCTGCCTTCGTGCGCACCAAGCTCAAGCACGTACTGAGCGGCAAGGTCGTCGACAAGACGTTCAACGCGGGCACCAAGGTCGAGACCGCCAATGTCGACAAGCGCGGCATGCAGTTCTCGTACAAGGACGGCGAGCAGTTCGTGTTCATGGACATGGACACCTACGACCAGCTGATGATCGGCCCCGAGGTCGTCGGCGACGCCGCCAAGTACCTGCTCGAGGGCTTCGAGGCCCTGGTCGCGGTGTACGAGGGCAACCCGCTCTACATCGAGCTGCCGGCCTCCGTCGAGCTGGTCATCGAGGAGACCGAGCCCGGTCTGCAGGGCGACCGCTCCACCGGTGGCACCAAGCCGGCCAAGCTGGAGACCGGTGCGGAGATCGCCGTTCCGCTCTTCATCACCACCGGCGAGAAGATCAAGGTCGACACCCGTGACGGCAGCTACCTCGGCCGGGTGAACAAGTAACCGTGTCGGCCGCACGCAGCAAGGCCCGCACGCGCGCCTTCCAGATCCTCTTCGAGGCCGACCACCGCGGCGTCGATCCGCTCTCGGTGCTCGCCGACTGGGTGGCCCGTGCGCGGGAGCCCAAGCCGGACGAGGGCGTCCCGCAGGTCGCCGAGTACACCATGCAACTGGTCGAGGGCTATGTGCAGCACGCCCGCCGGATCGACGAGCTCATCTCGAGCTACGCGGTCGGCTGGACGCTGGACCGGATGCCGGTGGTGGACCGCAACGTCCTGCGGCTCGGTGCCTACGAGCTGATCTGGGAAGACGGCGTGCCGGACGCGGTCGTCCTGGACGAGTCGGTGGAGATCGCCAAGGAGTACTCCACGGACGACTCGCCGGGCTTCGTCAACGGACTGCTGGCCAGGTTCCAGGAGAACAAGGCCTCGATCCGCCGCTGAGCCCCGCCACCGAGCCCCCGTGCTCCGATCGGCATGCGCTGATGGCCGCCAGACGAATCGTCTGGCGGCCATCGCCAGTTCACCGCCCTGGAGTAAGCTGCCTACTGGCCAGTAACTTCGTAGAGAGGGCGGCGTTCGCATGACCACCGCGACCGCGACAAGCAGTGAGTTCGACCAGGGCATCGCGCTGCACCCGGACGGCGAGTCCGGGTGCTACCGCGGTGAGTTGGGAACCGGCTGGCAGATCGGCGGCGGGATCAACGGCGGCCTTCTGCTCGCGGTCGCCGCCAACGCGCTGCGCCAGGAGCTGCCCGAGCACCCGGACCCGCTCTCGATCAGCTGCTACTACCTCTCCGCCTCCCGCCCCGGCCCGGTCTCGGTCCGTACCGAGGTGGTCCGGCGCGGCCGTTCGCTCTCCACCGCCACCGCCGTGCTCTACCAGGACGACGAGGACGGCACGCCGGTCGAGCGGCTCAGAGTGCTGGCCAGCTACGGCGAGCTGGCCGCCCTGGACGGCGAGGTGCAGACCTCGGCCACCCCGCCCGCCCTGCCGCCCAAGGAGCAGTGCATCGGGGTGGAGCACGCCCCGCCGGCCTTCGTCGAGCAGGCCGCCCTGCTGCAGCGCTTCGACCTGCGGCTGGACCCGGCCACCGTCGGCTGGGCGCTCGGGCAGCCGTCCAAGGAGGGCCGGATCCAGGGCTGGTTCCGCCTGGCCGACGGTCGCGAGCCCGACCCGCTGGCGCTGCTGCTGGTCGCCGACGCGCTGCCGCCGGTCACCTTCGACCTCGGGATACCCGGCTGGGCGCCGACCATCGAGCTGACCGTCCACCTGCGGGCCGTGCCGGCGCCGGGCTGGCTGCGGGTCAGTCACGCCACCCGCAACCTGGCCGGCGGCTACTTCGAGGAGGACTGCGAGATCTGGGACGAGGCGGGCCGCCTGGTCGCCCAGTCGCGCCAGCTGGCCCGCGCGCCCCGCGTGCAGCAGTAGCACCGCAGCGCGCAACGCGACCCGGCCGCCTCGGCCGAGCCCCCGAGCGCCCGGCGCATCCGGCAACGACAACGGCGCGGCCCGCAAGGGCCGCGCCGTGACGTTTCTTCAGCTAACGAGACTGGGCGGAGCTCAGCTCGCGTCCTCCTCGCGGACCGCGCGGCGCGCGTCGGAGTTGAGCACGCCCCAGCTGATCAGCTGCTCGGTGAGGATCGACGGCGACTGGTCGTAGATCACGGCCAGCGTGCGCAGGTCGTCCTGGCGGATCGACAGCACCTTGCCGTTGTAGTCACCGCGCTGGGACTGGATGGTGGCCGCGTAGCGCTGCAGCGGGCCGGCCTTCTCGGACGGGACCTGAGTCAGTCTCTCCAGGTCCAGCACCAGGCGCGGCGGCGGCTCGGCCGCACCGCCCGGGGTGCCGCCGGGCAGCAGCTCCTGCACCGGGACGCCGTAGAACTCGGCCAGCTCGGCGAGTCGCTGCACGGTCACCGCGCGGTCGCCGCGCTCGTAGGAGCCGACGACGACTGCCTTCCAGCGCCCCTGGGACTTCTCCTCAACGCCGTGCAGGGAGAGCCCCTGCTGAGTGCGGATGGCGCGGAGTTTGCCTCCGAGCTGCTTCGCGTAGTCGCTGGACATTGTTCTCCCCGGACGAGAATTGCGTGTTCATGGTGGTCACGGGGGAGAGGAGGGGTGCCCCGCTGCCCAGAACGTCCGACCGGTGGGTTCGACGCCCGTTCCGTAACTCACTGTGAGGTTACGTAGAGTAAGGTAGCCGCGTCAAGCCGAATGGGGCAGTCGTGCGAATGGTCTGCTACCTCTGCGTGAACACGACACAAAGGCTGGCGGGCACCGCATGATCACCCTGGTAGCATGGCTGAGGCCTCCGGCACGACCGGGCAGCCATCCCAAGACATCCTTTAAGGCCCGTCCAGTGAGGCGGGGAAGGAGGTCCGCTTCGGCATGACCACACAGACTGACACACCGCGTCCGCCGCACCAGGTGCTGGACGGCGCGGACATCTCCCGGGTGATCACCCGGATCGCGCACGAGATCGTGGAGCGCGCCAAGGGCGCGGAGGACGTCGTCCTCCTCGGCATCCACACCCGTGGCGTCCATCTCGCCCGCCGGCTGCACGCCAAGCTGACGCAGATCACCGGCCGCGAGATCCCGCTCGGCACCCTCGACATCACCATGTACCGGGACGACCTGCGGCTCAAGCCCGCCCGCGCCCTGGAGCACACCGAGATCCCGCCCACCGGGATCGACGGCAAGCTGGTGATCCTGGTCGACGACGTGCTCTTCTCCGGCCGCACCGTGCGCGCCGCCCTCGACGCCCTCGGCGACATCGGCCGCCCGCGCGCCGTGCAGCTCGCCGTCCTGGTCGACCGCGGCCACCGCGAGCTGCCCATCCGCGCCGACTACGTGGGCAAGAACCTGCCCACCTCGCTGCGCGAGGCCGTGCAGGTCCAGCTCTCCGACACCGACGGCCAGGACGCCGTGCTGGTCGGCGACCGCGACTACGCCGCCCGCAGCTCGCAGGCCCTCGCCGCCCCGTCCACCCCGGAGTAGAACCACCTGTGAAGCGCCACCTCGTCTCCGCCGCCGATCTCAGCCGCGACGACGCGCTGCTGATCCTGGACACCGCCGAGGAGCTCGCCCAGCTCTCCGGACGGGCCGTCAAGAAACTCCCCACGCTGCGCGGCCGCACCGTCGTCAACCTCTTCTTCGAGGACTCCACCCGTACCAAGACCTCCTTCGAGGTCGCCGAGAAGCGCCTCTCGGCCGACGTGATCAACTTCGCCGCCAAGGGCTCCTCGGTCTCCAAGGGCGAAAGCCTGAAGGACACCGCGCTGACCCTGCAGGCGATGGGCGCCGACGCCGTGGTGATCCGCCACCACGCCTCCGGCGCGCCGGCCCGCCTCGCCCAGTCCGACTGGCTGCACGGCAGTGTGATCAACGCCGGCGACGGCACCCACGAGCACCCCACCCAGGCCCTGCTCGACGCCTTCACCATGCGCCGGCACCTCAACCCGGGCCTCGGCAAGGACCTCAACGGCCGCCGGATCACCATCGTCGGCGACGTGCTGCACAGCCGGGTGGCCCGCTCCAACGTGCTGCTGCTGAACACCCTGGGCGCCCAGGTCACCTTCGTCGCGCCGCCCACCCTGCTGCCGATCGGCATCGACAACTGGCCGTGCGAGGTCAGCTACGACCTCGACGCCACGCTCGCCAAGAGCGACGCGCTGATGCTGCTGCGGGTCCAGCGCGAGCGGATGAACGCCGCGTTCTTCCCGACCGAGCGCGAGTACTCGCGCCGCTACGGGATGGACGGTCTGCGGATGGCCCGGCTGCCCGAGCACGCCATCGTGATGCACCCCGGCCCGATGGTCCGCGGCATGGAGATCACCGCCGAGGTGGCCGACTCGCCGCGCTGCACCGCCGTCGAGCAGGTCGCCAACGGCGTCTCGATCCGGATGGCCGTCCTGTACCTCCTGCTGGGTGGGGCAACCCTGGCAGACAACCACAGCACCAACACCAGTGAGGCCGCCAAGTGAGTAGCTACCTGATCCGCAACGCCCAGATCCTCGGCGGCCCCGCGCAGGACATCCTCATCGTGGACGGCCTGATCGAGCAGATCGGCACCGGCCTGACCGCCGACGCCGACGTGGACATCGACGCGCACGGCCTGATCGCCCTGCCCGGCCTGGTCGACCTGCACACCCACCTGCGCGAGCCCGGCCGCGAGGACGCCGAGACCGTGCTGACCGGCACCCAGGCCGCGGCCAAGGGCGGCTACACCGCCGTCCACGCGATGGCCAACACCTTCCCGGTCGCCGACACCGCCGGTGTGGTCGAGCAGGTCTGGCGGCTCGGCCAGGAGGCCGGCTACTGCGACGTGCAGCCGGTCGGCGCCGTCACCGTCGGCCTGGAGGGCAAGAAGCTCGCCGAGCTCGGCGCGATGCACGACTCGGCCGCGAACGTGCGGGTCTTCTCCGACGACGGCAAGTGCGTCGACGACGCGGTGATCATGCGCCGCGCGCTGGAGTACGTGAAGGCCTTCGACGGGGTGGTCGCCCAGCACGCCCAGGAGCCGCGGCTGACCGAGGGCGCCCAGATGAACGAGGGCCAGGTCTCCGGCGAGCTCGGGCTCGGCGGCTGGCCGGCCGTGGCAGAGGAGGCGATCATCGCCCGCGACGTGCTGCTCGCCGCGCACGTCGGCTCCCGGCTGCACGTCTGCCACGTCTCCACCGCCGGATCGGTGGAGATCATCCGCTGGGCCAAGGCCAAGGGCTGGGACGTCACCGCCGAGGTGACCCCGCACCACCTGCTGCTCACCGACGAGCTGGTCCGCTCCTACGACCCGGTCTACAAGGTGAACCCGCCGCTGCGCACCGCCGAGGACGTGCACGCGCTGCGCAGCGCGCTGGCCGACGGCACCATCGACGCGGTCGCCACCGACCACGCCCCGCACCCCGCCGAGGACAAGGACTGCGAGTGGGCGGTCGCCGCGATGGGGATGGTCGGCCTGGAGACCGCGCTCTCGGTGGTCCAGCAGGCCATGGTCGACACCGGCCTGCTGACCTGGGAGGGCGTCGCCGACCGGATGTCGCACCGCCCCGCGCGGATCGGCCGGCTGGCCGGCCACGGGCGGCCCGTCTCGGTCGGTGAACCGGCCAACCTGGTGCTCTTCGATCCCGCGTACCGTGGCACCGTGAACCCCGACAGCTTCGCCACCCGCAGCCGCAACACCCCTTACAAGGGCCTTGACCTGCCGGGACGGGTGCACGCCACCTTCCTGCGCGGGGTGGCCACCGTGCTGGCCGGCGAGCTGGTCGAGCCGGGCGAGCTCGTATGAGCGAGCGGAGCGAGCTCACGAACGGCACCGTGGGCGCGCTGCAGGCGATGGAGAAGGCCAAGGTCAACGACTGGCCGACGCACATCGGTTGGATCGTCGGCCTGCTGATCCTGGTCGCGCTGGTCTACTGGCTGATGCGCCAGGGCTGGAACTGGCGGCGGACCCTGCAGTCCGACCTGTCGGCCCTGCCCGCCGTGCCGAGCGAGACCGGCACGCCCATCCTGGAGAGCAGCGGCCGCTACCACGGCAGCACCACCGCCGGGAACTGGCTGGACCGGGTGGTGGCGCACGGGCTGGGGACCAGGAGCCTGGCCGAGCTGACCCTGACCGAGCGGGGCCTGCTGGTCCGCCGCCCGGGCGACGTCGACCTCTGGCTGCCCGCCGAGGAACTGACGGGTGCTCGGACCGACTCCGGCATCGCCGGCAAGGTGGTCCCGGCCGGTCTGCTGGTGGTCGGCTGGACCTTGCAGGGCAAGGCGTTGGAGTCCGGCTTCCGGCTGGACCACCCGGACCAGCACGCGGCCTGGGTCACCGAGATCGGCCGGCTGGCCGCCGAAAAGACTGCAGTACGTACGAAGAAGACGGAAGGCGTAACACCATGACCGCACCTGCCCCCACCAAGCCGCGCCCCTGGCGGGAGCGTGTGCCTGCCGTGCTGGTCCTGGAGGACGGTCGTACCTTCCGTGGCCAGGCGTACGGCGCGATCGGCGAGACCTTCGGCGAGGCCGTCTTCAACACCGGCATGTCCGGCTACCAGGAGACCCTGACCGACCCGTCCTACCACCGCCAGGTGGTGGTCATGACGGCCCCGCAGATCGGCAACACCGGCTGGAACGACGAGGACGACGAGTCCAAGCAGATCTGGGTGGCCGGCTACGTGGTCCGCGACCCCGCCCGGGTGCCCTCCAACTGGCGCTCGCTCCGCTCGCTGGACGAGGAGCTGGCCAGCCAGGGCGTGGTCGGGATCAGCGGCATCGACACCCGGGCGCTCACCCGGCACCTGCGCGAGCGCGGGGCGATGCGGGTCGGCATCTTCTCCGGCGAGGCGCTGGCCGAGCAGGCCGAGCTGCTGCAGCGGGTGCTGCGGGCGCCCGAGATGAAGGGCGCCGACCTGTGCGCCGAGGTGGCCACCACCGAGACCTACGTGGTCCCGGCGATCGGTGCCAAGAAGTTCACCGTGGCCGCCGTCGACCTGGGCATCAAGGCGATGACCCCGCAGCGGATGGCCGAGCGCGGCATCGAGGTGCACGTGCTGCCGGCCAACGCCACCGTCGAGGACATCTACGCGGTCAAGCCGGACGGCGTCTTCTTCTCCAACGGCCCCGGTGACCCGGCCACCGCCGACCACCAGGTCGCGGTGCTGCGCGAGGTGCTCAGCCGCAAGACCCCGTTCTTCGGGATCTGCTTCGGCAACCAGATCCTCGGGCGCGCGCTGGGCTTCGGCACCTACAAGCTCAAGTACGGCCACCGCGGCATCAACCAGCCGGTGCAGGACCGCACCACCGGCAAGGTCGAGGTCACCGCGCACAACCACGGCTTCGCCGTGGAGGCCCCGCTGGACAAGGTGAGCGACACCGCGTTCGGTCGCGCCGAGGTCTCCCACGTCTGCCTCAACGACGACGTGGTCGAGGGCCTGCAGTGCCTGGACACGCCCGCCTTCTCCGTCCAGTACCACCCGGAGGCCGCCGCCGGTCCGCACGACGCGGCTTACCTCTTCGATCGTTTCGCGCAGCTCATGGAGGGCCAGCGTGCCTAAGCGCACTGACATCAAGTCCGTTCTGGTCATCGGCTCCGGTCCGATCGTGATCGGCCAGGCGGCGGAGTTCGACTACTCCGGCACCCAGGCCTGCCGGGTGCTGCGGGCCGAGGGCCTGCGGGTGATCCTGGTCAACTCCAACCCCGCGACGATCATGACCGACCCGGAGATCGCCGACGCCACCTACGTCGAGCCGATCACCCCCGAGT
This sequence comes from Kitasatospora azatica KCTC 9699, assembly GCF_000744785.1. Taxonomy (NCBI): domain Bacteria; kingdom Bacillati; phylum Actinomycetota; class Actinomycetes; order Kitasatosporales; family Streptomycetaceae; genus Kitasatospora; species Kitasatospora azatica. The sequence continues at coordinate 1,244,304 of NZ_JQMO01000002.1, read as the reverse complement.
TCGTCGAGAAGATCATCGCCAAGGAGCGCCCCGACGTGCTCCTGCCCACCCTGGGCGGCCAGACCGCGCTGAACACCGCGATCTCGCTGCACAAGGACGGGACCCTGGAGAAGTACGGCGTCGAGCTGATCGGCGCCAACGTCGAGGCGATCAACAAGGGCGAGGACCGCGAGCTCTTCAAGCAGGTCGTGGAGGCCGTCAAGGCCAAGATCGGCCACGGCGAGTCGGCCCGCTCGGTGATCTGCCACTCGATGGAGGACGTGCTGGCGGGCGTCGAGACCCTCGGCGGCTACCCCGTCGTGGTCCGCCCCTCCTTCACCATGGGCGGCGCCGGCTCCGGCTTCGCGCACGACGAGGAGGACCTGCGCCGCATCGCCGGCCAGGGACTGACCCTCTCGCCGACCACCGAGGTGCTCCTGGAGGAGTCGATCCTCGGCTGGAAGGAGTACGAGCTCGAGCTGATGCGCGACCGCAACGACAACGTCGTGGTGGTCTGCTCGATCGAGAACTTCGACCCGATGGGCGTGCACACCGGTGACTCGATCACCGTCGCCCCGGCGATGACGCTGACCGACCGCGAGTACCAGATCCTGCGCGACATCGGCATCGCGGTGATCCGCGAGGTCGGCGTCGACACCGGCGGCTGCAACATCCAGTTCGCGGTCAACCCCGAGGACGGCCGGGTCATCGTCATCGAGATGAACCCCCGGGTCTCCCGCTCCTCCGCGCTGGCCTCCAAGGCGACCGGCTTCCCGATCGCCAAGATCGCCGCCAAGCTGGCCGTCGGCTACACGCTGGACGAGATCCCCAACGACATCACCGAGCAGACCCCGGCCTCCTTCGAGCCGACCCTCGACTACGTGGTGGTCAAGGTCCCGCGGTTCGCCTTCGAGAAGTTCCCGTCCGCCGACGCCACGCTGACCACCACCATGAAGTCGGTCGGCGAGGCCATGGCGATGGGCCGCAACTTCACCGAGGCGCTGCAGAAGGCGCTGCGCTCGCTGGAGAAGAAGGGCTCCCAATTTTCTTGGGGTCAGAGGGGCACCTGGATCGGCGAGGTCGGCGACAAGGCCGAGCTGCTGACGAAGGCCCAGGTCCCGACCGACGGCCGGATCAACACCGTGATGCAGGCGATCCGGGCCGGCGCCACCCCGGCGGAGGTCTTCGACGCGACGAAGATCGACCCCTGGTTCGTCGACCAGCTCTTCCTGCTCGACGAGATCGCCCAGGAGCTGGCCGGGGCCGAGCTGCTCGACCCGGAGCTGCTGCGGCACGCCAAGCGGCACGGCTTCTCCGACCAGCAGATCGGCGAGATCCGCGGCCTCAAGCCGGACGTGGTCCGCGAGGTGCGGCACGCGCTGGGCATCCGCCCGGTCTTCAAGACGGTCGACACCTGCGCCGCCGAGTTCGCGGCCAAGACCCCGTACTTCTACTCCTCCTACGACGAGGAGAACGAGGTCGCGCCGCGCACCAAGCCCGCGGTGATCATCCTCGGCTCCGGCCCGAACCGGATCGGCCAGGGCATCGAGTTCGACTACTCCTGCGTGCACGCCTCCTTCGCGCTCGCCGAGGCCGGATACGAGACCGTCATGGTCAACTGCAACCCGGAGACCGTCTCCACCGACTACGACACCTCCGACCGGCTCTACTTCGAGCCGCTCACCCTGGAGGACGTGCTGGAGATCGTGCACGCCGAGCAGCAGGCCGGACCGCTCGCGGGCGTCATCGTCCAGCTCGGCGGCCAGACCCCGCTGGGCCTGGCCCAGGCGCTCAAGGAGAACGGGGTGCCGATCGTCGGCACCCAGCCCGAGGCGATCGACCTGGCCGAGGAGCGCGGCGCGTTCGGCCGGGTGCTGCGCGACGCGGGCCTGCCGGCCCCCAAGCACGGCACCGCCTTCTCCTTCGAGGAGGCCAAGGCGATCGCCGACGAGATCGGCTACCCGGTGCTGGCCCGCCCCTCCTACGTGCTCGGCGGGCGCGGCATGGAGATCGTCTACGACGAGGCCAGCCTCGCCTCCTACCTGGAGCGGCACGCCGGTCTGATCTCCGAGCACCCGGTGCTGATCGACCGCTTCCTGGACGACGCGGTGGAGATCGACGTCGACGCGCTCTACGACGGCACCGAGCTCTACCTCGGCGGCGTGATGGAGCACATCGAGGAGGCCGGCATCCACTCCGGCGACTCGGCCTGCGCACTGCCCCCGATCACCCTGGGCGGCTACGACATCAAGCGGCTGCGCACCTCCACCGAGGCGATCGCCAAGGGCGTCGGCGTGCGCGGTCTGATCAACATCCAGTTCGCGCTGGCCGGCGACATCCTCTACGTGCTGGAGGCCAACCCGCGGGCCTCCCGGACCGTGCCGTTCACCTCCAAGGCGACGGCCGTGCCGCTGGCCAAGGCCGCCGCCCGGATCTCGCTCGGCGCCACCATCGCCGAGCTGCGCGCCGAGGGCCTGCTGCCGGCCGAGGGCGACGGCGGCACGCTGCCGGCCGACTGCCCGATCTCGGTCAAGGAGGCCGTGATGCCGTGGAGCCGCTTCCGCGACATCCACGGCCGCGGCGTGGACACCGTGCTCGGCCCGGAGATGCGCTCGACCGGTGAGGTCATGGGCATCGACAAGGTCTTCGGCACCGCGTACGCCAAGGCCCAGTCCGGTGCCTACGGCGCGCTGCCGACCAAGGGCAAGGTCTTCGTCTCGGTGGCCAACCGGGACAAGCGCAACCTGGTCTTCCCGGCCCGGGCGCTGGTCGAGCTCGGCTTCGAGGTGCTCGCCACCGCCGGCACCGCCGAGGTGCTGCAGCGCGGCGGCATCCCGTCCACGCTGGTGCGCAAGCACAGCGAGGGCGAGGGTCCGAACGGCGAGAAGACCATCGTGCAGCTGATCCACGACGGCGAGGTCGACCTGATCATCAACACGCCGTACGGCACCGGCGGCCGCCTGGACGGCTACGAGATCCGCACTGCGGCGGTCTCCCGGGGCGTCCCCTGCCTGACCACCGTGCAGGCGATGGGCGCGGCCGTCCAGGGCATCGACGCGGTGACCCGTGACGACGTCTCGGTGATGTCGCTGCAGGAGCACGCGGCGCTGATCAACGCCGGCCGCAAGTAGCAGCATCCTGAATGGGAGGCGCCCCGTGGGGTGCCTCCCATTCCCATGCGAGGAGCCCTGTGTACAAGATCCTGTTCAACCTGGTCTTCCGGAAGATGGACCCGGAGAAGGCCCACCACCTGGCCTTCTTCTGGATCCGGCTGGCCGCCTCGGTACCCGGTCTGCGGCAGCTGGTCGCGCTGGTGCTGGCGCCGCGCGACCGGGCGCTGCGCACCACCGCGCTCGGGCTCGACCTGCCCGGCCCGTTCGGGCTCGGCGCGGGCTTCGACAAGAACGCGGTCGGCATCGACGGCCTGACGATGCTCGGCTTCGACTTCGTGGAGATCGGCACCGTCACCGGTGAGCCGCAGCCCGGCAACCCGCAGCCGCGGCTGTTCCGCTTGGTCGAGGACCGGGCGCTGATCAACCGGATGGGCTTCAACAACCAGGGCTCGGCCAGGATCGCGGCCCGGCTGGCGGCCCGTCAGCGCGGTTCGCTGTCGCCGGTGGTCGGGGTCAACATCGGCAAGACCAAGGTGGTCGAGGAGGCCGACGCGGTCGCCGACTACGTGAAGAGCACCGAGCGCCTGGCCAAGCACGCGGACTACCTGGTGGTCAACGTCTCCTCGCCGAACACCCCCGGGCTGCGCAACCTGCAGGCCGTCTCCCACCTGCGCCCGCTGCTCAGTGCGGTGCGCGAGGCCGCCGACGCGGCCACCGCGCACCATGTGCCGCTGCTGGTGAAGATCGCGCCCGACCTGGCGGACGAGGACGTGGACGCGGTCGCCGACCTGGCCCTGGAACTCGGCCTGGACGGGATCATCGCGAACAACACCACGATCGGCCGCGAGGGTCTGATCGCACCGGCCGCCCAGGTCGAGGCGATCGGCATGGGCGGGCTCTCCGGCGCGCCGATCAAGGACCGCTCGCTGGAGGTGCTCAAGCGGCTGCGCTCGCGCACCCAGGGCCGGCTGGTGCTGGTCTCGGTGGGCGGCATCGAGACCGCCGAGGACGCCTGGCAGCGGATCCTGGCCGGCGCCGACCTGGTGCAGGGCTACAGCGCGTTCATCTACGAAGGGCCGTTCTGGATGCGCCGGGTGCACAAGGGCCTGAGCGCCCGGCTGCGGCGCGGCGGGTACCAGAGCCTGGCTGAGGCGGTCGGGGCCGGGGCCGGCACGGGGGCCTAAGGTTTCGTGTACCACCAGCTCGGAGCGGTCGAAAGGTGTCCGTCCATGGCCAACCCCCTGCAGCTGCGAGCCGAGGTGCTCGCCAACCGGTCCGAAGGGGCCTACCACCGGCTGGTGCTGCGCGCGCCCGGCGTGCCGGAGCGGGTGCGGCCCGGGCACTTCGCGACCCTCGCGGTCGGCGGTGAGAGCAGCGCCCTGCTGCTCCGCCGGGCCTTCTCGATCCACCGGGCCGACCCGGTCGAGGGCACCGTCGAGCTGGTGCTGGCCGCGCACGGGGCGGGCACCAGGGAACTGGTCGCCAGCCCGGTCGGCGCCGAACTCGACCTGATCGCCCCGCTCGGCACCCCGTTCCCGCTGCCCGACGGACCGGTCAGCGCGCTGCTGGTCGGCGACGGCTACGGCAGCGCGCCGCTGTTCGCCCTCGGCGCCGAACTGCTGCGGCGCGGCGGCCAGGTCGGTTTCATCCTCGGCGCGGCCACCGCCGACCGGCTCTACGGCGTCGACCAGGCCCGGGCCCTCACCCCCGACGTGCTGGTGCTCACCGAGGACGGCTCGCTCGGCCTGACCGGACGGGTCACCGACCCGCTGGCCCAGGCCGTCGAGGCGATCGACGCCACCGTGGTGCACGCCGGCGGACCGATGCCGACCCTGGCCGGGGTCAGCGCGATCGCGGCCGAGCTCGGGATCCGGGTGCACACCTCGGTGGAGGCCGAGATGGCCTGTGGTGTGGGCATCTGCATGAGCTGCGTGCTGCCGGTGGTCGGCGAGGACGGCCGCAGCCGGTTCGTCCGGTCCTGCACCGACGGCCCGGTCTTCGACGGCGCCCGGGTGCGCTGGGCCGACCTCGGGACCGTGCCGGCCGATCTGGAAGGCGCCGCCGCGATGGGGGTGCACGGATGAGCGAGGGTGCACGGATGAGTGGGGACGCACGGATGGTCGGGGATGCACCGGTGATCGCCGCCGAGGACGTCGACCTGAGCGCGCCGCTCGGCCCGCTCACCCTGCCCAACCCGCTGAGCACCGCCTCCGGCTGCGCCGGCTACGGGCGCGAACTGGCCCGGTTCGTCCCGCTGGACCAGCTCGGCACCGTCACCACCAAGACGATCATGCCGTACCCGCGCTCCGGCGAGGCCGCCCCGCGGATGGCCGAGACGCCCTCCGGCATGCTCAACGCGATCGGCCTGCAGGGCTCGGGCATCGAGGCCTTCGTCCGCCAGGAGCTGCCCTGGCTGGCCGAGCGCGGCGCCCGGGTGCTGGTCTCGATCGCGGGCGAGCGGCTGGAGGAGTTCACCGAGACCGCCGAACGGCTGAACGGCCAACCCGGTGTGGTCGGCATCGAGGTCAACATCTCCGGCCCCAACGTCGCCGACCGCGGCCTGGTCTTCGCATGCAACCCGGCCACCTCCTACGACGTGGTGCGCGCCGTACGGGCGGTGGCCGACCCGCAGCTGCCGGTCTACGCCAAGCTGACCCCCGACGTCACCTCGATCACCGAGATCGCGGCCGCGTGCGTGCACGCCGGGGCCGACGGCCTGTCGATGATCAACACCGCCCTGGGCCTGGCGATCGACCTGGACACCCTGCGCCCGGCCCTGGCCGCCGGCGCCGGCGGGCTCTCCGGCCCCGCGCTGCGCCCGATCGCGGTGCGCTGCGTCTACCAGGTGCACGCCGCGATGCTCGCCGGGCGGATCCCGCAGGTGCCGATCCTCGGCATGGGCGGCATCCGCAACGGCCGCGACGCACTGGAGTTCACCCTGGCCGGGGCCGCCGGAGTGGCGGTCGGCACCGCGCTCTTCCAGGACCCGGCGGCGCCGCTGCGGATCCTCGCCGAGCTGCGCGAGCTGCTCGCGGCCCGGGGACTGGCCAAGTACACCGACGCGGTGGGACTGGCCCACCGCGCAGACTCGCAAAGGACATCATGACCCCCTTCGACCCCGAGCCCTTTGGTGGGCGCCTGCGCCACGCCATGGACGAGCGCGGCCAGCTCTGCGTCGGCATCGACCCGCACGCCGCGCTGCTCGCCGCCTGGGGCCTGGGCGACGACCTGGCCGGACTGGAGACCTTCAGCCGCACCGTGGTCGAGGCGCTGGCCGACCGGGTCGCCGTGCTCAAGCCGCAGGCCGCCTTCTTCGAGCGGTTCGGCAGCAAGGGCGTCGCGGTGCTCGAGCAGACCGTGGCGGACGCCCGCGCGGCCGGCGCCCTGGTGCTGATGGACGCCAAGCGCGGCGACATCGGCTCCACCATGGCCGCCTACGCCGAGGCCTTCCTCGCCCCGGGCAGCCCGCTCTTCTCCGACGCCGTCACGGTCAGCCCCTACCTGGGCTTCGGCTCGCTGCAGCCCGCCCTCGACCTGGCCCGGGCCAACGGCTGCGGCGTCTTCGCGCTGGCGCTGACCTCCAATCCCGAGGGCTTCGAGGTGCAGCGCGCCACCGGCCCGGACGGGGTGAGCGTGGCTCAGCAGGTGCTGCGCCGGCTCGCGGCCGAGAACGCGGGCGCCGAGCCGCTCGGCTCCTTCGGCGCGGTGGTCGGCGCGACGCTGGCCGACGCCGGTGTGGACCTGGCGATCAACGGCCCGCTGCTGGCCCCCGGGATCGGCGCCCAGGGCGCCACCATGGCCGACCTGCCGCGGGTCTTCGGCGGCGCGGTGCGCGATGTGGTGCCGAGCGTCAGCCGGGACGTGCTCAAGCACGGGCCGTCCGTTGCGGCGCTGCGGGAGGCCGCGCAGCGCTTCGTCGACGAGGCTCGGGCCGCGGTCGCGATGTGAGCGCTGTCACATTCGTTTGACGAACTGGGCTCAAAGCGGGCCGATTTCTCCCGAAAAGTCCTGGCCTACCTATGCTGACCAGGACTTTTCGGGTTCTTTTCCTGACGTGGGCGCGCAATGCGGGTAATGTCCGGCGGTAGGTGCCCTTGGCGGTGCGTTTCTCGTTGCTCTCGCAGGTCAGAGCGGCTAGGTTCCACTGCGGCCACAGCCCCGGGGGGTTGCGGCAGGCTCCTGGTTCGACCAATGTCCTAGCACTTCATTTCCTTCCAGACCCTGAGGTGAACGGCGTGGCTCTTCCGCCCCTTACCCCTGAACAGCGCTCCGCTGCGCTGGCCAAGGCCGCCGAGGCTCGCCGGGAGCGCGCCGAGGTGAAGAACCGGCTCAAGCACTCCGGCGCCTCCCTGCACGAGGTGATCAAGGCCGGCAAGGCCGACAACGAGGTCATCGGCAAGATGAAGGTCTCCGCACTGCTGGAGAGCCTTCCGGGCGTCGGCAAGGTCCGCGCCAAGCAGATCATGGAGCGGCTCGGCATCAGCGAGAGCCGTCGGGTCCGCGGCCTCGGTACCAACCAGATCGCCTCGCTGGAGCGCGAGTTCGGTGGTACCGCGTCCTAGTGGGGACCGGTGGTCCCGGGTTCGTCCAGGATCCGGGATAATCGGTGCATGAGTGAACGTCCGCGGCTGACCGTGCTCTCCGGCCCTTCGGGGGTCGGCAAGAGCACGGTCGTCGCTCATATGAGGCAGCAGCACCCCGAGGTCTGGCTCTCGGTCTCGGCGACCACCCGGCGCCCCAGGCCAGGCGAGAAGGACGGGGTCCACTACCACTTCGTCGACAACGACGAGTTCGACAAGCTGGTCGCCAACGGCGAACTGCTGGAGTCGGCCGTCTTCGCCGGCAACCGGTACGGCACCCCGAGGGCCGCGGTCGAACAGAAGCTGGAGCGCGGCGAGCCCGTGCTGCTGGAGATCGACCTGCAGGGCGCCCGCCAGGTCCGCGAGTCGATGCCCGAGGCGCAGCTGGTCTTCCTGGCTCCGCCGAGCTGGGAGGAGCTGGTCCGCCGGCTCACCGGCCGGGGCACCGAGCCGCAGGAGGTCATCGACGAACGGCTGGCCGCCGCCCGGGTCGAACTGGCCGCCGAACCCGAATTCGACACCACGCTGGTGAACACCTCGGTCGAGCAGGTCGCGGCCGAGCTGCTAGCCTTGCTCGGTGTAGTCTGACCTTTTCTTTTCCACCCTTTCGGAAGGTTTTCGCGTGTCCTCTTCCATGACCGCGCCCGAGGGCATCATCAACCCGCCGATCGACGAGCTGCTCGAGGCCACGGACTCGAAGTACAGCCTGGTGATCTACGCCGCCAAGCGTGCCCGCCAGATCAACGCGTACTACTCGCAGCTCGGCGAGGGTCTGCTGGAGTACGTCGGCCCGCTGGTCGACACCCACGTGCACGAGAAGCCGCTGTCGATCGCGCTGCGCGAGATCAACGCGGGCATGCTGACCGCCGAGGCGGTCGACGCCGCCTGACGGCTGCTCACTGCCCAGCAGGGGCTCACCGGATTCCTCCGGTGGGCCCTTTTGCGTATTCGCGAACGTCTGAGCAATAAGCTGACCGCGTGAGTGAGACGAGCCCCCTGAATCAGCCCCGTGTCGTGCTCGGCGTGAGCGGCGGGATCGCCGCGTACAAGGCGTGCGAGCTGCTGCGCCGCTTCACCGAGTCCGGCCACCAGGTGACCGTGGTGCCGACGGCGGCCGCGCTGCACTTCGTGGGCGAGGCGACCTGGGCGGCGCTCTCCGGGCGGCCGGCGGCGGTGGAGACCTGGGAGCGGGTGCACGAGGTCCCGCACGTGCGGATCGGCCAGCAGGCCGACCTGGTGGTGGTCGCCCCCGCCACCGCCGACCTGATGGCCAAGGCGGCCCACGGCCTGGCCGACGACCTGCTGACCAACACGCTGCTCACGGCCCGCTGCCCGGTGGTCTTCGCGCCCGCGATGCACACCGAGATGTGGGAGCACCCGGCCACCCAGGAGAACGTCGCCACGCTGCGCCGGCGCGGCGCGGTCGTGCTGGAGCCGGCGGTCGGCCGGCTGACCGGCAAGGACACCGGCAAGGGGCGGCTGCCCGACCCGGACGCGATCTTCGCCGCCTGTCGACGGGTGCTGGCCCGGGGGACGGCGGCGCCGGACCTGGCGGGCCGCCACGTGGTGGTCTCGGCCGGCGGCACCCGGGAGGCGCTGGACCCGGTTCGGTTCCTGGGCAACCGCTCCTCCGGCAAGCAGGGGTACGCGCTGGCCGTCACCGCTGCGGCGCGCGGCGCCAGGGTCACCCTGCTGGCCGCCAACGTCGAGCTGCCGGACCCGGCCGGGGTCGATGTGATCAGGGTCTCCTCGGCGCTGGCGCTGCGCGAGGCGGCCCACAAGGCGGCCCTCGACGCCGACGCCATCGTGATGGCGGCGGCGGTCGCCGACTTCCGTCCGGCCGTATATGCCGAAGGCAAGATCAAGAAGGTCGAGGGCGAGGAGCCGGCGCCGGTGGCGCTGATCCGCAATCCGGACATCCTGGCCGAGCTGTCGGCGCAGCGGGCCCGGCCCGGCCAACTGGTCGTCGGATTCGCCGCCGAGACCGACAACGTGCTGGTCAACGGTCGGGCCAAGCTGGCCCGCAAGGGGTGCGACCTGCTGGTGGTCAACGAGGTCGGCGAGGCCAAGGGTTTCGGGGCGGACACGAACGAGGCCGTGGTGCTGGGGGCCGACGGCTCCGAGACGGTGGTTCCGGACGGTCCTAAGGAGGACCTCGCGGACTTGGTCTGGGACTTGGTGGCTGTGCGACTGGTGTGACTCCTGGGCTTCCCGAGGCGTGAGACAGAGTGTCCAAGAACATGGTGGGGGAGTGTTGAACGGCGATAGCTGACCGTTACACTCCAGGAATCAAGTCTTTCCGGATGCCCCGGCCCGGCCGGGAGCGTTCAGTCAGCAGCCGCTGCAACCCCAGGGAGCGCTGTGTCTCGCCGCCTGTTCACCTCGGAGTCCGTCACCGAGGGACACCCCGACAAGATCGCTGACCAGATCAGCGACACCATTCTCGACGCCCTGCTCAAGGACGACCCGACCTCCCGGGTCGCTGTCGAGACGCTGATCACCACCGGCCTGGTGCACATCGCCGGCGAGGTCACCACCAAGGCCTACGCGCCGATCGCGCAGCTGGTGCGCGAGAAGATCCTGGAGATCGGGTACGACAGCTCGAAGAAGGGCTTCGACGGCGCCTCGTGCGGCGTGTCGGTGTCCATCGGCGCGCAGTCGCCGGACATCGCGCAGGGCGTGGACTTCGCGCACGAGGCCCGGGTCGAGGGCGACGAGGACGACCTGGACAAGCAGGGCGCGGGCGACCAGGGCCTGATGTTCGGCTACGCGTGCGACGACACGCCGGAGCTGATGCCGCTGCCGATCACGTTGGCGCACCGGCTGTCGCGTCGGCTGACCGAGGTGCGCAAGAACGGGACGATCCCGTACCTGCGCCCGGACGGCAAGACCCAGGTCACCATCGAGTACGACGGCGACCGGGCGGTCCGCCTCGACACGGTGGTGGTCTCCACCCAGCACGCCAGTGACATCGACCTGGACTCGCTGCTGGCGCCCGACATCCGCGAGTTCGTGGTGGAGCCGGAGCTGCAGGGCCTGACCATCGACACGTCGAACTACCGGCTGCTGGTCAACCCGACCGGGCGGTTCGAGATCGGCGGCCCGATGGGTGACGCCGGTCTGACCGGCCGCAAGATCATCATCGACACCTACGGCGGCATGGCCCGCCACGGCGGCGGCGCCTTCTCCGGCAAGGACCCGTCCAAGGTGGACCGTTCGGCCGCGTACGCGATGCGCTGGGTGGCGAAGAACATCGTCGCCGCGGGTCTGGCGACCCGGGCCGAGGTGCAGGTCGCGTACGCGATCGGCAAGGCCGAGCCGGTGGGCCTGTTCGTGGAGACCTTCGGCACCGAGACCGTGCCGGTGCTCAAGATCCAGGAAGCCGTCACCCAGGTCTTCGACCTGCGCCCGGCCGCGATCATCCGCGACCTGGACCTGCTGCGCCCGATCTACGCGCAGACCGCGGCGTACGGGCACTTCGGCCGTGAGCTGCCGGACTTCACCTGGGAGCGGACCGACCGCGCCGAGCAGCTGAAGGCGGCGGCGGGCGCCTGAGGCTCACCTGCTTGTCGCGCTGAGCCTGCTCTGCCGAGCGGGTCGGCGCGCTGACATGCCGCGGCGGCGGCCACCCTCCGGGTGGTCGCCGCCGCGGCATGTCAGCGCGCCGTGGTACCACTGGGGGCGAGCGGCCCAGGGAAGGACAGATGAGCAGCGAAGACACCACCCCGGGGGCACCCCCCGAGCAGCTGGCGCTGATCCGGGAGACGGTGCGCCGGGCCAAGCCCCGCACCTGGCGCGGCGCGCACCTGGCCGAGGAGCTGCCGGTGGCCCGGGTGGTGGTGGACAAGGGGCTGCTCCACCTCGACCAGTACTACGACTACGCCGTCCCGGTGGCCATGGCCGAGTCCGCCCAGCCGGGGGTCCGGGTCCGGGTCCGGTTCGGCGCCCGGATGACCTCGGCCGGCCGGCGCGAGGGCGGCGAGCTGCACGACGGATTCGTGGTCGCCCGCCTCGCCAGTAGCGACTACCCCGGGGTGCTGGCTCCGCTGGCCCAGGTGCTCTCGCCGGAGCGGGTGTTGACGCCCGCTCTGCTGAAACTCAGTCGGACCATCGCCGACCGGTACGCGGGCACCCTCGCGGACGTCCTCCAGCTCGCCGTGCCGCCCCGGCACGCCAAGGCCGAGGCCGAGCCCTCGCCGGCTCCGCTGCCGCCGCCGGTGGCCCCTGCCCCCGGCAGCTGGCAGCGCTATCCGCAGGGCCCCGAGTTCCTGGCGGCGCTGACCGCGGGGCACGCCCCGCGCGCGGTCTGGACGGCGCTGCCCGGGCCCGACTGGCCGCAGGAGATCGCGCTGGCGGTGGCGAGCACGCTGGCGGGTGGGCGCGGGGCGCTGGTGGTGCTGCCGGACGGGCGGGCCGTGGCACGCGTTGAGCAAGCGCTCACTCAGCTGCTCGGCGGACCGGAGCGGCACGCCGTGCTCACCGCCGACCTCGGCCCCAAGGAGCGCTACCGCAACTGGCTGGCGGTCAGCCGCGGCTCGGTCCGGGCCGTGATCGGCACCCGGGCGACCGTCTTCGCCCCGGTCCACGACCTCGGCCTGCTGGTGGTCTGGTCGGACGGCGACAGCAGCCACAGCGACCCGCGGGCCCCGCACCCGCACGTGCGCGAGGTGGCGCTGCTGCGCGCCGCCGAGGAGGGCGCCGCGGTGCTGCTCGGCGGGCTGGCGATGACCGTCGAGGGCGCGCAGCTGCTGCGCACCGGCTGGGCCCGCCCGCTGGCCGCCGAACGCCCGGTGGTCCGGGAGACGGCGCCCCGGGTGCGCACCGTCGAGGACGCCGACCAGGCCAGGGACGCCGCCGCCCAGGCCGCCCGGCTGCCCTCGGTCGCCTGGCAGGCGGCCCGCGAGGGGCTGCGCGAGGGGCCGGTGCTGGTGCAGGTGCCGCGCCGCGGCTACGTGCCGCGGCTGGCCTGCGAGCGCTGCCGTGAGCCCGCCCGCTGCGCGCACTGCGCCGGGCCGCTGGAGGCGGTCGGCGCGGCCGAGGCGCTGCGCTGCTCCTGGTGCGGGGTGCCCGAGGGGGAGTGGCACTGCGTGGAGTGCGGCGGCTTCCGGCTGCGGGCCCAGGTGGTGGGGGCCCGGCGGACGGCCGAGGAACTGGGCAAGGCCTTCCCCGGCATCCCGGTGCGGACCTCCGGGCGGGACTCGGTGCTGCCGGGCGTCCCCGCCGAGCCGGCGTTGGTGATCTCCACGCCCGGTGCGGAGCCGGTGGCCGAGGGCGGGTACGCGGCCGCGCTGCTGCTGGACGGCTGGGCGCTGTTGAACCGGCCCGACCTGCGCGCGGGCGAGGAGGCGCTGCGGCTCTGGCTGGCGGCGGCCGCGCTGGTGCGGCCTGCGACCCGGGGCGGGGTGGTGGTGGTCGTGGCGGAGCCGACGGCCCGTCCGGTGCAGGCGCTGGTCCGCTGGGATCCGGCCGGACACGCGGATCTGGAACTGGCCGAGCGGGCCCAGCTGGGCTTCCCGCCGGTCTCCCGGATGGCGGCGGTCACCGGCTCGCCGGCCGCTGTCGCCGACCTGCTGGGCGTCACCAGACTGCCGGACGGCGCGGACATCCTCGGCCCGGTGCCACTGCCGCCGTTGCGCGGTCAGGAGCAGGAGCGCGCCCTGCTGCGGGTGCGCCCGGGGCAGGGCGGTGCGCTGGCGGCGGCGCTGAAGGCGGCGCAGATCGCGCGGTTGGCGCTGCGCGGGGCGGAGCAGGTCAAGGTGCGGATCGACCCCACGGACATCGGCTGACGGTGGTGGGCCGTCGTCGGTTGACCCGGTGCAGGAAGTCGGCCCGGCCGACTTCCTGCGCACTTTGGATGGTTCCTGCGCACACCTTGGGCGGTTTCAGCCGCGCAGTTGAACGCCGGGCCGGTCGCTGAGGCCGCCCTGGCGGGCCGCCGGGACCGTCCGGGCGGCGGCCAGTGGGGCCGGCGCCGGGGCGGGGGCGGCGGATTCGTCGTCGCGCGGGGCGGCCGGGGAAGGCACGGCGGGCGCCGGCCCCACTGGCAGCGCGGCACCGGCCGCGCCGAGCAGCTCGGTGGCCGAGCGGCGCATCCCGTACCGGCGGTGCACCGCCTGCTTGGTCACGCCGAGGGCCGAACCCACCGAGTCCCAGGAGAACCCGAGCGCCCGGTCGAACTCCACCGCCGCCGCCACCAGGGTCTCCACGCTCTCGCGCAGCTCCTGGGCCAGCCGCACGGTCGGGGCCGGCGCCCGTCCGTAGACCACGAACCCGCCGGAACTGCTGGGGCGGCGCGGGCGGTAGACGTTGCCCAGCTGGGCGGTGAGGGTGCGCAGGGCGTCCACCTGGCGGCGCACGCGTTCGATGTCACGCACCAGCAGGTGCAGACTCGCCCGTGCCCGGGTGTCGTGGTTGATCTGCTCGGCCATCGGCTCGGGCCACCTTCCGGTGTGACTCTCATGGTCGGTCAATCTCACTTGACCAACGCGAAAGCGGGGTCCGGGGTAACGCGTCACGCCAGATCCGGGATATGCCATCTCCGCGGGCCAACTAGACTGACGTGCTGCCCTGTGGGAAAGGAGCCCGTTGCCGTGGCGATCCAGCCGATCCGGATCTTCGGTGATCCGGTACTGCGCGCGAAGGCGCAGCCGGTGACCACCTTCGACAAGGAACTGCGCAGGCTGGTGAAGGATCTCACCGACACCATGCTCGACGCCCCGGGCGCCGGCCTGGCCGCGCCCCAACTGGGGATCTCGTTGCGGGTGTTCACCTACCACGTGGACGGGGTGACAGGCCATCTGATCAATCCTGACCTGTCGCTGTCCGAGGAGGAGCAGGACGGGCCCGAGGGTTGCCTGTCGCTGCCCGGGCTGCGGTTCGACACCAGGCGCGCCTTCGGCGTGGTGGCCCGTGGCTTCAACGAGTACGGCGACCCGGTGACCGTCGAGGGCACCCAGCTGCTGGCCCGGTGCATCCAGCACGAGACCGACCACCTGGACGGGATCGTCTTCATCGACCGCCTCGACCGCGAGCTGCGCAAGGAGGCGCTGCGCGCGATCCGCGAGGCCGACTGGGGCGGTGGCCCCGCGCCCGAGGTGCGGCTGTCGCCGCACAGCACCTTCGGTCCGATCCGCTAATCCCTTTTCGAAAGGCACCCCCTTGCGTCTTGTCTTTGCCGGAACCCCCGAGGTCGCCGTCCCCGCCCTGGAGGCCCTGCTCGCCTCCGACCGGCACGAGGTGGTCGCGGTGGTCACCCGTCCCGATGCTCCCGCCGGGCGTGGGCGCAAGCTGGTCGCCAGCCCGGTCGGCCAGCGCGCGGCGGAGGCCGGGATCGAGGTGCTGAAGCCCGAGAAGCCCGGTGACCCCGAGTTCCTGGCCCGGCTGACCGAGCTGGCCCCCGACTGCTGCCCGGTGGTCGCCTACGGCGCGCTGCTGCGCGATCCGGCCCTGGACATCCCCGCACACGGCTGGGTCAACCTGCACTTCTCGCTGCTGCCCGCCTGGCGCGGCGCGGCTCCCGTGCAGCACGCGGTGCTGGGCGGCGACCAGGTGACCGGCGCCTCGACCTTCCGGATCGAGCGCGGCCTGGACTCCGGCCCGGTGTTCGGCGTGATCACCGAGGAGATCCGGCCCACCGACACCAGTGGTGAGCTGCTGGACCGGCTGGCCCGCTCCGGCGCCGGGCTGCTGGTCGCGACCATGGACGGCATCGAGGACGGCAGCCTGCTCGCCGTCCCGCAGCCCGCCGACGGGATCACCCTGGCGCCGAAGATCACCGTCGAGGACGCCCGGATCGACTGGGCCCACCCCGCGCTGCGGATCGACCGCCTGGTGCGCGGCTGCGCGCCCGCGCCGGGTGCCTGGACCACCTTCCGGGGCGAGCGGCTCAAGCTCAGCGGGCCGGTGAAACTGCTGACCGGCGCCGCCGAACTGGGCATCGGGGAACTCGCGGTGAGCAAGAACAGCGTGCGGGTCGGCACCGGCAGCCACGAGGTCGAGCTGGGCGAGGTCCAGCCGCAGGGCAAGAAGCCGATGCGGGCGGCGGACTGGGCGCGCGGGGTGCGGATCGAGAGCGGCGAGCTGCTCGGAGTCTGAGTCCTCGGAGTCTGAACCCGCAGAGTCTGACGCTGAGGTTTAGCTTTACTGTTTACCCATACTTCCGTAGCACCTTGAGGACCTCCCGATGAGCACCACCCCCGCCAAGCGCGCCCCCCGTCCGCACCGCCGGCCGAAGAAGGACCCGGCGCGGATCGTCGCCTTCCGCGCACTGCGCGCCGTCGACGAGCGCGACGCCTACGCCAACCTGATCCTGCCCTCGCTGCTGCGCGAGGCCGAGCAGAAGCAGGGCATGGACCGGCGCGACGCCGCGCTCGCCACCGAGCTGGTCTACGGCACGCTGCGCCAGCAGGGCAGCTACGACGCGATCATCGCCGCCTGCATCGACCGGCCGCTGCGCGAGGTGGACCCGCCGGTGCTGGACGTGCTCTCGCTCGGCGCGCACCAGCTGCTGGCCACCCGGATCCCCAG